>JAJSZB010000650.1:0-1941 GCA_050613715.1 Streptomyces sp. IBSBF 3018
CGGCCCGCCCGGCCCGCCCGCCCGCCGCTCCTACCCGTCGCACCACCACAGCACCGGCTTGCACGTCGTCTGCGTCGGCGTGGGCCGGGTGGTCGTGGGGGTCGCCGAGGGCGTGGCCGGGCGCGTCGTGGTGGCCGGGGGCGACGCGGGAGTGGTCGCCGGCCGCGTGGTGTGCGCGGGGTGCGAGGACGCGGACGTACGCGGCGTCGTGGGGGTCGCCGAGGGCGTCGCGGAAGCGCTCCTGCCGGGGTGCGACGCGGAGGGGCTCGGGCTGCCGGAGCCCTCGGGGAACAGGTCCGCGTCATCGCTCGACGGCGGCCCCGACGTGGCGCCGGGCGGCAGTACGACGCCGGGCCCGCTGCCGCCGGAGTCGCCCGACCCGCCCGGACCGCCGGACAGCGCCGCCATGGAGAACATCGCGAGCGCGCCGACCGCCGCGATCGCGCCCACGCCGTAGACCGCGGCGCGCTGCCTGCCGCGGCGGGCCCGCCGGACCCTGCCCCGCCGGTTCTCGGCGCGGCGCGCGGCCCGGCCGCCGCCGAGCGGCTCGTGCCCGTCGTCCTGCGGCACCGCGGGCAGCCGCGCGGTGTCGGCGGTCGCGGGCAGCACCAGTTCGTCCGCGGGGGTCCCGCAACCGGGGCAGGAGTACGCGCCGTTGAGATGGCGACGGCACGCGTAGCAGTAATCCATGGCGGGATGGACCTTAGGGGAACGCTCGGGCCAGGCGGAACCCTCGTCTTCCGCTTGTCCCGCCTTTGCCGGGAAACTCCCCGACGCCCGGACCGCGACCGGTTCCGCCCCCGGCCACAACGGTAAAGGGATGGTCAAATCACATGCCCGCGACCGCCCCTGACATCCCCTTCGCCCGCTTTGCTCCCACACGCGGCTTGACGTACGGCGGTGGGCGCGCATTCTAGTGAGGGTCGCCTAACCAAGGGCAGGCTTCGCTAAGACACAACCGCCGACCATCCACGGCGCCCGCCGACCGGAATCCGAAGGACCCACATGCTGCCCACGTTCGTCATCGGACTGCGCGAAGGACTCGAAGCGGCGCTCATCGTCGGCATCATCGCGTCCTTCCTCGGCCAACAGGGCCGCCGGGACGCGCTGCGCAAGGTCTGGATCGGCGTCGGCATCGCGGTGGCGATCTGCGTCGCGGTCGCGGTCGGCCTCCAGGTGTGGTCCAGCGACCTGCCGCAGCGTCAGCAGGAGCAGCTGGAGACGGTCGTCGGCGCGATCGCCGTGGTGATGGTCAGCTACATGGTGCTGTGGATGAAGCGCCACTCCCGCGACCTGCGCAAGGACCTGGAGGGCGCGGCCGGGCAGGCGCTGGCCGCCGGCTCCGCCTCCGCGCTGGTCGTGATGGCCTTCCTCGCGGTGCTGCGCGAGGGCTTCGAGACCTCGGTGTTCCTGCTCGCCACCTTCAACGAGAGCAGCAACCCCTGGTACGGCGGCTCCGGCGCCGCCCTCGGCATCGTGGTGGCCGCGGTCATCGGCTACGGCATCTACCGCGGCGGCATCCGCATCAACCTCTCCCGCTTCTTCCGCGTCACCGGCGTGGTGCTGATCCTGGTCGCGGCCGGCCTGGTCGCCACCGCCCTGATGACCGCCTACGAGGGCGGCTGGCTGGACCAGGGCTCGCAGGCGTTCGACCTGTCCTGGCTGGTACGCCCCGGCACACCGGTCTCCTCGGTGGTCACCGGCGTCCTGGGCATCCAGCCGTACCCGAACTGGGCGATGGTCATCGGCTGGCTCGTCTACGCGGTCCCGATGACCGCGGTCGTGCTCTGGCCGGCCCGCCGCAAGGCGCCGGCCGCGGCGCAGCGCAAGCAGCCGCAGCCCGTCGAGGCCGGCTGACCGCGCCGCGCCCCGCCGTGCGGGCCGCATCCCGGACGCCGCGGACCCCCCGGACGCCCCCGCACACCCCGCCCAACCCCGAAC
>JAJSZB010000651.1:0-1918 GCA_050613715.1 Streptomyces sp. IBSBF 3018
ATGTGCGGGCGAGGGGGTGGCGGGCGCGGTGTCGTTCATCCGGGCCAGCGCGTCGGCGGACAGGCTGCCGCCGACCTTGGGCGGGTTCATGTCGTACTGCCAGTTCTCCAGCTGGTCGACGACGAAGCCCAGCTCGTGGTCGCGCGCCCATTCGGCGAGGCGTGCCTGCGTGCTGTCCTTGCCCGGGTAGGTGAGCGCCTTGCCGACCGACCAGCCGAGGGTGCCCGCGCAGACCACGCACACGCCGAGGACGCCGCGGGTGGTGAGCTTGCGGCGGCGCAGCTGGGCGGGTGTCAGGTCGCGGCGGTGCTTCCAGGGGAGCAGGCGTCTGCGCCGCCGACGGCCGCCCGGGGCGCCGGCCTCGCCCTCGGCCTCGGGATCGTCCTGCTCCACCTCGGAGATCTGGCCGTGGGCCATGGCACTCCTTCCTCCACCCGGGCGGTATTAGTCGTATTAACTCCTTAATGTCCGCTTCTTGGGTCACCACCTCCTCCGGGCGGGGAAATGCACCCGGCCGCCGTACGGCCGCCGCCCACGCCCGCCGCTCGCGCCCACCCTGCCGCCCACGCCCGGCGTAGGGTGACGCTCGCCCGCGGGCCGCCGCGATCCCCGCGCGCGGGGACGGGGACAGGGACCGGGACGAACGCGGCGGGCACGGGAGGGGCGGGGCGTCATGGGCGCGGACACACGGAACGACGAGAACGGGCAGACGGACCAGAAGGAGCCGGCGGACGAGCAGGCGGACGGGCGGACGGACGAACAGGCGGACGAACAGGCGGGCGATCCGGCCGTCGCCGCGGTGATCGCCCGGCTGACCTCTTCCGGCGTCCTCGGCAGCGGCGCCGGCGACCGCGTCGCCCGCGTGACCGCGCTGTCCGGCGGCACCTACAACACCCTCGCCGCCGTCGAACTCACCGGCGGCGAGCGGCTGGTGCTCAAGGTCCCGCCGCCCGCCGGCACACCCGGCCTGCGCTACGAGCAGGGTCTGCTCCAGGGCGAGGCGCTGTTCTACGACGCGGCCGCCGCGGTCGGCGTGCCGGCGCCGCGGGTACTGCACGCGCGCCCGGACCGCGGCCCGGAGGCCGGTGCCGACCGCGCGCCGCACCCCGGGCCGGACCGCAGACCGGACGCGCCGGACGCGCCGGACGCTGCCACGGAGACCGCCCCGGACACCCTCGCGGACGACGTCCCGTTCGTGCTGATGAGCCGTCTGCCGGGCGTCACCTGGTGGTCCGCGGCCGAGAGCATGGACAACCGGGAGCGGGACCGTCTGCGGGAGTCGCTGGGGCGGATGGTGGCGCGGCTGCACGGCGTCACGGGCCCGGGCTTCGGCTATCCGTCGCGGAGCACCGGGGCGCCGGCCGGCCGCTGGGCCGAGGCGTTCACCGCGATGACCGGGGCGGTGCTCGACGACGCGGAGCGGTACGGCGCGTGGCTGCCGCGCCCGGTGGCGCGGATCCGCGCGGCGCTGGCGGCAGCGGAGCCGCTGCTGGAGGAGGTGACCGTGCCGGCGCTGGTGCACTTCGACCTGTGGCCGGGCAACGTCCTGCTGGACGGCCCGGCCGGGCGGCGGGAGATCAGCGGCGTCATCGACGGCGAGCGGATGTTCTGGGGCGACCCGCTCGCCGACTTCGCGTCGCTGTCGCTGTTCACCGCGGACGCCGAGCGCGATCCGGCGTTCCTGACCGGGTACGGCGCGGGCGGCGGGCGGACCGCGTTCGACGCGGGGGCGCTGCGCCGGACAGCGCTCTACCGGTGCTATCTGTATCTGATCATGCTGGTCGAGGTGGTGCCGCGGGGCTACGGCGCGGAGCACACCGCCTGGGTGCGGGAGTTCGCCGGGCCCCGGCTCGAAGAGGCACTCGACGCGGCGGCGGGCTGAGCTCCCGCCCGCCCGCCGCACCCACGCCCCTCGGCC
>JAJSZB010000652.1:0-1913 GCA_050613715.1 Streptomyces sp. IBSBF 3018
CCCCGGGTCAGGGGAGGTGGTGGGTGCGGGCGAGGGCCGCGAAGACGGACTCGTACACCTCCCCCGTGGCGCGCTCCAGCGCAACCTCGCAGAGCCGATTGCACGACAGATACGCCTCGTAGCCGCGCCCGGCCACCTCCTCCGCCTCCCGCCGCGTCGCGGAAGCCGTCAGCTCCGGGTGGAGCATCCCGCGGTCCCCCGCGAACCCGCAGCACCCCGCGTCCTGCGGCACCACGACCTCCTCCGCGCACGCCTCCGCCAGCCCCCGCAGCGCCGCCGCCGCGCCCGGCCCGCCCACGCACGTGGGGTGCAGCACGACCGCCCCCGCCCGCGCCCCGGCGGGAAGCTTCGGCAGCAGGTGGTCCGCCGCCCACACCACCGCGTCGACCACCTCCAGCTCCGCGTGCAGTTCCCGGTTCTCCTCGGTCAGGTGGGGGACGACGTCACGCCCGAGCCCCACCGCGCACGACCCGGAGTCGACCACCACCGGCAGCCGGCCGCCGCCGGTCCACGCCCAGGCGTGCTCCACCACCCGGTTGGCCATGACCGCGTCGGCCGCGGCGAACCCCTTGGAGCGGAACACCGTGGCGCAGCACGTCCCCGCCACGTCCGGCGGGATCCACAGCGGGACGCCGGCCCGTTCGGCGAGCGCGACCAGGGCCGCCGGGGCCCAGCCGCCGGTCCGCGCGGGCGGCCCGAAGATCCGGTTGACGCACGAGGGGAAGTAGACCGCCGCCGCGCCCTGCCGCCCGGTCCTCGGCAGCGCGGGCGCCGCGCCCGGGAGTTCCGGCAGCCAGGCCGGTATCAGCTCGTGCGCCCGCAGCCCCGCCGCGCCCGCGGCCGAGCGGGCCAGCGCGGTCGCGGCGGCCGGCGGCCGGTCGCCGACCCGGCCCCGTACCGCGGAGGCGGTGGCGAGCGCGGCCCGCGCGGCGCGCTCGGCGGTCCGCCAGTGCGCCGCGGTGAACGCCGCCGCACGCCGCGCGCCCGCCGGGTGCCGCTCGCGCCGGAAGCCCTTCATCAGCGCGCCGGTGTCGATGCCGACCGGGCAGGCCGGGCCGCACAGCGAGTCGCCCGCGCAGGTGTCGACCGCGTCGTAGCCGTACGCGTCGAGCAGCGCCCGGCGCACCGGGGAGCCGGCCGGCTGGCGGGCCATCTCCCGGCGCAGCACGATCCGCTGGCGCGGCGTGGTGGTCAGGTCGCGGCTGGGGCAGACCGGCTCGCACAGCCCGCACTCGATGCAGGCGTCGGCGGCGGCCTCGGCGGCGGGCAGCACCGGCAGCGTCTTCAGGCCGCGCAGGTGGCCGCGCGGGTCCTGGTCGAGCACCACGCGCGGGGCGAGCACGCCGTCGGGGTCGAGCAGCCGCTTGACCCGCCACATCAGCGCGGTGGCCCTGGCGCCCCACTCCAGCTCCAGGTAGGGCGCGAGGTTGCGGCCGGTGCCGTGCTCGGCCTTGAGCGAGCCGTCGAACCGCTCGGCGACCAGGTGGCAGAAGTCGTCCATGAACGCGGCGTAGCGCGCGGTGTCCGCGGGGTCGGCGGCGTCGAAGGCGAGCAGGAAGTGCAGGTTGCCGTGGGCGGCGTGGCCGGCGACGGCCGCGTCGAAGCCGTGCGCGCGCTGGAGCGCGAGGAGTTCCGCGCACGCGTCGGCCAGCCGCTCGGGCGGCACCGCGAAGTCCTCGGTGATCAGCGTCGTCCCGGGCCGCCGCGCGCCCCCCACCGCCGACACGAACGCCTTGCGGGCCCGCCACAGCGCGGCGATCCGCTCGGGGTCGCGGGTGAAGACGTTGTGCCCGTACGGATCGGCGGGAGGGTCGGCGGGACGGCCGGCGAGGCGCTCGGCGGAAGGATCGGCGGAACGGCCGGCCGGGCGGTCGGCGGAAGGGCCGGCCGGGGCGCCGGTCGCGGGGCGGGCC
>JAJSZB010000653.1:0-2160 GCA_050613715.1 Streptomyces sp. IBSBF 3018
CTGCGCCGGTTCGTCCCGCGGGGGTTGGTCCTGTCGTACTGCCTGTCGTACGTCGGTCACGGTGGTGACTCCCATAGTCCAGAGGTGTCCAGAGGTGTCCAGCGGTGTGCGGTGGGCCCGTCGGGTCGGGGGCCCGGTGAGGTGCTCAGCCCCCCGTAAGGGTGGCGGAGGGCTCGTCGGTGTCAGCGTAGGCCCTGCGGGACCGATCATGGGGCCCGCGTGGGACGATCGGGAGGTCGGACGTCGACGCANCCGTAAGGGTGGCGGAGGGCTCGTCGGTGTCAGCGTAGGCCCTGCGGGACCGATCATGGGGCCCGCGTGGGACGATCGGGAGGTCGGACGTCGACGCACGGCGCAGGCGGCGAGGGAGCGGGTGTGGGCGGTTCACCGGTACTGGTCCCGTACGCGGCTTATCTGCGCGTGTACGAGCCGCTGGCGGCCTTTCCCGAGCCCGAGCGCACCCACTGGTACCGGTACGCCGCGGCGGGCGCCGCGCGCACCGCACAGGACGAACTGCGGCAGTCCCTGGCCGACCTGGTGCCGGTGCCGCCGGTCGCGGTGCCGGTGCACGAGAGCCGGGACGCCTTCGTCGCGGTGGTCGGCGGCGTGACGCACGTCTGCCCGTGGCGCACCCGGCTGCGCGGCTGGCTGGCCATGGAGCACGTCGGCGAACTGCTGCCGGAGCCGGTGCTCGACGCGATGCTGCCGCCGGTGGTGCGCCGCCAGGCCGCCGCGGACCACGAGGCGTGGCGCGAGCGCAACCCGGACGCCAGGCCGTGGATCAGGTCGGCCACCTGGCATGTGCCGGTGCGCTGGTTCGTGCTGGTCGGCGACGACGAGCGGGAGTACGAGCCGGCCGGCGCGGGGGAGTCCAAGGAGCCGCTGCTGCGCTACCGCACGCCCATGGTGCAGGCCAGGCGGCGGGTGGCGCGGGGGCTGCGGGTGCTCAAGGACGCCCTGGAGGAAGGGCCGTTGATCGACGGGCTGATCGACGTCGGGCGCTGGCTCGAGGAGTTCCACCCGCGCTCGCTGGTGGAGCTGGACTACGGCGGCCTGGCCCATGTCATGGGCGAGGACCGGCTGGTGGAGGACCACTCGGCCGCCGACGTGGCCGAGGGGCTCGCGGCGCTGCGCGAGGGCGACTCGGACGCGGCGGGCGTGGCGTACGAGCGGCTGACCGACCGGTGGCGGGCGGTGCGGGAGATGCAGTTCGCCAACTGAGCGCCGCGGGTTGGCGGGTGGGATGTGTGGGCCGGGTCACACCGCTTCCGCGGATTCGCCCGGTTGTGAAGGATCTGTGTGCGGCCTGTTGTCTCCTCGTGTCTCTTGAGCCTCTTCGCTTGCCTTCTGCCCTCAGACATGGCGGTATTGGCCCAAGCGTGACGCAGAGCACGTAACCGGACTCTTGCCTGCATCACCATCTGTCATGCCAAAATGGGACATCGGGTCCGCCTCGGGCTCGTTTCGAAGGTGGGGATGTTGCGGATGGTTGAACTGTGACTGATCGTCACGTTGGGGTGACTGTCCGCTATGGCCCGGTCCATCGGCTTCCGTCGAGGTTGAACACCTGAGAGGGCAAATCCATCGGTTTGGCCGACGCGGCTGGACGGATGGTGTAGTTGTAGTGCCGAGGACAAGCCGTTCGTCCTATTACCGACTCGGCCCGCGTCGCCCATTTCGGGCAACGTGGGTCAAGGTGCAGAATTTAGAGGAAAGAACCGCGTTGGTTCGGTTCTCTCGAGGAGGCCGCTCATGACCGCTCGCACCCCTGATGCCGAGCCGTTGCTTACCCCTGCCGAGGTCGCGACCATGTTCCGCGTCGACCCGAAGACGGTCACGCGCTGGGCCAAGGCCGGCAAGCTCACGTCCATCCGCACGCTCGGCGGGCACCGCCGCTACCGCGAGGCGGAGGTCCGGGCGCTGCTCGCGGGCATTCCGCAGCAGCGCAGCGAGGCCTGAGAGCTCTTTCGGGCGGTGAGCGGGGCCCCCACCCCGCGCAGGCCGCCCGGCCCGACGGCCGACTCGCCCCCAACGGGCGGCCGGAGGGAGTGCACGACACGCTCCACGGTTCGGCTCAGCTTCTTGGTTTGACGGTATGACGAGGATCGCATCGGACTCCGCCGGGTCCGGTGCGATTCTTTTTTGTGCGCGGGGAGGGGG
>JAJSZB010000654.1:0-1901 GCA_050613715.1 Streptomyces sp. IBSBF 3018
GGCCTCGCGGGCGGGCGGCGCGGACCGAATCGCGCGGGCGGGGCGCGGTCGAGTAGCGTTGCGCTCCATGCGTCTCGTGATCGCCCGCTGCTCCGTCGACTACGCGGGCCGGCTCTCCGCCCATCTGCCGTCCGCCACCAGGTTGCTGCTGATCAAGGCCGACGGCAGCGTCTCCGTGCACGCGGACGACCGCGCGTACAAGCCGCTCAACTGGATGTCGCCGCCGTGCAGCCTCAAGGAGGCCGAGGACAACCTGTGGACGGTCACCAACAAGGCCGGTGAGCAGCTGATCATCACGATAGAGGAGATCCTGCACGACTCCTCGCACGAACTGGGCGTCGACCCCGGCCTGATCAAGGACGGCGTCGAGGCGCACCTCCAGGAGCTGCTGGCCGAGCGGATGGAGGTGCTCGGGGAGGGCTGGACGCTGATCCGCCGCGAGTACCCGACGGCGATCGGCCCGGTGGACATCCTGTGCCGGAACGCCTCGGGCGGCACGGTCGCGATCGAGATGAAGCGGCGGGCCGGCATCGACGCGGTCGAACAGCTCACGCGCTACCTGGAGTTCCTGAACCGCGACTCCACCCTCGCGCCGGTCGAGGGCGTCATCGCGGCCCAGACCATCGCCCCCCAGGCCCGCACCCTCGCCGAGGACCGCGGCATGCGCTGCGTGATCCTCGACTACGACGAGCTGCGCGGCATCGACAACAAGGAAGACCGCCTCTTCTGAGGGACCGGTTGCCGGGGGGCCGGGGACGTCAGCGTCCGGTCGCGCCGTCGATCTGCTCGCGCAGGATGTCCGCGTGGCCGGCGTGCCGGGCGGTCTCCTCGATCATGTGGACCAGCACCCAGCGCATCGACGGCGGCGGGGTCTCGCGGAGCGAGCGGGCGCCGGGACGTTCCAGGTCGGTGCAGGCGAGCACGACGTCGTTGGCCCGGGCGATCGCCCGACGATAGGCGTCCGCGAGGCCCGGCGCGGTGTCGTCCGCGGACACCGCGCCGTCGTCGTCCCAGCGCTCGCCGCCGGTGCCGGCGTAGGCCCAGACGAACCAGTTCAGCTCGACGGCGGTCAGATGCTTGAGCAGCCGGAGCAGGCTGGTCCCGGAAGGGACCCCGGCCGCACGCACCGCCGGCTCCGGAACACCGGCCGCCTTCGCCAGGACGGACTCGCGCAGATAGTCCAGAAAGGCCAGCAGCGTCGTCCTCTCGTCCGCGTCCAGACCGGGCGGCCGAAGATCGGGCCGGGGCTCCATGGTCGTCATGCCGAAACCCTAGGCGATCGCAACCCACCAACGCCCGACCTCATTGCCGGGCCGGGCGCTGCCGTACGGTCGCGGACCTGCGCCCGGCCCTACGCCTGCCCGAACTCGCCCGCGCGGGCGGCGGCGACGAACGCGGCGAACTCGGCGTCGGTGAACGCCAGCGCCGGCCCCGAGGGGTCCTTGCTGTCACGCAGCGCCCGACCGCCACCAGGCAGAGCGGCGACCTCCACGCAGTTGCCGTTGTTTCCGGAGTACGACGACTTCACCCACTCCAGCGGGGCCGCAGCGGATCGGTTGGTCGGCTTCATCGGTCCTCTTCCCTTCCGTGGGGGCGCCCCGGACGAGCGCTCGGGCTTGGACGCCCTCAGCCCGTGGGGGTTGTGGACGCGGGGGGCGGGGCGGAGACGGACGGGGAGTCGGGCTGGGTCTCGGGGACGGTTGCCGTCGCGGACTGGGAAGCCGTGCCACCGGTGTCCGTCGGCGTCGGGGTGGTGGGCGGCGGCGAGGTCGGAGGCGTCGTCGGTGGCGTCGTCGTCGGCGTGGTCGGCGGCCTGGTCGTCGTGGTGGGCGGCGTCGGATGCGTCGGGCGGGTCGAGCCGCCTCCCGTGGTGCCCCCCGTCGTGGGGCGGGTGGCTGTCG
>JAJSZB010000655.1:0-1898 GCA_050613715.1 Streptomyces sp. IBSBF 3018
GGGTGGTTCCTGAGGGGGTGGCTGAGGGGGTTGCTGCGCTCATGAGGGCATCGTCCCACCGGCGACGGCGGCCCGGCACCGGGTTTGGCCGGCAATCGACCCCCGCCCGGCCACTCCCGGCCACTCCCGGCCTCTTCTGGGTGCAAGGCGTTCGACGCGCAGCCTGAGAACCCGTACACTCCTACGTCGGCGGCCCTCCCGTCTGCCGTACTGCTGGTAGGTTGGGGGGAGTCGGCAAAGGGTCGTAGCTCAATTGGTAGAGCACTGGTCTCCAAAACCAGCGGTTGGGGGTTCAAGTCCCTCCGGCCCTGCTCACACGCCTGAAGGTGGGCGTGGGCAGGAAAACAGCACTCGCCGTACCGCGCGACGGGCGCGGCATGGCCACGACCGGAGTCAGGTGAGGACGAGTGACCGAGATCACGGACTCCATCGACGTCCCTGAGCCTGGCACGACTCAGGATGACCAGGAGACCGACAGGAAGCCCCGCCGCGGCGGCAAGCGCGGAAAGAAGGGCCCTCTCGGTCGCCTCGCTCTCTTCTACCGCCAGGTCGTGGCGGAACTGCGGAAGGTCGTCTGGCCGAACCGCAACGACCTGATGACGTACACCACCGTGGTGATTGTGTTCGTTGTCGTCGTCATCGCCTTCGTAAGCGTGGTTGACTGGGGTTTCTCGAAGCTCGTCTCGTACGTCTTCGGCTGATCCCGCGGCGGGTGCCGGCTCCACGTCCACGGCGCCTGTCCGTATGTCCCACCCTTTGAAGTCAGGAAGAAGCAGTCACCGTGTCTGACCCGAACGTGTACGACGGCGCCGCCACCGACGAGTCTGCCGAAGGCGACGACACCGCACTCGACGCCGTCGAGGCGGCAGCGGGCGCCGACGGTGACGAGGCCGAGGTCGCGGCGGAGGCCGCGGAGGACGAGGCCCAGCCCGCGGAGGACGCCGAGGACGGCGACGCGGAGGATGCCGGGGAGTCCGCGGAGGACTCGGAGGACTACGCCGAGGACGACGAGGCTGACGAGGCCGAGGCGTCCGATGACGCCGACGAGGCCGACGCCTCCGGCGAGGACGACGCGGCCGCGGTCGAGCCGGTCGACGCGGTGGCCGCCTTCCGCGAGGAGCTGCGGACGCTGCCCGGCGAGTGGTACGTGATCCACACCTACGCCGGCTACGAGAACCGCGTGAAGTCCAACCTGGAACAGCGTGCCGTCTCCTTGAACGTCGAGGAGTACATCTACCAGGCCGAGGTTCCGCAGGAAGAAGTCGTCCAGATCAAGAACGGCGACCGCAAGACGATCCGGCAGAACAAGCTCCCCGGCTACGTCCTGGTCCGCATGGACCTGACGAACGAGTCGTGGGGCGTGGTCCGCAACACCCCCGGCGTCACCGGCTTCGTGGGCAACGCGTACGACCCGTACCCGCTGACCCTGGACGAGATCGTCAAGATGCTGGCCCCCGAGGTGGAGGCCGCGGCCGAGGCCGCCGCGATCGCCGAGGGCACCGCGCAGCCCCGCAAGGTCGAGGTCCAGGTCCTGGACTTCGAGGTCGGCGACTCGGTCACCGTCACCGACGGCCCCTTCGCCACTCTCCAGGCCACGATCAACGAGATCAACCCCGACTCCAAGAAGGTCAAGGGCCTGGTGGAGATCTTCGGCCGCGAGACCCCGGTCGAGCTGAGCTTCGACCAGATCCAGAAGAACTAGTACGAGAGACCCGGTTCCGGGTCCCCAGAGGCCCCTGCCCGCGGCTCAGCCGCGGCGGGGGCCTCTTCGCGTTGCGGCGGGGCGCGCGGGAAGGGTCGGGCGGACGGGACGCGCGGACGGGACGGGTGGCGCGCCGGGGGAGTTTGTTGCGGTTGTCCGGGGTGGGTGACGGGCGTCACCGTACGGGCACAGGGGG
>JAJSZB010000656.1:0-1896 GCA_050613715.1 Streptomyces sp. IBSBF 3018
CGCGCATCCGCCGCCACGCACCACCCGCACACCGAACCGAGCCAGCCGAAGGAAGCACGAGCCGCCGCATGTACGAGCTGTCACGAGTCCGCCTGTACTCCATCGGGCCCGCGGGCGCGCGCTACGCCGACACCGTGCTCGACCTGCGCGGCGTCGGCGATCCTGTGCCGCAACCCGCTCCCGCGCAGGGGGACTTCTTCGCCGACGAGCCGGCCGGGCCGCCGCGCCGCCCGGCCCCGGCCGGCGTGCTCTTCCTGGAGAACGGCGGCGGCAAGTCGGTGCTGCTCAAGCTCATCTTCTCGGTGATGCTGCCCGGCCACCGCAACACCCTCGGCGGCGCCAGCTCCGGGGTGCTGCGCAAGTTCCTGCTGGCCGAGGACTGCGGGCACGTCGCGCTGGAGTGGCAGCACACCCTCACCGGCGAACTCGTGGTCGTCGGCAAGGTCAGCGAGTGGCGCGGGCGCCAGGTCTCCTCCGACCCGCGGAAGTTCGCCGAGGCGTGGTACTCCTTCCGGCCCGGCCCCGGGCTCAGTCTCGACGCGCTGCCGGTCGCGGAGTCGACGGCGGTGCGGCCCCCGGCCGAGGGCGCGTCCGGGGCCCGCGGCCGCCGCCGCACCATGAAGGGCTTCCGGGACGCGCTCACCGAGGCGGGCAAGGCGTACCCGCACCTCGACGTGGTGTGGGAGGAGATCCACGACCGCTGGAACGAACACCTCGGCGACCTCGGGCTCGACCCCGAACTCTTCCGCTACCAGCGGGAGATGAACGCCGACGAGGGCGAGGCGGCCGGCCTGTTCGCGGTGAAGAAGGACGCCGACTTCACCGACCTGCTGCTGCGCGCGGTCACCGACACACGCGACACCGACGGCCTCGCCGACCTCGTCCACGGCTTCGCCGGCAAGCTGGGCCGGCGCGCCGAGCTGACCGCCGAGCGCGACTTCACCGCGGGCTCGGTGGAACTGCTCGAACGCATCGTCGACGCCGCGGAGCAGCGCGACCGCGCGCGCGGCGTGCACGCCCAGTCCGAGCGGCGCGCCCGCGCCCTGGCCCGCCGGGTCTCGGCCCGCGCGCAGGAGGAGCGAGGCCGGGCCGCCGACCTCGCCCAGCACATGGCGCAGGCCGCGCACGCCGTCACCGACGCCGAGCAGGCGCGCGCGGGCAGCGCCTCGATCGCCGCGGAACTGGCCTACCGGCACGCCTCGCTGGCGCTCGCCGCCGCGGACAAGGGCGCGGCCTCGCTGCGCCGCGAACTGGGCGACGCGCGCACGCTGCACGCCGCGTGGCAGGCCGCCGAGACCGTGCTGCGGCACCGCGCGGCGGGCGACCGCCTGGAACGGGTGGGGGCCGCGATCCGTGAGGCCGAGCGGGACGCCGCCCCGGCGCTCGCCGCGCGCACCCTGGCCGCCGCGGACCTGGTACGGGCGCTGCACGCCGCGGCGGCCCGCGCGGAGGAGCGCGCGGACGAGGAGGAGGAGCGGTCCGCCGCCCTCCAGGAGCAGGCCGAGGAGGCGCAGCGGGCCGCGACCGCCGCCGCGACCGAGGCGGGCCGCGCGCGCAGCGAGAGCGGGCACCTCGCACAGCGCCTCGCCGAGGTGGAGCAGGAGACCGCGGACGCGGTACGCGCCGGGTGGCTCGACGACTCCGCGCCCGACGCCGACCCCGCGCGGGCCGCCCTCGCCGCCTCCGACGCGGAGAAGGCCGCCGAGGCAGCGGCCCGCACGGCGGCGCAGGCCGCGGCCGCGGCAGCCGCCCGCGCCAAGGACCTCGCGCTCGCCGAGAACCGCGCCGACCTCGCCGCCTCCCGCGCCGCCGACGCCCTCGCCACCGCCGAGTCCGCGCACTCCGCCGCCACCGTCGCCGCCACCGCCCTGGCCGCCGACCCCCGCCTCACCGCCC
>JAJSZB010000657.1:0-1887 GCA_050613715.1 Streptomyces sp. IBSBF 3018
CCGGAGCGAGCGGCGGACGCGGCGGACGCGGCGCCGGAAGCGGGCCCGGGCGCTCCGGGCCGTCCGGGCTCTCCGGGCCCTCGGGGCCGTCGCAGTCGGGCCGCGGCCGGCCGGGCCCGGGGGCGCTGCGGTTGCGCGGGGCGCTGCCCCGGGTGCTGTGCGCCCTGCTGCTGGCCTCCGGCGCCACGGCTGCCGGTGCGCGCGCCGCGTCCTCCCCGCCGGAGGCCGCGCCCGGGCCCGCTTCCGGCGCCGCGTCCGCCGCGTCCGCCGCTCGCTCCGGCTCGGCCGCCTCCCGGGCCGCCGCGGCGGAGGTCGACGCGCGGGTGATCCCCGTGCCGGCCGCGGTGCAGGCCGGCGGCGGCGCCTTCCGCATCACCTCCGGGACGCGGATCGAGGTCGACGGCGGGCCCGACGCCCCCGACGCCGGCTCCCCGGAGGCCCGCTCGGTCGCCGACTACGCCGCCGCGCTGCTGCGCCCGGCCACCGGCTACCCGCTGCCGGTGGAGCAGAGCCGTACCGCCGACGGCGAGGGCGGACGCGACGCCGAGCCCGCGGGCATCGTGCTCGCGCTGGGCTCCGCCGACCAGGGCCTCGGCGACGAGGGCTACCGGCTGCGTACCACCGCGCAGGCCGTCACTGTCACCGCCCGCACCCCGGCCGGCCTCTTCCACGGCGTGCAGACCCTGCGCCAGCTGCTGCCCGCCGCCGTCGAGCGCCACGACGCCGTCCCCGGCGTCGCGTGGACCGTGCCGGACGCCGACATCCGCGACGTGCCGCGCTACGCCTACCGCGGCGCGATGCTGGACTCGGCCCGGCACTTCCTGACCGTCGCCCAGGTGAAGCGCGCCATCGACCAGTACGCTCTGTACAAGATCAACACGCTGCACCTGCACCTCACCGACGACCAGGGCTGGCGCATCGCGGTCGACTCCTGGCCGCGCCTGGCCTCCTACGGCGGCAGCACCGAGGTCGGCGGCGGCCCCGGCGGCTTCTACACGCAAGCCGACTACAAGGAGATCGTTCGCTACGCCGCCTCCCGCTTCCTCACCGTCGTCCCCGAGATCGACGGCCCCGGCCACAGCAACGCCGCGCTCGCCTCGTACGCCGAGCTGAACTGCGACGGCAAGGCCCCGGCGCTCTACACCGGCACCGCGGTCGGTTTCAGCTCCTTCTGCGCGACCAAGGAGGTCACGTACACCTTCCTGGACGACGTCGTGCGCGAGATCGCCGCCCTCACCCCGGGGCCCTACGTGCACATCGGCGGCGACGAGGCGCACTCCACCAGCGCCGCCGACTACGCCGCCTACACCGACCGGGCCCAGCAGATCGTCGCCGCCCACGGCAAGACCGCGATCGGCTGGCACCAGATCGACTCCGCGCACCCGGCGCCCGGCACCCTCGCCCAGTACTGGGGGACGGCCGGCAACGAGGCCGACGTCGCCAAGGCCGCCCAGGCCGGCACCGGGCTGATCATGTCACCGGCCAACCGCTCGTACCTGGACATGCAGTACGACGCCTCGACCCCGGTCGGCAAGCACTGGGCCGGCTACGTCGATGTGCGCACCTCCTACGACTGGGACCCGGCGACCTTCGTCGCGGGCGTCCCGGCGGGCGCCGTCCGCGGCGTCGAGGCGGCGCTGTGGACCGAGACGCTCCAGGCGAACAAGGACATGGACTACATGACCTTCCCGCGCCTGCCCGGCATCGCCGAGATCGGCTGGTCCCCGCAGGCCACGCACGACTGGGACGCCTACCGGGTGCGGCTCGCCGCGCAGGGCCCGCGCTGGACGGCGATGGGCATCGACTACTACCGCTCGCCGCAGGTGGACTGGCCGGCCTCCTGAGCGGAGCCGCGTTGCGCGGTGGTCGGGTCCGCGGGGCGGGCTG
>JAJSZB010000658.1:0-1886 GCA_050613715.1 Streptomyces sp. IBSBF 3018
GGTTTTGTGGTCGGGTGTTTTATTTTTTTATAAGAGACAGCGACTGACAGGGGGGAGGACGCGCCGGGCCGGCGCCCGGTGCTGCTGGCGCTGCGGTACTACGGACGGGAGTTGACCCGGCTGCGATGGCTGACGGCGCCGGCGATGCTGCTGCCCGCACTCGGCAACATCGGGATCAGCTACGTGGCCCCGCTGGTCGTCGCCAAGCTCGTGGGGAGGATCTCCGCCGCAGGGGGCGGCAGCGCAAGCGGCACAGGCTCAGGCTCAGGCAGCGCGGTCGCGCCCATGATCCCCTACGTCCTCCTCTTCGCCGGCGTGCTGCTCCTCGCCGAGACGTGCTGGCGCATCGGCATCCACTGCCTCAACCGCCTCGACGCCAAGGGCATCGAGCACCTCTACGTGATCGGCATGGACCAACTGTTCGCCAAGGACGCCGCGTTCTTCCACGACAACTTCGCGGGCGCCCTGACCAAACGCGTCCTGAGCTTCGCCTCCCGCTTCGCGGAGTTCGCCGACACGCTGACGTTCTCCGTCGTGGGCAGCCTGGTGCCGCTGCTGTTCGGCTCGGTGGTGCTCTGGCACTACCAACCGCTGCTCGTCGTCGTGCTGTTGGCGCTGATCGCGCTGACCGGGCTGGGCGTCGCGCCGCTCATCCGGCGCCGCCAGGCACTCGTCGACCGGCGCGAGGCGGCGATCGCGCGGGTGTCGGGCCACGTCTCCGACGTCCTGATGAACATGGACACGGTGCGGGCGTTCGGCGCCGAGGAACGCGAGGCGGCCGAGCACCGCGCGCGCGTCGCGCACTCGCGGCGGCTGTCGCTGCGGTCCTGGGACTACGGCAACCTGCGGATCGACACGCTGGTCGCGCCGATGTCCGTGCTCACCAACGCGCTCGGGCTGCTGCTCGCGGTCACCCTCGGCGGGGGCCGGCACGGCGTGGAGGCGGTCGTGGTGGCGTTCACGTACTACACCAACGCCACCCGGATCATGTTCGAGTTCAACCAGATCTACCGCCGGCTGGAGAGCTCGATGACGGAGGCGGCGCAGTTCACCGAGCTCCTGCTGACCCCGCCGACCGTACGCGACCCGGCCGAGCCCGAGCCGCTGGCCGGCCGGGGCGCCGACGTCCGCTTCGAGCAGGTGACCTTCGCGCACGCGGGCGCGGGGCCGCTGTTCGAGAAGCTCGACCTGACCGTGCCCAGCGGGGCGCGGGTCGGCCTGGTCGGACGGTCCGGCGGCGGCAAGACGACGCTGGCCCGGCTGCTGCTGCGGATGACGGACGTCGACGGCGGGCGGATCGTGGTCGGCGGCCAGGACATCAGCAGGATCAGGCAGCGGGACCTGCGCAGCCTGGTCTCCTACGTGCCGCAGGACCCGGCGATGTTCCACCGCACGCTGCGGGACAACATCGCCTTCGCCCGGCCGGGCGCCACCGACGCGGAGATCCGCCGGGCCGCGGAGGCGGCGCACGTCACGGAGTTCGCCGACGCGCTGCCGGACGGTTTCGACACGATGGTCGGCGAGCGCGGCGTGAAGCTGTCCGGCGGGCAGCGCCAGCGGGTGGCCCTGGCCAGGGCGATCCTGCGCGACGCGCCGATCCTGCTGTTGGACGAGGCGACCAGCGCGCTGGACTCCGAGAGCGAGATCCTCGTCCAGGAGGCGCTGTGGCGGCTCATGGAGGGGCGCACGGCGCTCGTGGTCGCGCACCGGCTGAGCACCGTCGCGGGCATGGACCGGCTCGTCGTCCTCGACCGCGGACGGATCGTCGAGCAGGGCACCCACCAGCAGCTGATCGCCCGCGACGCCGCCTACGCGAAGCTGTGGCACCACCAGTCCGGCGGCTTCCTCGACGACACCTCCCCCACCCGCCCGACGCCGCCCTGACC
>JAJSZB010000659.1:0-2100 GCA_050613715.1 Streptomyces sp. IBSBF 3018
ACCCGGTTGCTTCCCCAGCGGGCGGCGCCACCGCCGACGACCCGCCCGCCTCGGGTGTCCCGCCGGCGCTTTCCGGCTTGCCCGGCTGAGGCGCTTTCGCCGCGTCGCTGTCCCCGTCCCCGTCTCCGGTGAGGCCGGCCGTGGCCCGACTCGGGCGCGTGGGCTCCGCCGCCCGGGCCTCCTCGCGGCTGCGGCCCCCGGGCGTCGCCCCGCCCGACCCGGTTGCTTCCCCAGCGGGCGGCGCCACCGCCGACGACCCGCCCGCCTCGGGCGTCTCGCCGGCGCTTTCCGGCTTGCCCGGCTCCGCCGGGGTGTTGGGCTCGCTCGGCGTTGCCGCATGCTTCGGCGCGCCTGGCTCGCCCGGGTCGGGCATCCTGCGTGGTCTGCTTCCCACCGCGTGCTCCCCACGTGTCGGGCTCTCCGCGTACGTCCTCGTGCGCCCACGGGCCGGAGCCCACCGGCGCCGCCCGCGAGCCGGGCCACTGCGCGACCCGGGCCACCGCGCGACCCGGGCCACCGCGCGACCCGGGCGGCCCGGCCCGCCCAGGCCACCCGGCCCGCCCGGGACACCGCACCGCCCGGCTGCCCCGCCCCGCCCGCAGGGCCACTCGCCCGTACGGCCCGGTACGGCCCGCGGCCGGCTGTGGGCCGGGCGCCCCGGAAGTCCCTCCGGCCCGAGGAGAGCGCATCGTCCGGTCTGCGTAAAGTCTGTAATGCGCACTTTGCGAAGAATGACGGTAGCAGCGAACCCCGCCGCCGCCCCGGCGGCGCGCGCCCGCGCCGTAGGCTTGGCGCGTGCTGCTGCTTGCCTTCGACACCGCCACGCCCGCCGTCACCGCCGCCCTGCACGACGGGCAGCGGGTGCTCGCCGAGTCCACCGTGGTGGACGCGCGCCGGCACGGGGAGCTGCTGGTCCCCGCCGTGGACCGGGTGCTCGCGACCGCCGGGCGGGAGATCGGCGAGGTGACCGGGGTGGTCGTCGGGACCGGCCCGGGGCCGTACACCGGACTGCGGGTCGGGCTGGTGACCGCCGCCGCGTTCGGCGACGCGCTGGACGTGCCGGTGCACGGCGTCTGCACGCTGGACGGGCTGGCCTGGGCGGCCGGCGAGGCCGGGCTCGCGGGACCGTTCGTGGTCGCGACCGACGCCCGCCGCAAGGAGGTGTACTGGGCGCGCTACGACGGCCCGCTGCACCGTACGACCGGCCCCGCCGTGGACCGCCCCGCGGAACTCCCGGTCGAGGTGACCGACCTGCCCGCGGTCGGCGCCGGCGCCGCGCTCTACCCCGAGGTCTTCACCGCCCACCGCCCCGACCCCGCGCACCAGTCGGCCGGCTCGCTCGCCGCGCTGGCGGCCGCGCGGCTCGCCGACGGCACGCCGTTCGACCCGCCGCTGCCGCTGTACCTGCGGCGGCCGGACGCCCAGGTCCCGGCCGGCTACAAGGCGGTACTGCCCAAGTGACCGGCGGCAGAGCGACCGGCGGCGCGGCGAGCGGCGCGACCGGTCCGAGCGGCGCGACCGGCGCGGGCGGCCTGACCCGCGCGACCGGCCCGACCCCCACCGTGACCCCGACCGCGGGCGTCGCGCTACGGCCGATGCGCTGGTGGGACATGGACGCGGTGATCACGCTCGAACACGACCTCTTCCCGGAGGACGCCTGGTCGCGCGGCATGTTCTGGTCCGAGCTGGCCGACACCCGGCACCCGGGCGCGACCCGGACCTACGTCGTCGCCGAGGAGACCGCGACCGGCCGGCTGGCCGGCTACGCGGGGCTCGCCGCGGTCGCCGGCACCGGCGACGTGCAGACCATCGCCGTGGCCCGCGACCACTGGGGCACCGGCCTCGGCGCCCGGCTGCTGACCACGCTGCTGCGGGCCGCGACCGCCGCGGAGTGCCACGAGGTGCTGCTGGAGGTACGGGTCGACAACGCCCGCGCCCAGCGCCTCTACCGGCGCTTCGGCTTCGAGCCGATCGGCCTGCGCAAGGGCTACTACCAGCCGGGGAACGCCGACGCGCTGGTGATGCGCCTCGCCGACCCCGCCGCGGCCCCGGCGCACGACCCGGCCCCCGACCCCGCCGATCCCATCGACCTCGCCGACC
>JAJSZB010000065.1:0-24612 GCA_050613715.1 Streptomyces sp. IBSBF 3018
GGCCTTACGGGTCGCGCGGCGACGCTTCGGCGCGGCGGGCTCGTCGGCCCCCGCGGTCTGCGCGGCCTGCGCGGTCTCCGTGGTCTGCGCGGCGACGGGCTCGGCCTCGGAGGTCGCGGCCGCGACGGCGGGGGTTTCCTCGGCAGCGGGCGCGGGCGCGCCGGCCGGGGCGGTGGCCTTACGGGTCGCGCGGCGCCGCTTCGGCGCGGCGGGCTCCGCGGATTCCGTGGTCTCCGCGACCGGCGCGGCGGGCGCGACGTTCTCGGCGGCGGCGCCGGACTCCACGACGACCTCGGCGGCCTGCGCCGCGGCCGGCGAACCGGCGGGCGCGGTCGCCTTACGCGTGGCACGGCGACGCTTCGGCGCGGCCGGCTCGGCGGCCTCCGGGACATCGCCGGCGGGCGCGGCCTCGACGGACGCGGCAGGCGCGGCGCTCTCGCTCACGGCGGCGGGTTCGACGACGACCTCGGCGGCCTCCGCCGCAGCGGGCGAACCGGCGGGCGCGGTCGCCTTACGCGTGGCACGGCGACGCTTCGGCGCGGCCGGCTCGGCGGCCTCGGTGGCCGCGTCCGCGCTCTCCGCGGCGACCAGCTGCGGCTCGGCGGCCGGCGCGGCGGTCTTGCGGGTCGCGCGGCGCCGAGTCGCGGGCGCCGGGGTCTGCTCGGCGGCCTCCGCGTCCTGCGCGGGAGCGGCCTCGGCGGCGGGCGCGGTCGCCTTGCGCGTCGCGCGGCGCCGGGTGGGCGCGGCGGGCTCGTCCGCCGCCTCGGCGGCCGTGGCGGCGTCGGCGGCTTCCGCGGCCGGCGCGGCGGTCTTGCGGGTGGCGCGGCGGCGCTTGGGCGCGGCCGGCTCAGCGGCCTCGGCTCCGGCGGCGTCGGTCTCGGCGCCCGGCGTGCTCCCGGCCGCCGTCTCCGCGGGGGAACCCGCCGGGCGGGAAGCGGCCCGCCGCCTGCGGCGCGGCGCCGCGGAGTCCTCGGCGGCGTTCTGCTGGGTGTTCTGTTCGGTGGGGTTGTCGGTCGGTTCGGTCTGGTCGGGCATTCGGGCAGTGCTCCCGTCGTGCTCCCGGGCGCCGCGCCCTGTTCGGGGCCGGCAGCCGCTTGGGTCGCGGGGCCGGCCTCCGGGGCGCGGGCGCCGCACGGGAGCTGTCGTGTCGCTCGCCGGCCCGCCCGCAGGGGGCCGGCGAAAGTCTCATGTGGTCAGCGCCGCCGGCCCCGGGTGGCTCCCGGTCCCTCGGTGACGCGTCGACGCCGTACCTAGGCGGAACCGGCAGGCACCGCCGCGGCGTCGCGATCGGGCGCGAGCGGGTCGGTGACCGTGCCGGACTCCTCGTCGAGCGGCCCCTGCGCCAGCCTGGTCACCGCTGCGGGGACCGGCGGCGCGAGGTCGGCCGCCGCGCGGAGGCCGGACAGTACGTCGTCGGGCCGTACGGCAGGTGTCAGATGCCGCACAACCAGCCGCAGTATCGCACAAGCAGCGCGCCCCGGCCCATCGGCACCCGTTTCCGGTGCGTCGGCGGCCCCGCCGGAACCCGCGGCGACGCCCTCGCCCGCGCCCGCGCCGGCCGCGTCCGGCGCCGGCCGCGGGTCGTCCTCGACCCACAGGCGAGTGACGGCGGCGCGGCAGTCGAAGACACGGACGCCGTTCTTCGTGGTGCGCGTGACCTCGACGGCGTCCGCGGCCATGAACACCGCGACCGCCTCGCGGGCCTGCTCGGGCGCGACGCCGTCCAGCCTCAGCTGCCACACCGACGCCTCCAGGCGCTCGGCGAGCCCGGAGGTCCGGGCCTCGACCGCCTCGATCACGTCCAGGCCCGGCGGCAGCGACTCGTCCAGCGCGTGCCGCAGTTCCTCGGGGTCGCGGAACCGGGCGAGCGCGATCTCCAGATACTCAGCCTCGCTGCCGACGCCGGTGGGAGCGGCGTTGGCGTACGACACCTTCGGGTGCGGGGTGAAGCCCGCCGAGTACGCCATGGGCACCTCGGCGCGGCGCAGGGCCCGCTCGAATGCACGCTGGAAGTCGCGGTGGCTGGTGAACCGGAGGCGGCCGCGCTTGGTGTAGCGCAGGCGGATGCGCTGCACCGCCGGTGCCGGCGGCGGGCCTTCGGGCTGTCGCTTGCCCAGTGTCGTTCAGTCCCTCGGTCGTGCGTGTGTCCGCGGTGGTGCGTCTGTCTGGTGGTGCGTCCGTCTGGTCGTGTCACGCGGGCGGCGGCTCACCGGATGTGGGCCGTACCGCCGCGTCATGTCCAAGGTTACGCCGCTCCGTACACCGTTCGGGACGCCGCGTTCCCGGCCTGTGGAAAACTCCCGCGGCCCGCTCCCCGCGGTCGGCGCCGCCGGTCTCACTCCGTGCCGCAGCCGGAGACGATCCCGTCCACCACGAGTCCGACGCCGATGCCGAGCATCCAGGAGTCCTTGGCGATCGCGGTGCCCTCCTGCGTCGGCCACACGCTGCCGGGCTCGCGCATGCCCGGGGTGCGGGCGTAGAGGCCGAGGAGGCCGCCGGAGAAACCGGTCAGGGCCGCGCCCGCGACGGCGCCCGGCACGACCGGGGTGAGCAGCAGCGCGCCGAGGGTGATCTCGCCGGCCGCGAGCAGCCGCAGGAACTGCCGCGGCTGGAGCTTCTTCAGGAACGGGTACGCGCCCGCGGCGAACCCGTGGATCATCTGGGCGGTCGCCTCGTCGCCCTTCCACTTCTGCAGCCCCGAGTGCAGGATGAACGCCCCCGTAGCGGCCCGGGGCGGGACTTCGCGCAACTTCATCATGACCGGCTCCTCACCGTCCGAGTGCGGTGTCCCCCTCGCTCAGCATGCCTGCCCGCGTTCGGCCGCGCCCACTCACCGCCGCCGAACGCGCACGCGCACACGCCGGCGCGCTCCCGGTCACGCCTCCCCGTCGGCCTCCGCGGTCGCGCCGGCCGCACGCGCCTCGCCGAAGGACGCGAGTCCCGCGTCGAGGAGCCGGGCGGCCCGGCGGACGTCGGCGGTCACGGCGGCGTGCACCTCGTCGGGCGTGCGGACGCCGTCGAGGTGCCTGCCCAGGCTCTGGAACTGCACCGGCCACAGCGCGAGCAGCGCGCTCGCGGCGATCTGCGGCTCGGGGTCGCCCGGCTCCACGCCCGCGCCCGCGCGCGCGGCCAGCGTCTCGGCCGCGGCGGCGACGAGCCGGTCGGTCATGTCGCGGTGGTACGCGCGCAGGGACGGCGTCGAGCGAGTCAGCGCGCCGAAGCGGCGGACCCGGGCGGCGGCCGCGGCGGGGTCGTCCTGCGCGGCGATCCACGAGGTCAGCGCGCCCAGTTCGGCGGACAGGATGCGCAGGACGGCCTCCACCGGGGTGCGGCCGGGGTCGGCGAGGCCCTCGCGCAGGGCCGCCGTCGTGGCGTCGCCGAGGTCGAGGACGAGGGCCTCCTTGGTCGGGAAGTAGTTGAAGACCGTCTTCTCCGAGACGCCGCAGGCGCGCGCGATCTCCGCGACGCGCACGGCGTCGAAGCCGCGTTCCAGGAACATCTCGGTCGCGGTGTCGGACAGGCGCTGCCGCGTCTCCCGCTTCTTGCGCTCGCGCAGCCCTTCGCCGGCCCCGGCGGCGGGGCCCGTTCCGGGGGCCGTTCCGGAGCCCCTTCCGGGGGCCGTTCCGGGTTCCGTCGCGGGCTCCGCGCCGCGCAGCCGCCACGCCGACCAGTCCACCGTGCTCATGCGGCCCAGGGTAGCCGCGCCGTCAGAAAGTTACTGCTACAGTAATTTTCTAGTGACAGTATTTTTCTCCACGCGGGAGCCCCCCATGAGCGCCATCCACATCGTCTGCGACTATCCGCACCCGCCCGCCGAGGTCTGGCGCGCGGTCACCGACCCCGAGCTGGTCCCGCGGTGGACGGCGACCGGCGCCGGGGCGCGGCCGGAGGGGTTCGCCCCCGTCGCCGGCACCCGGTTCCGTTTCGTCGCCAGGCCCAGACCCGGCTGGAGCGGCGTCATCGACTGCGTCGTCCTGGACGTCGACGCGCCGCGGCTGCTCCGCTACTCGTGGACCGACCACGGCGGCGGCGCGACCACCGAGGTCACGTACCGCGTCGAGCCACTCGCCCTCCCCGGCGGCAGCAGCGGCACCCGTTTCACCTACGACCACACCGGATTCACCGGCGCGTCGGGCCTGTTCATGGCCCGGTTCCTCGGCCGCGTACGCCGCAGGATGCTGCGGACCGGCCTGCCGGCCCTGCTGGACGGCCTCGCCGCGGAGCGCGGGGAGCGGCGCACCGCGCAGGGCACGGTCGAAGGCCCGCCGGTCAGCTCGGACTGATCTCCGCGACGCGCGCGCGGACGAGGTGCTCGATCCGGTCGCGGACCGGGCGGACCGCGTCGAGGCCGCGGCCTGCGGGGTCGGGCAACTGCCAGTCGCGGTACGCCGTCCCCCGGGAAGACCGGTCCGGGGGCCGCGCGGCCCGGGGGGGGTGGGGGGCGGGGCCCCCGGCGGCCAGGGGGGGGGGGGGGGGGGGGGGGGCCGGGGGGCCGGGGGGGGGGGGGCCGCGCGGCCCAGGGCGTCCTGGGGGCGCGGAGGCGTCCGGCCCGCAGGTGCGGGGGGATCAGGTGAGCGTCGCGGCGTAGCCCTTGCCGAGGATGCCCTTGGCGGCGTGCTCGTAGTATCCGGGCGACTCGGGCAGGTCGGTGTCGAGGCAGGTCACATAGCGGTTGATCATGCAGAACGCCGCCGCGACCAGCACCGTGTCGTGGATCTCCGCGTCGTCGGCGCCGGCCTCGCGCGCGGCGGCGACCACGTCGTCGGGCAGCACGGCGACCGGGCCCTGGACCTCGGCCGCGATCCGGATCAGCGCCCGCAGCCGCGGCGTGAGCGGCGCGGTCCCGGGGTCCACCAGCACCGCCTGGACGAGCTCCTTGCCGCCGTCGAGCTGCGCGGCGGCGAACGCGCTGTGCGAATTCGCGCAGAACGGCGTCTCGTTGCGCTCCGAGGTGTACGCGGCGATCAGCTCGCGCTCCCCCGGCGTGAGCGACAGCGGCCCGCGGAGCAGGGCGTCCGCCATCGTGTTGATCAGCGCCCCGGTGTCAGGGCGCTGCCGGATGAGCCCGGCGATGCCGGGCAGGTCGTTGTCGAGCTGGATATGAGGCACGTGAGGGTCCTTCCCCGTGAGGATGCGACGGCGTGCGGTCGCCCTCAGCCTGTGCCACGCGCCGCGCCCGCCGTTTCTCCGAGGTTGCCTGGCCCCCGGGCCGCGGGAATTCGGCGGAATCCGGTCCGTGGCGGCGCGGTTCGGTGAAGCCGCGCCGCCGACGCGTCCCCGAGGGGAACGCCGGTCAGGCCGGGGCGCCGCCCGCGGGGGCCGAGCCGACCACGGACAGGGGCAGCAGCTTGCGGCCGGTGGGGCCGACCTGGATGTGCGTGTCCATCTGCGGGCACACCCCGCAGTCGAAGCACGGCGTCCAGCGGCAGTCGTCCACCTCGGTCTCGTCGAGGGCGTCCTGCCAGTCGTCCCAGAGCCAGTCCTTGTCCAGGCCGGAGTCGAGGTGGTCCCAGGGCAGGACCTCCTCGACCGTGCGCTCGCGGGTGGTGTACCAGGCGAGGTCGACGCCCTGGGCGGGCAGCACGCGCTCGCACTGGGTGATCCAGCGGTCGTACGAGAAGTGCTCGCGCCAGCCGTCGAAGCGGCCGCCGTCCTCGTAGACCGCGCGGATCACCGCACCGACCCTGCGGTCGCCGCGGGAGAGCAGGCCCTCGATGATGCCGGGCTTGCCGTCGTGGTAGCGGAAACCGATGTTGCGGGCGTACTTGCGGTCGCCGCGGATCGCGTCGCGCAGCTTCTCCAGCCGCGCGTCGGTCTCCTCGACGCCCAGCTGCGGCGCCCACTGGAACGGCGTGTGCGGCTTGGGCACGAACCCGCCGATGGAGACCGTGCAGCGGATGTCGTTCTGGCCGGTGACCTCGCGGCCCTTGGCGATGACGCGCTTGGCCATCTCGGCGATCTGCAGCACGTCCTCGTCGGTCTCGGTGGGCAGGCCGCACATGAAGTACAGCTTCACCTGCCGCCAGCCGTTGCCGTAGGCGGTCGCGACGGTACGGATCAGGTCCTCTTCCGAGACCATCTTGTTGATGACCTTGCGGATGCGCTCGGAGCCGCCCTCGGGGGCGAAGGTCAGGCCGGAGCGGCGGCCGTTGCGGGTCAGCTCGTCGGCCAGGTCGATGTTGAACGCGTCCACCCGGGTGGACGGCAGCGACAGGCCGATCTTGTCGTCCTCGTAGCGGTCGGCGAGGCCCTTGGCGATGTCGGCGATCTCGCTGTGGTCGGCCGAGGACAGCGACAGCAGGCCGACCTCCTCGAAACCGGTGGCCTTCAGGCCCGCCTCGACCATCTCGCCGATGCCGGTGATGGAACGCTCGCGGACCGGGCGGGTGATCATGCCGGCCTGGCAGAAGCGGCAGCCGCGGGTGCAGCCGCGGAAGATCTCCACCGACATCCGCTCGTGCACCGTCTCGGCGAGCGGGACCAGCGGCTGCTTGGGGTACGGCCACTCGTCGAGGTCCATGACGGTGTGCTTGGACACCCGCCAGGGCACGCCGGAGCGGTTGGGCACCACGCGCGAGATCCGGCCGTCGGGCAGATACTCCACGTCGTAGAAGCGCGGCACGTACACCCCGCCGGTGCGGGCCAGGCGCAGCAGCACCTCGTCCCGGCCGCCGGGGCGGCCCTCGGCCTTCCAGGCGCGGACGATCTCGGTGATCTCCAGCACGGCCTGCTCGCCGTCGCCGATCACCGCGGCGTCGACGAACTCCGCGATCGGCTCGGGGTTGAACGCGGCGTGGCCGCCGGCCAGCACGATCGGGTCGTCCAGGGTGCGGTCGGCGGCGGACAGCGGGATGCCGGCGAGGTCGAGCGCGGCGAGCATGTTGGTGTAGCCAAGCTCGGTGGAGAAGCTCAGGCCGAACAGGTCGAAGGCGCGGACCGGGCGGTGGCTGTCCACGGTGAACTGGGGCACGCCGTGCTCGCGCATCAGCGCTTCGAGGTCCGGCCAGACGCTGTACGTGCGCTCGGCGAGCACGCCCTCGCGCTCGTTGAGCACCTCGTAGAGGATCATGACGCCCTGGTTGGGCAGGCCCACCTCGTACGCGTCGGGGTACATCAGCGCCCATCGCACATCGGCGCCGTCCCAGTCCTTGACGGTGGAGTTCAGCTCACCGCCGACGTACTGGATGGGCTTCTGGACATGCGGGAGAAGTGCTTCCAGGCGGGGGAAGACCGTCTCGACAGGCATCTCGGGGACTCTCATCAACGGGTGCGAGGGAAGGTGACCCTCAAGAGTACCCGAGCCGCCGCGGGGCCCGGCCCGGCCGCGGGGACGGGCCGGAACGGCCGCGGGAAGGACGCAGCGGCCGCGAGGACGGGGGGTGGACGGCCGCGCTGCCGGCGGGGGCCGGTGCTCAGAGCGGCTCGCGCGCGGCCCGCCAGACCCCGGGCAGCCGGGCCTCGGCGTCCGCTGCGAGCGCGCGTTCGCGGCGGACGATCGCGTCGTACGGCGCCGGGTCCTCCCCCGCCGCGACGGCCGCGGCGCGCAGGGCGACGACGGCGGCGCGGCACATCACGCTGTCCTGGTGCTCGCCGAGGAGCTGCTGCACGCGCTTCATCCGCGCGGTGTGGGCGGCGGCGGGTGCGCCGAGCACGGCCTCGGCGGCCTCGCCGGAGTACCGCGCGCGCTTGGCCTCCTTACGGGCCTCGTGCAGCGCGGTGTCGCGCGCGTCGCCCGGTTCCGTGGCGAGCGCCTCCTCGACGCCGAGCCGCAGCCGCGCGTGGTCGCGCCGCAGGACGGCCGCGGCGGCGGGCGCGGCGGGCTCCGCGGCGCCGCGCAGGTACGGCGGATCGGCGAGCAGCGCCTGGAGGGCGTCGAGCAGGGCGAAGTAGCGGGCGCCGTCCATCTCGGGCGGTGCGCCGGCAGTGGCGCTCGCGCTCCCGCTCCCGTCTTCGCTCGCGCCGGGCGTACGGGCGGGGGCCGTGCGGTCCGCGGGCGCGGTGCCGGCTGCGGTGTCGGGTACGGGCGCGGGCGCCGCGGGCGCGGTGATACGGCGGCGGGCGGCGTCGGCGGCAGCGGCCGTGACCGGCGGGAACGCTGCGCCGGGTCCGGCGCCGGGTCCGGCGTCGGGTCCGGCGTCCAAGCCTGCTTCCACGTCGGCGTCCAGCTCGGCCAGCCTGCGGTGCAGGCGCTCGGCGAGGACCTCGCGGTCGCGTTCGCGGCCGAGCGCCGCGGCGCACCACTTCAGCTCGGCGCCGAGCGGGTCGGTGGCGGTGCGGTCCAGCTCCCGGCGGAAGCTCTTCAGCGCGCTGCGGGCGCGGCGGGTGGCGACGCGCATGCGGTGCACCGCGTCCTCCTCCGCGCGGCGCACGGCGGGGTCGAGGGCGAGCAGCGCGGCGTACTGGGCGTGCAGGTACGCGAGCGCGACGTCGCCCGCGGTCCGCGGGTCCTGCGGCGGGCGCGGGGCCGGGGTCACGCGGTCGCCGAGGGCGCGGGCGAGCTTGGAGCGGGAGGCGGAGGGGTGGGCGCCGGCGGCGAGCAGGCGTTCCTCGACCGCGTCGAGCAACGCGGGGTCGCCGTGGACGAGTTCGACCTCGATCTCGGCCCAGCGGAGGGCGCCGGGATCGGCGGTGACGTCGTCGTAGGCGATCTCGGCGAGGGCGCTCGCGCCGGCGTCGGTGCCGGCGTTGTCGCCTGCGTTGTCGCCTGCGTCGGCGCTCGCGTCGAGCGCGTCGAGCGCGTCGAGGAGGAACACCCGGCGGCGGGTGGTGCGCAGGCGGGCCACGGGGGCCAGGGGGCGGCCCCTGGTCAGCACGGTGATCTCGGCGCGGAGCTCGGCGGGCGGGGCCTCGGGGTCACCGGTGTCGGCGGCGTCGGTGAGCGGGGCGTGCACCTCGGTGCGGGCGTCGGCGGTCGCGGTGGGCAGTTTCAGGTGCCAGCCGGCGTCGTCCCCGCCGGTGCGGCGGCGCAGGGTGACGCGGTGGGCGGCGAGGTCCAGCGCGGGCGTGTCGTAGTACACGGCGTCCAGCCGGACGGGGTCTTCCTCGCGGGTGTCCGCGACGCCGGCGAGGTCCAGCCGCCGATACGTCGCGGCGGCGTCCTCGGCGTCGTACTTCCGTTCCGTCTCCGTGAACCTCCGGCCCATGCTCGACCGTAACACCTCCCCCTCCCCCGGGCCCCGAGCGTCGACGCCAAACGTCAACCCACCAGGGGGGCGCGGGGAACTGCTCTCCCGGACTCCGTCCGGGAGGTACCCCCACCGACCACGGCGCGGCCCGCACTTCGCCACCGCCCCGCAGGGGCGATTCCTGTCGCAGACGCCCCCGCCGGGAAAGGCGGGAACGCCCGGCGCGCAGCCGGCGCCCGGCGTCGGGCCGACGCGAGGGGCTGCCGCGCCGGAAGCGTCACGCCGACATGGGCCGCTGCATCTTCACCGACTGCAGCAGCCCTATGGCGATGCAGTTCGCGAACATGGAGGACCCTCCGTAGGAGACGAAGGGCAAGGGGATGCCGGTGACCGGCATGATGCCGAGCGTCATGCCGATGTTCTCGAAGGACTGGAACGCGAACCACGCCACCACGCCCGCCGCGACGATCGTGCCGTAGAGGTCCGTCGCGTTGCGCGCGATCGCGCAGCCGCGCCAGAGGATGACGCCGATCAGCGCGATGATGAACACCGCGCCGACGAAGCCCAGTTCCTCACCGGCCACGGAGAAGACGAAGTCCGTCTGCTGCTCGGGCACGAACTGCCCGGTGGTCTGGCTGCCGTGGAACAACCCCTTGCCCAGCAGCCCGCCGGAGCCGATCGCGATCCGGGCCTGGCTGGTGTTGTAGCCGACGCCCGACGGGTCGAGCGCCGGGTTGGCGAACGCGGCGAACCGGTCGATCTGGTACTTGTCGAGGATGCCGAGCTGCCACACCAGCAGCGAGCCGACGATGCCCGTGCCGATGAGGCCGAACACCCAGCGGTTGGACGCGCCGGAGGCGAGCAGCACGCCGAGGATGATAACGGCGAGCACCATCACCGAGCCGAGGTCCGGCATCAGCAGGATGATCACCACGGGCACCGCGGCCAGGCCCAGCGCCTGGAGCACCGTGCGGTGGTCGGGGTGCGCCTTGTCGCCCGCGTCGACCCGCGCCGAGAGCACCATCGCCATGCCGATGATCAGCGAGACCTTCACGAACTCCGAGGGCTGCAGGGAGAAGCCGCCGCCGATGACGATCCAGGAGTGCGCGCCGTTGACGGTGGAGCCCAGCGGGCTGAGCACGGCGAGCAGGCCCAGCAGCGAGAGCCCGTAGAGGAACGGCACGATGCTGCGCATCCGCCGGTGCCCTATGGCGACCGCCCCCGCGCCCAGGCCCAGCCCGATGCCGGCGTTCATCAGGTGGCGGATCAGGAAGTAGTACTGGTCGCCGTGGGTGAGGTTGGTGCGGTGGCGGGTCGCGGAGTAGACCAGCAGCGTGCCGATGCCGCACAGCACCAGGGCCGCGAACAGCAGCAGCCAGTCCATCCGGCGGACCAGGGAGTCGCGTGCGAGCAGCTTGCCGAGCGCGGACTTCTCCGGAGAGAAGCGGCGGACGGAGTACGTGTGCGCGCTCATGCCGTGTACTTCCTGCCGTACAGCAGCTTCTCGGTGCGGGTCGGGGTGAGCGCGGCCGGCTCCGGCCCGGCGCCGCCCGCGGTGTGCTGCGGGGCGTCGGGCAGCAGCACCAGCGGCGGGGCGGGGAGGGTGGCGGAGGCGTGTTCGACGGCGCCGTCACCGGAGATCTTCGGCAGCGCGGTGACCGGCTTGGGCATCAGGCCCTTGCCCGGGTCGATCTGGGCGGTGTCCTTCTTGATGCCGTACATCGCCTCGTAGATGCGGCGCACGGCCTCGCCGGAGCCGCCGGAGCCGGTGCCGCCCTGGGAGATCGTCATGACGATCGTGTAGTCCTTGGTGTAGGTGTCGAACCAGGACGTGGTCTGCTTGCCGGCGACCTCGGCGGTACCGGTCTTGGCGTGCAGCGGGATCTTGTCCTGCGGCCAGCCGCCGAACTTCCAGTCGGCGGTGCCCTCGGTGACCACGCCGGCCAGCGCCTTGTCGATGTACTTCAGGGTGGACTTGCTGTCCGGGAGCTTCCCCGACACCTTGGGCTTGATGGGGGTGACGGTCTTGCCGTCGGCGCTTATCACGGCCTTGCCGATGCTGGGCTGGTAGAGGGTGCCGCCGTTGGCCAGCGCGGCGTAGATGCGGGCCATCTGCACCGGGGTGACCAGGGTGTCGCCCTGGCCGATCGCGTAGTTGACCGAGTCACCGGCGCGGATGACGTAGCCGTCGGGGCAGTTCTCGACCGCGATCTGCACGTCGAGGCTGGGGTTCTTGTCGTTCTTGTGGGCCTTGGCGGTACGGCACCAGTAGTCCTTCATCTGGTCGTAGTACTCGCGCTTCCACGTGCGGTCCGGGACCCGGCCGGTGACCTCGCCGGGCAGGTCGATGCCGGTCTTGGCGCCCAGGCCGAACTGGTGGGCGGTCTTGAAGAACCAGTCCTTGGGGTGCTTGGGGTCGGTGCCGCCGTCCTTCTTCCACTGGTCGTAGGCGATGCCGTAGAAGACGGTGTCGCAGGAGACCTCCAGCGCGCGGCCGAGCGAGATGTCGCCGAAGCTCTCGTTCTCGAAGTTCTTGAAGACGCGGTTGCCGATGGTCATCGAGGAGGTGCAGGGGTAGCCGCCGTCCTCGGGGTAGCCGGCGTTGATCGCGGCCGAGGTGGAGATCACCTTGAAGGTGGAGCCGGGCGCGGACTGGCCCTGGATGGCCCGGTTGAGCAGCGGGTAGTCCGACTTGGTGTCGGTGAGCGCCGCGTAGTCCTTGGCGGAGATGCCGCCGACCCACTCGTTGGGGTCGTACGTGGGCAGGCTCGCCATGGCGATGATCTGACCGGTGTGGTTGTCCATCACGACCGCGGCGCCGGAGTCGGCCTTGTAGTTCTCGCCGCTGACGGTGTCGAAGGTCTTGCGGGCGGCCACCATCGCGTCGTTCAGCTCTTTCTCGGTCACCGCCTGGACGCGGGCGTCGATGCTGGTGACGAGGTTGCTGCCGGGCTGCGCGGGGGTGTCGCCGGCGGAGCCGATGACCCGGCCGAGGTTGTCGACCTGGTAGCGGGTGACGCCGGCCTTGCCGCGCAGCTGCTGGTCGTAGACGCTCTCCAGGCCGGAGCGGCCGATCTGGTCGGCGCGCAGCAGCGGGGTGTCGGTCTTCTCCGACGCCGCGACCTCCTGGTCGGTGACCGGGCCGAGGTAGCCGAGGACCTGCGCGCTGTTGGACTTGTCGGGCCCGGGGTAGCGGCGGACCGCGGTGGGCTCGGCGGTGATGCCGGGGAAGTCCTCGCGGCGCTCCATGATCTGCAGCGCCTGCTGGGTGGTGGCGGCGTCGGTGATCGGGATGGGCTGGTACGGGGAGCCGTTCCAGCACGGCTTGGGCGTCTTGGCGTCGCACAGCCGGACCTTGTCCAGCACGTCCTGCGGCTTCATGCCGAGCACGCCGGCCAGCCGGGTGAGCACGGCGGTGCCGTCGTCGGCCTGCTTGAGCAGGTCGGTGCGGCTGGCCGAGACCACCAGGCGGGTCTCGTTGTCGGCGAGCGGCACCCCGTGGTCGTCGAGGATGGCGCCGCGCACGGCGGGGGTGACGACCTGCTGGATGTGGTTGCTCGCGGCCTTCGCGTCGTACTCCTGGCCGTTGCGGATCTGGAGGTACCACAGCCGCCCGCCGAGGGTGAGCAGCAGCGAGACGACCAGCACCTGGAGGATGACCAGCCGGATGGTGACGCGGGTGGTGCGCCCGGTCTCCGGGATGTTGCTCACCGTCGTGCTCCCTTGGGCATCGTCACCGGCTTGGCCGACCGGCCGAACATGCCGCGGGGTGCGGCGACGCCGTCGGAGCCGCGGAAGCGGCCGCCGGTCCGGCCGACGCCCGCGGTCCGGCCGAACCGGCCGATCCTGCCCACCCGTCCGATGCCGACGGGACCGCCGGCGGCCCGGCCGCCGCCCAGCCGCCCGACGCCGATCCGGCCGCCGCCCAGGCGTCCGCCGCCGAGCCGGCTGCCGCCGCTCCTGCCGCCGAAGCGTCCGCCCCGGCCGCCGCGTCCGCTGCGGGTGCCGCCGAAGCCGCCGGCGGCGTCCTCGGCGAGCGGGTCGTGGTCGAACCTGCGGGCCAGCGCCATCACCAGCGGCACCACGAAGGGCGCGAGCAGCAGGTCGTAGAGCGCGGCGGTGAAGACCAGCTTGGCCAGGCCCACATGGGCGCCGGCGGTGTCGCCGACCAGGCTGCCGACGCCCGCGTAGAGCAGGGTGGTGCCGATCGCGGCGGCGATGACGACCATCATCGGTCCCGCGGCGGTGCGCAGTTGGCCGCTCTCGGGCTTGGCGAGGCCGGCCGCGTAGCCGATCACGCAGAGCACCAGGGCGTAGCGGCCCACCGCGTGGTCGGCCGGCGGCGCGATGTCGGCGAGCAGTCCGGCGAAGAAGCCGACCAGGCTGCCGCCGACGTGGCCGTAGGCGATGGCCAGGCCGAGCACGGTGAGCAGCAGCAGGTCGGGCACCGCGCCGGGCAGGTGCAGCCGGGCCAGCACGCTGACCTGGACGACCATGGCGATGACCACCAGGACGGTGGACAGGACGATCCGGTTGAGGCGCATGGGTTTCAGTCCCCGCTGCTGTTCGTCGGGGTGGGTTCGAGGCCGGGGGTGGTCCCCTGGCCCGCGGCGTTCGGCTGCTCGCCGTCCTGCTGGGTGCCGGGCTGGTTGCCGCCGTTCGCGGTGGTGCCGCCGGTGGGCGTGGTGCCGTCGCCCGGTGTGGCCCCGCCGGTGGGGGTGGCTCCGCCGCTGGGCGTCGCGCTGCCGGTCGGCTTGGGCTTGGCCGGGGGCGGGGTGGTCGGCCGCGGCGGCAGCACGCCGTCGCGCGGGTCGGTGCGCGGCCCGACCACGACGACGCCCACCACGTCCAGCCGGGTGAAGCCGACGAACGGCTGCACCTGGACGGTCTTGGTGAGGTTGCCGGCGGACGGCTGGATGCCGATCACCTTGCCGACCGGCACGCCGGGCACGAAGGGCTTGTCCGCCTCGGAGCCGAAGGTGACCAGGCGGTCGCCCTTGTGCACGTCCGCCTTGCCGTTGAGCAGCTGGACCTGCATCGGCCGGTTGCCCTGGCCGGTGGCGAAGCCCAGTTCCATGGACTTCTCCAGCCGGGTGCCGACGGTGAAGTCGGGGTCGTTGGCCAGCAGCACGGTGGAGGTGGAGGGGCCGACGGTGGTGACGCGGCCGACCAGGCCGTCGCCGTTGATGACCGTCATGTCGCGGGCGATGCCGTCGTGGCTGCCTGCGTCGATGGTGACCGTCCAGGAGAAGCCCTGGGCCGCTCCTATGGCGATGACCTGCGCGGCCTTGATGGTGTACTGGCCGGCGCCTGCGGTCTTCAGCAGCCTGTCCAGCTCCTGGGCCCGGTTGCGGGTGACGTCCTTGCTGCCGAGCTGCTGCTTGAGCGCCTCGTTCTCCCGCTGGAGCCGGGTGATGGTGCTGCTGCGGTCGCCGGAGTCGCGTACCGCGTCTATGGCGTTGCCGACCGGGTCGACCGCGCCGGCCACCGAGTTCTCCACCGGGCCGAAGACGGACTGCGCCGCCTGTCGGGGGCGGTCCATCGGTGAGTTCTCACCGCCGCGGATGTCCACGGTGATCAGCGCGAACGCCACCACCACCAGCAGCACCAGCAGAAGCCGGCTCTCCTTTGTGTCCCTCACGGGCGCCAGTCCGTGCCTTCCTGTCGGACCCGCCGCCGCTGAGGGCCGCGGCCGGTCGGAGCTACTGTGCGGGGTGCTGCGGGGTGTCTCCGGCGGCTGCCGGCGGGGTCATCTGCGGGGCGCGGCGTCGAGGACCTGCTGCAGCGCCTCGAACTCCTCGACGCACTTGCCGGCGCCGAGGGCGACGCAGTCCAGCGGCGTCTCCGCGATGTGGATGGGCATGCCCGTCTCGTCCTTGAGCCGCTCGTCCAGGCCGCGCAGCAGCGCGCCGCCGCCGGCCAGCACGATGCCGCGGTCCATGATGTCGCCGGACAGCTCGGGCGGGCACTTGTCGAGCGTGGTCTTGACCGCGTCCACGATCGCGTTGACGGGCTCCTCGATGGCCTTGCGGACCTCGCCCGCGGAGATCACCACCGTCTTGGGCAGCCCGCTGACCAGGTCGCGGCCGCGGATCTCGGTGTGCTCGTCGTCGTCCTTGGAGGCGAACGCCGAGCCGATGGTCAGCTTGATCTGCTCGGCGGTGCGCTCGCCCAGCAGCAGGCTGTACTCCTTCTTGATGTGCTGGATGATCGCGTTGTCCAGCTCGTCGCCGGCCACCCGGATGGACTGCGCGGTGACGATGCCGCCGAGGCTGATGACGGCGACCTCGGTGGTGCCGCCGCCGATGTCGACCACCATGTTCCCGGTGGCCTCGTGCACCGGGAGCCCGGCGCCGATCGCGGCGGCCATCGGCTCCTCGATGATGTGCACGGTGCGCGCGCCGGCCTGCGTCGCGGCCTCGATGACGGCGCGGCGCTCCACGCCGGTGATGCCCGAGGGCACGCAGATCACCACGCGCGGGCGGACCATGTAGCGGCGGCGGTGGATCTTCAGGATGAAGTACCGCAGCATCCGCTCGGTGATCTCGAAGTCGGCGATGACGCCGTCCTTCAGCGGGCGCACCGCGACGATGTTGCCGGGCGTGCGGCCGATCATCTTCTTGGCCTCGGCGCCGACCGCGAGGATGCCGCCGGTGTTGGTGTTGACCGCCACGACCGACGGCTCGTTCAGTACGATCCCGCGGCCCCTGACGTACACCAGCGTGTTGGCGGTCCCGAGGTCGACAGCCATGTCACGGCCGATGAACGACATGTTGTTAGCCATGGGGATACGTCTGGCCTTCCCGAGCGTGGGCGGAGGTTCCATCGTAGTCGCGCCCGGACGGACGCGGTGTCGGGGTTCCGACGCCATTGTCATCAGAACACACAGCGGACCTCAGTAATGGTGACGCCGTGTCGGTGTGTTTGGTTCCCGAAGCACGCGTCGTTACGCCAGTCCGGGGAAGAAGATCTTGATCTCGCGCTCCGCGGACTCCTCGGAGTCCGAGGCGTGGATGAGGTTCTCCCGCACGATGGTGCCGAAGTCGCCGCGCACCGATCCGGGCGGCGCGGCGATCGGGTCGGTCGGGCCGGCCAGCGTGCGCACGCCCTCGATCACCCGCTCGCCCTCGACCACCAGGGCGACGGAGGGGCCGGAGGACATGAACTCCATCAGCGGCTCGTAGAACGGCCGGCCGACGTGCTCGGCGTAGTGCTGCTCCAGGGTGGCGCGGTCCAGGGTGCGCAGTTCCAGTGCACTCACCGTCCAGCCGGCCTTGCGCTCGATCCGGCCGAGGACCTCGCCGATCAGGCCGCGTCGCACGGCGTCGGGCTTGAGGAGGACAAGAGTGCGCTGGGACACGGTACGGCTCCAGATGTCTGCGGGGTCCGGCATTGCTCTCGCGGAATTCCCCGGACGGCGTCCAGAACCGCCCGGGAAAAGTACGAAGAGCCTACAAGGATCGCTTTACGCGGCCGACGCCGCGTTACGTGCCTTGATCTCGTCGACCTTGCGCCCGTAGTGGATGGACGCCCACCACAGCGCGGCGAAGACGACTCCGAGGAAGAACATCGTACCGACGACGAATCCGCTCGCGATCAGGCCCGCCTGGAGGACCCAGCCCAGTGCGAGGCCGCCGGGGCGCGAGAGCATCCCGCACAGCAGCACGCACACCGCCATGGCGATGCCGCACACGGTCCACACCGTGCCCATCGTCAGGTCGGGGTGTTTCATCGCGACCAGCCCGGCGAAGCCGATGACGAAGAACTCGCCGATCAGCGTGCTCGAACACAGCGTCCGCATGGCCTGGTACCCCTCAGTCCCTCAAGTCCTCAAGCGTTCTTCCTGCGCTGCGGCGCGAGCAGCAGCCGGGCCTCGCCGACGGTGATGACCGAGCCGGTGACCAGCACGCCCGCGCCGGCGTACTCGCCCTCCTCCTCGGCCAGCGCCACGGCCGCCTCCAGCGCGTCGTCCAGCCGCGGCTCCACCTGCACCCGCTCCTGCCCGAACACCTCGACGGCCAGCGCCGCCAGTTCGTCCACGTCCATCGCCCGGGTGGTGGAGTTGCGGGTCACCACGACCTCGGCGAAGACCGGCTCGAACGCCTCCAGCAGGCCGCGCACGTCCTTGTCGCCGCTGGGCCCGACCACGCCGACCAGGCGGCTGAAGCCGAACGCCTCGCCGAGCGCGGCCGCGGTGACCTGCGCGCCGGCCGGGTTGTGCGCGGCGTCCAGCACCACGGTCGGGCTGCGCCTGACCACTTCGAGCCGGCCGGGCGAGGTGACCGCGGCGAACGCGGCGCGCACCGTCTCCTGGTCCAGGGTGCGCAGGTGCAGGCTGCCGATGCCGAAGAACGCCTCGACCGCGGCGAGCGCGACCGCCGCGTTGCTCGCCTGGTGGGCGCCGTGCAGCGGCAGGAAGACCTGCTCGTACTCGCCGCCCAGGCCCTTGAGGGTGAGCAGCTGTCCGCCGACCGCGACCTCGCGGTGCACCACGCCGAACTCCGCGCCCTCGCGGGCGACCGTCGCGCCGGTCTCGGCGGCGCGCGCCAGCAGGGTGCGGGCGGCGTCGGCGGGCTGGGCGGCGAGCACCGCGGTGGCGTCCTTCTTGATGATCCCGGACTTCTCGACCGCGATCTCGCCGGGCGTGCCGCCGAGCCGGTCGGTGTGGTCCAGGGCGATCGGGGTGACCACGGCGACCTGCCCGTCCACCACGTTCGTCGCGTCCCAGCCGCCGCCCATGCCGACCTCGACCACGGCGACGTCCACCGGCGCGTCGGCGAACGCCGCGTAGGCCATGCCGGTGAGCACCTCGAAGAAGGACATCCGGTGCGGCTGCGCGGCGTCGACCATGCCGATGTACGGCTGCAGGTCGCGGTAGGTCTCGATGAACCGCTCGGGGGCGATCGGCCGGCCGTCCAGGCTGATCCGCTCGGTCATCGACTGCACGTGCGGGCTGGTGTAGCGGCCGGTGCGCAGCTCGAAGGCGAGCAGCAGCCGCTCGATCATCCGGGCGGTGCTGGTCTTGCCGTTGGTGCCGGTGATGTGGATCGCGGGGTACGTGCGCTGCGGCTCGCCGAGGATGTCCATCAGCGCGGTCATCCGGTCCAGCGAGGGTTCCAACCGGGTCTCGGGCCAGCGGCCGAGCAGTTCCTCCTCGACCGCGCGCAGCTCGCGGTCGACCTCCGGGTCGGCCGGGCGGGCCGGGACGTCGTCCTCGGGCGCGGGCGGGGTGACGTCGGCGCGCAGGGTCCGGCTGCCGGCCTCGATCACCGCCATGTCCACTTCGCGGATCTCGCCGTCGCCGGCCGCGTCACCGGTGTCGCCGGTCTCGGCGATGTCACCGGTGTCGGCGCCGTCGGCCGCGTCGCCGAAGGGATCGCGAGGGTCGCGGGGGTCGTGCGGGGGAACCTGGCTCACGGCGCCCAGTCTACGCAGCGGGCCGGGGCCCTCCGGCCCCGGCCCGCTGCGTGCGCGGCGCTCCCGGCGGCGGTGCGCCGGGCGCCCGCGCTACGCCTGCGGCAGCCCGGCGAGCTGCGCGGTGATGCGGGCGATGTCCGCCTCCGCGGTGGCCAGCCGGGTGCGGATCTTGGCGACCACCGGCTCGGGCGCCTTGGCGAGGAACGCCTCGTTGCCGAGCTTCTTCGTGGTGTCCGCCTTCTCCTTCTCGGCCGCCGCGAGGTCCTTGGCCAGCCGCTTGCGCTCGGCGGCCACGTCGATCGTGCCGGACAGGTCCAGCTCGACGCTCGCGCCGGCCACCGGCAGCGTCGCGGTGGCGTGGAAGCCCTCGCCGGCCGGCTGGAGCCGCAGCAGCTGCCGGATGGCGTCCTCGTGCGGGGCCAGCCGGGTGCCGTCCAGCGTGAGCCGGGCCGGCACCCGCTGGCCGGGCTGCAGGCCCTGGTCGGAGCGGAACCTGCGGACCTCGGTGACCAGTCGCTGCACCTCGGCGATCTCCGCCTCGGCCGCCGCGTCGCGGAAGCCGCCCTGCGCGTCCCGCGCGCCCTGTGCACCCTGCGCCTCGCCGCCGGGGACCACCGCCGCCCGCGGCCAGTCGGCGATCACCACGGACTCACCGCCGGTCAGCGCGGTCCACAGCGTCTCGGTGACGAACGGCACGACCGGGTGCAGCAGCCGCAGCGTCACGTCGAGGACCTCGCCGAGCACCCGGCCGGAGACCCGGGCGGCCTCGCCGCCGGCCTGGAAGACCGTCTTGGACAGCTCGACGTACCAGTCGAAGACCTCGTCCCAGGCGAAGTGGTACAGCGCGTCGGACAGCTTGGCGAACTGGTAGTCGTCGTAGTACGCGTCGACGTCGGCGAGCACCGCGTTCAGCCGCGACAGGATCCAGCGGTCGGCCGCCGACATCCGCGCGGCGTCCGGCAGCGGGCCCTCCACGGTGGCGCCGTTCATCAGCGCGAACCGGGTGGCGTTCCAGATCTTGTTGGCGAAGTTCCGCGACGCCTGGACCCAGTCCTCGCCGATCGGCACGTCGATGCCCGGGTTGGCGCCGCGGGCGAGCGTGAAGCGCACCGCGTCGGAGCCGTACCTGTCCATCCAGTCCAGCGGGTTGACCGCGTTCCCGAAGGACTTGGACATCTTCTTGCCGTGCTCGTCGCGGACCATGCCGTGGAAGGCGATGGTGCCGAACGGCTCGACGCCGTCCATCGCGTACAGGCCGAACATCATCATCCGCGCGACCCAGAAGAACATCAGGTCGTAGCCGGTCACCATGGCCGCGTTCGGGTAGAACTTGGCCAGGTCCTGGGTCTGTTCGGGCCAGCCGAGCGTGGAGAACGGCCACAGCGCGGAGGAGAACCAGGTGTCCAGGACGTCGGTGTCCTGGCTCCAGCCGTCCCCGGCCGGGGGCTCCTCGTCCGGGCCGACGCACACCATCTCGCCGTTCGGACCGTGCCAGACGGGGATGCGGTGGCCCCACCACAGCTGGCGCGAGATGCACCAGTCGTTGAGGTTGTCGACCCAGTCGAAGTACCGCTGGGACAGCTCCGCGGGGTGGATGGCGACCCGTCCGTCGCGCACCGCGTCGCCCGCGGCCTTCGCCAGCGTCTCGACCTTGACCCACCACTGCAGCGACAGCCGCGGCTCCAGCGTGGTGCCGCAGCGCGAGCAGTGGCCGACCGAGTGGACGTACGGCCGCTTCTCGGCGACGACGCGGCCCTGTTCGCGCAGCGCGGCGACGATCGCCGACCTGGCCTCGAACCGGTCGAGTCCCTGGAACGGTCCCGGCGCGGTGATCACCGCGCGCTCGTCCATGACGGTCAGCGACTCCAGGCCGTGCCGCTGGCCGATGGCGAAGTCGTTGGGGTCGTGCGCGGGCGTCACCTTGACCGCGCCGGTGCCGAACTCCGGGTCCACGTGGGCGTCGGCGACCACCGGGATGGTGCGGTCGGTCAGCGGCAGCCTGATCCGCTTGCCGACCAGGTGCTTGTAGCGCTCGTCGTCGGGGTGGACGGCGACCGCGGTGTCACCGAGCATCGTCTCGACGCGGGTGGTGGCGACGACCAGGCTCTCGTCGCCGTCGCCGTAGCGCAGCGAGACCAACTCGCCGTCGTCGTCCTGATAGTCGACCTCGATGTCGGAGATCGCGGTCAGACAGCGCGGGCACCAGTTGATGATCCGCTCGGCGCGGTAGATCAGGCCGTCGTCGTAGAGCTTCTTGAAGATGCTACGGACGGCGCGGGAGAGGCCCTCGTCCATCGTGAAGCGGTCACGGCTCCACGCCACGCCGTCGCCGAGGCGGCGCATCTGCCCGGCGATCTGGCCGCCGGACTCCGCCTTCCACTGCCACACGCGCTCGACGAACGCCTCCCGGCCGAGGTCGTGGCGCGACGTGCCCTCCTTGGCCAGTTCGCGCTCCACGACGTTCTGCGTGGCGATGCCGGCGTGGTCCATGCCGGGCTGCCAGAGCGTCTCGTACCCCTGCATGCGCTTGCGGCGGGTCAGCGCGTCGATCAGCGTGTGCTCGAAGGCGTGGCCGAGGTGGAGGCTCCCGGTGACGTTCGGCGGCGGGATGACGATGGTGTACGCCGGCTTGTCGCTCTTGGCGTCGGCCTCGAAGTAACCGCGTTCTACCCAGCGCTCGTACAGCGCCCCCTCCACCTCGGCCGGCGTGTACTGGGTCGGCAGTTCGGGGGTGCGGTTCGGCCCGTCGGGGCGCTGAGTGTTGTCGGTCACGCGGCCAATTCTAGGGGCCGCGGACCACTGCCCTCGCCTGGTTATCCACAAGGCGGGCGCGCGGGTCCTGCGGGGGCCGCGCGCGGGTGCGGCGCGGGTGCCGAGCGGGTGTCGCGCGGCTGCCGAGCGGGCGCCGCCCGGGTGCGCGCCCACACCCCGAAGGACTTTGCCTCGTCTTTACAATGCGTGCCGCCGCTGCCTCGTCTCTCCTCGCGATCCGTCACCGAGCACCAGTGAGAACCAGAAGGAGAACGACCCATGCGTCGAACCCTCTTCAGCGCCATGGCACTTGCCGGCGCAGCCGTCCTGGCCGGGGCCGGGGCCGTGCCCGCGTTCGCCGACGGGGGCAGCCGGACCGCCGCTCCCTCGCAGAGCGCTCGCACCGCGCCGACCGCGGCGCCCCGGGACGCCACGCCCGCGACCACCGCCCGGCCGGTGCCCAGCCAGGTCGCCCGGCAGCCCAAGGGCGCGCCGGACACCGGCGTCCCGCCGGTCACGTCCGGCTCCGGCTCCTCCTCCGGCGCGCTGATCGGCGGCGGCGCGGCGGCTGCCTGCGCGGTCGCCGGCGCGGCGGTGGTCGTCGTGCGGCGCCGGCGCTCGGCGGCCGCCTGACCGTACCGCCCGCCGTACCGCGGCGCGCGGGCCCGGCCCGGCCGTACGGCCCCTGCCCCCCACGACCCGCCCCGGATCCCCGCACCGCGGGGGTCCGGGGCTCACCCCTGCGAGTGCCCTGAGTGCCCCGAGTGCAGCCACGACAGCCACGACCCTGGAGAGCGGTGAGCCGGGCCCGCGAGAAGGCGGCGTCCGAGCTGTTCGCCGCCGTGTACCCGCGCCTGGCCGGATGGTGCCGGCGGCTGGTCGACGACGAGACGGCGCACGAGATCGCGTCGGAGGCGTTCACCCGGTTGTGGGCCCGCTGGACGGCCGTGGACGAGCCGCGGGGCTTCCTCTACGTCACCGCGGCGAACCTGGTCCGCGACCACTGGCGCAAGCTGGAGCGCGAGCGCAGGGCGGTGCGCAGGGCGGGCGTCGAGGCGGCGGTGCGGCCGCAGGTCCAGGAGGCCGACCCGTCGGTGCGGATGCTGGTGCAGGCGCTGCCCGAGCGGTTGCGCGTGCCGATCCTGCTGCACTACTACGCCGACATGCCGATCCGGGAGGTGTCCCTGCTGACCGGGCGCAAGGAGGGCACCGTCATGTCCGACCTGCACGCGGCCCGTGAGCTGCTCCGCGCGCACTTGAGGAGGAGCCTTGACCACACACTCTGACGGCGCGGACGGCACCGGGGACGGGCGGCGCGACGGCGGGCGCGACGGCACGGGAGACGGCGGGCGCGACGATCGGGACCCGTGGCACGGCGACGGCGACGGCCACGGCGGTGACGGCGACGGCCACGGCGGTGAGGACGACGTGCTCGCCGTGCTGCTGCGGCCGACCGGTGACTTCTTCCCCGCGCCGCCCGGCCGCTACGCCGCGATCCGCCGCGGCGCGGCCCGCCGCCGGCTGCTGCGCGCCGCCGCGGGCGCCGCGGTGACCTGCGCCGTCGCCGTGCTGGTCGCGCTGCCGCTGCGGCACGCCGCCGCCGGGCGGGGCCCCGCGCAGCCGCTCGTGCCGCCGGCCGCGCCCGCCTCGCGCACCGCGCCGCCCGCCCGGCAGGACCCGACGCCGTACCCGCGGCCGACCGCCACCCCGCGGGACGGGACGCGCGGGCCCGCGCCCGCCGACACCCGCCGCGGCGACGACCGGGCCACCGGCCGCCCGACCGCGACGTACCCGTCCGCCATCGGCCAACGGCCCTCCCCCACCGCCGATCCGGGCCGGCGCGTGGTGCCGCGGACCAGCGCCTCCCAGCCGCCCTCCCCCGCGCCGACCACCGCACCGGCCGGCCCGTCGTCCACTCCGTCGTCCACCGCGTCGGCCACGGCACGGCCCACCGAGCCGGTCCGCGCCTCCCCGGCGCAGACCGCGCGGCGCTCGGGCTGACCGCCGACGACACCGCCGACCGACACCACCGACCGAGCCCGCCGACCGGCCCGCTCGCCCGGCCCGGGCGAGGGCCCTGACCGGCCGTTCCCGCGGAGGAGCGGGCGCGCGCGGCGGACCAGGCTGTTACGAACCAGTTGCGCACCCGATGTAAGGAACGGCTAAGTCATCCGGGAGGATGGGTCGGACTCGTTAACGGAGGGGACGATCCCATGAGCTACAACCAGCCGCCGCCGAACCCGTACGGCCAGCAGCCGCAAGGCGGTGGCTACGGACAGCCGCAGCAGCCGGGCGGTTACGGCCAGCCCCAGCCGCCGCAGCAGCAGCCGGGCTACGGCCAGCAGCCCCAGCCCGGTTACGGCTACCCGCAGCAGCCCCCGCAGCCGCAGCAGCCGTACGGCCAGCCCCCACAGCAGGGTTACGGCCAGCAGCCGCCGTACGGCCAGGTGCCGCAGCAGGGTTACGGCTACCCGCCGCAGCCCCCGCAGGGAGGCGGCAGCGGCAAGCGCACCGGTCTCATCGTCGGCGTCGTGGTGGCGCTCGTCGCGATCGGCGCGGGCGTCTTCTTCGTCACCAAGGGCGGCGACGACAGCAGCAGTTCGCTGAAGAACGACGGCAAGAAGTACAAGCTGACCACCCCCGAGACGGTCGCCACCGACTACAAGAAGAGCGACGACCTCGGCGGCGGCGACGGCCTGGAGGACAGCGAGATCGACAAGCTGAAGTCGGCGGGCGTCACCAACCCGACGCAGGTCGGCGCGGGTTACTCCACCGACAGCAGCCTCACCGGCGGCAAGCTGCTGGAGTACGACGGCGTCTACGGCCAGGTGAAGGACCCCGGCGCGGTCGTCGACAAGATGTTCAGCATGTTGAAGGAGGGCAACTCCGGCGACGGCTCCAAGGTCGAGGCCCAGGGCAGCCCGCAGCAGGTCCACCCGGCGGGCATGAAGAGCGACGCGGTCATCAAGTGCCAGACGGTCAAGGAGAGCCAGAAGGACTCCGGCCAGACCATCACGATCAACACGACCGTGTGCGTGTGGGCCGACTACAGCACCGTCGCGTACGTCATCCCGCTGGACGCCGCCGCGTTCACCGGCGGCAAGACCGACCCGCCGTCGATCAGCGAGGCGGCCGACCTGACCGCCAAGGTCCGCAACGACGTCGAGGTCCAGGTCGGCTGACACCGGACCGACCGCGTACCCGCGCAACGCGAAGGGGGGGGGGGGGGGGGGGGGGGGGGGGGGGGGGGGGGGGGGGGGGGGGGGGGGGGGGGGGGGGGGGGGGGGGGGGGGGGGGGGGGGGGGGGGGGGGGGGGGGG
>JAJSZB010000660.1:0-1870 GCA_050613715.1 Streptomyces sp. IBSBF 3018
CTCCCCTGATGCCCCCGCGGAGCGCCCGGGACCCCGAGCTTCCCGAGCACCTCCCCGCGACCCGCTTCCCCTTCGCGCCGCGTCCCGCAGAAGTCCTCCCCTCGGCCGCGGGCGCCAATCCTTGAGCGCCGTCACTCGAAAGAGCGGTGTTGGTCGCGCCGCCGGTCTGTTCGAATAAAAGTTCGATAGCGTGGTGCGCGGATGGAAGCGGACGCAAGCGGAAGGGAGGTGCGGGTGGTGATCGAGCGTTTCGAGGTGGAGGGCGCGGGCGGCGTGCGGCTCGTGGCCTGGGAGTTCGCCGCCGCGGACCCGGGAGCGCGGGAGGGCGGGCGCGCGGCCGGGGACGACCGCCCCGCCGTGCTCCTGCTGCACGGCCTGCTCGGCCGCGCCTCGCACTGGGCGACCGTCGCCCGGCGGCTGTCCGCGCGGTTCCGGGTGCTCGCCCTCGACCAGCGCGGACACGGCCGCAGCGACAAGCCCCGGGGGCCGTACGACCCGGAGGCGTACGCCGCGGACGCCGTCGCCGCGGTCGAGCAGCTGGGACTCGGCCCCGCGGTCCTGGTCGGCCACGCCATGGGCGCGCTCACCGGCTGGCAGTGCGCGGTGCGGCGGCCCGACCTGGCCGCGGCGCTGGTGATCTGCGACATGCGGGCCTCCGCGGTCGGCGAGTCCGGGCGGCGGGAGTGGGAGGACTGGCTCGCCCGCTGGCCGGTGCCGTTCGCCTCGCTCGGCGACGCGCGGCGGTGGTTCGCCGCAGAGGACCCCTGGGCGGAGGGGCCGGCGGAGGCCAGGGCGGTCAGGGGCGACTTCTTCGCCGAGGTCATGGAGGAGCGGGAGGACGGCTGGCGGCCGCTGTACTCCCCGCGCCACCTGCTGGCCTCGCGGGACCCCTGGATAGGCGACGCGCACTGGGACGAGCTGGCGCGGGTCGCCTGCCCCGCCCTGGTGGTGCGCGGACCGGCCGGCGAACTGGGCCGCGCCGAGGCGCAGGAGATGGTCCGGGTGCTGCCCCGCGGCCACTACGCCGAGATCGCCGACGCCGGCCACCTGCTGCCGTGGGACCGGCCGGAGGCGTTCTGCGCCGCCGTCGAGGAGTTCCTCGACCGGGTGCTGCCCGCGCCCGCTCAGGCCGCGCGGCGCGAACCATAGCCGGGGGAGGCCAGCCGGCGCGGGTAGTAGCCGGGGTTGGGGCCCTCGGCGGGGCTCGGCGTCCCGGCCAGCCGGTGCCGCTCCCCGGTCGCGGTGGCCCGCACGAGGACCGCCACGAGCAGCAGGAAGGCGCCGCCGACGACCGCGGGGAGCGCCGGGGAGCCGTCGGTGCGGTCGCCGAAGGCCGGTGCGGCCAGCCCGGACGGGTCCTGCGTGACGGTGACGCGCTCGCCGACGTGCGGGCGGCCGCAGCGGATCTCCCGGCCCACCTCGGTGCCGTCGTCCAGCCGCACCCGGCAGGCGTCCCAGGTGGTGCGCAGGGTGGTGCGCTCGGTGAAGGAGGCGATCACGCCGTGGGACACCTCGCCGCGCGCCGCGAAGACCGCGCCGGACAGCGCGAAGCCGCCGGCGACCATGCAGAACAGCAACAGGAAGAAGCCCGCCATGACCTGACCGAGCGAACCGTGCAGCCAGTACACCGTCAGCAGCAGCGTGACCGTGGCGGCCAGCACCACCAGGGCCACCCCGGCGACCGCGAACGCCCCCGCGTAGGTCGCGTGCGCCCAGCCCACCGAGACGCCGGCCGCGGCGACCGCGGTGACCAGCACCGTGACCGCGCAGCGCGCCCAGGCCGCGCCGCGGGTGGGGGCGCCGATCCGCCCGGCCTCCCACACCCGCGCGAAGCCGCGGGGGCGCGGCGGGGCGGCGGGGGAGTCCGGGT
>JAJSZB010000661.1:0-1859 GCA_050613715.1 Streptomyces sp. IBSBF 3018
GAGGGGGAGGCGGGGGACGAACGGCGGACGGCTCAGCCCGCGGCGGGGTTCTCGTACGTGCCGATCAGCTGGGCCCGCCCGATCGCATGGAAGCGCAGGTTGAAGCCGACCACCGCGGGCGAGGAGTCCGCGTCGGCCTCCAGCTTCTCCCGGTCCACCGCGTACACCGTGAACACATAGCGGTGCGGGCCGTCCCCGGGCGGCGGCGCGGCCCCGCCGAACTCACGCGTCCCGTAGTCGTTGCGCACCTGCACCGCGCCCTGCGGCAGCCCGGCGAAGTCACCGGACCCCGCGCCGCGCGGCAGCTCGGTCACCGACGCCGGGATGTCGAACACGGTCCAGTGCCAGAACCCGCTGCCGGTCGGCGCGTCCGGGTCGTAGCACGACACCGCGAAACTCTTCGTGCCCTCAGGGAACCCCTCCCACCGCAGATGCGGCGAGAGGTTCCCCCCGTCGAACACCTGGTCCTGCTTCAGCGGCGCACCCTCCGACACGTCGTCGCTGACCACCGTGAACGCCGCCACCGGCGGATGGAAGTCATGGGGGAGCGGCCGCCGCGCTTGCTCGGACACCTCGGTACCTCGATCCTGATCGCTGCACTGACGCTGTACTGAACGGACACCGCCGAGCCTAGGACCCTAGAACCAGTTCCGCTTGGCCCCCACCTCGGCCAGCCACTGATGGAGGTACTGCGCCCAGTCGGTCTGCTCGAACGCGTCCAGATCCATCGTGAACGAACGGTGCGTGTCGCTGCCCGTACTGAACAGCCCCGGCTTCTTGTCCATCTCCAGCACCACGTCCATCTCCCGGCCGTCCGCCACGAAGGTCAGCTCCACCTCCGACAGCCCCCGGTACCGGCTCGGCGGCCGGAACTCGATCTCCTGGTAGAACGGCAGCCGCTGACGCGTGTGGTGCAGCCGCCCCTTCTCCAGGTCCGCGCTCTTGAACGCGAACCCCAACTGCCCGAACGCGTCCAGCAGCGCCTCCTGCGCCGGCAGCGGATGCACGTTCACCGGATCGAGGTCACCCTTGTCCACCGCACGGGCGATCGCCAGCTCCGTCGTCACCCCCACCCGCATGCCGGTCAGCGTGCGGCCCATGAACATCGTCACCGGCGTCTCCCACGGCACCTCCATGGTGAACGGCACGTCGTGCACCGCCCCAGGAGCGATCACGAACTCCCCGCCGATCCGCTCCCGGTGGAACTCGATGTCCTGGTGGTACTCCGTCTCCCTGCCCTGCGCGTCCCTGCGGTCCACCTCGACCCGCGCCTGCAGTCCCACGCTCAGGCCCTCGATCCGCTGCTCGACCGAGCCGCCCTGCACCCGCACCGACCCCTGCACCGTGCCGCCCGGCACCACATCGGCCCCCAGCAGCTCGGTCTCCACCGAAGCCCCGCCGGCGCCCAGGCTCGCCAGCAGCTTCTTGAACCCCATCCGTCCACCCTCCGCAGCACTGCGCCGACGACATCGACGGCGTTGAAGACGTTGAAGACTACGAACGCCGTGGGCCGCCGAACGGTTCCACCGGCTCCGCCCCGCCCACGCCGACTGGACTACGCTCCTGCGACGTGATCAGCACATCAGAACGGACCCCGCTCGCCCGCGCCTTCTTCGACCGGCCCGTCCTGGCGATCGCCCCCGACCTGCTCGGCCGGGTCCTGGTCCGCAGCACGCCGCACGGCCCGATCGAACTGCGCCTGACCGAGGTCGAGGCGTACGACGGCCCGAACGATCCCGGATCGCACGCCTACCGGGGCCGCACCGACCGCAACGCGGTGATGTTCGGCCCGCCCGGCCACGTCTACGTCTACTTCACCTACGGCATGTGGCACTGCCTCAACCTGGTCTGCGGCCCCG
>JAJSZB010000662.1:0-1840 GCA_050613715.1 Streptomyces sp. IBSBF 3018
CCCCCCCCCCCCCCCCCCCCCCCCCCCCCCCCCCCCCCCCGCCCCCCCCCCCCCCGGGGGGGCCCGAGGCGGCTACTTGGGCGGCATGAGGACGGTGTCGATGATCTGGACGGTCGCGTTGGCGGTGCTGACGTTGCCGCAGACCACGTCGGCGGTGTTGTTCACCTTGTAGGACTCGCCGGAGCCCGAGGTGGTCAAGGTGCCCTTCTCCAACGTGGTGTAGGTGCCGTGCGAGAGGCCGTCGGGGGCCTTCACCGGCTGGCCGACCACGTGGTACGTCAGGATCTTGGTGAGCAGCGCCTTGTCGGCCAGGACCTTGTCGAGGGTGGCCTTCGGGAGCTTGTCGAAGGCCTCGTCGGTCGGCGCGAAGACGGTGATGCCCTGCGCGCTGTTGAGGGTGTCCACCAGGCCGGCCTTCTGCACCGCGGCGACCAGGGTGGACAGCGCCGGGTTGTGCGAGGCGGCGGTGGCGACCGGGTCCTTGGCCATGCCGTCGAAGCTGCCCGAGCCGGACTTCGGCACCGCCGCGCAGCCGGGTCCGAAGGGCTCGGTCATCGCCGCGGCCGACGACGGCACGGACGAGGTGGCGGGGGCCGAACTCGGCGCGGCCGGGGCGGAGGAGGACGCGGAGTCCGAGGAGTCCTTGCTGTCGGAGCAGGCGGTGAGGGCGAGCGGCAGCAGCGCGGCGGCGCAGACCGTGAGGGCGAGGCGGCGGGACGTCGTGTTCATGATGGGTGTTCTCCGGTCTTCGACTGTCGGGTACGGGTGTCTGGGGTGGGCAGGCGGGAGCGGGCGTCGGCGCCGCGCGCCCGGGTGCGGGGTCGGGCCCGGGCCGGTGCTCGAACCGGGTGCCGGGTCGGGATCGGGGCCGGGCGGCCAGGTCAGGTCACGTCACGTCGACCACCACCGAGTGCCGGCCGGTCGCGCCGTCGGGGACGGTGCCGACCCGGTGTTCGGTCTGGGTCCGGCCGTCGCGGTCGGTGGCCCGGACCTCCAGCCGGTGGGTGCCGGGCGTGGCGTCCCACGTCCACATCCACTGCCGCCAGGTGTCGGTCGTGTCCTCGGCGGCCAGCCGCGCGGTGTGCCACGCGCCGCCGTCGACGCGCACCTCCACCCGGTCGATGCCGCGGTGCTGTGCCCAGGCCACCCCGGCCACCGGCACCGGTCCCGCCACGGGCGTGGCGAACGGCCTGGGCGTGTCGATGCGCGACTCGGTCTTGACCGGGGCCTGTGGGGACCAGCCGCGCCGCACCCAGTAGGCGTCGTACGCGTCGAAGGTCGTCAGCTCCAGCTCCTTGAGCCACTTGCACGCCGACACGTAGCCGTAGAGCCCCGGTACCACCACGCGGACCGGGAAGCCGTGCGCGAAGGGCAGCGGCCGCCCGTTCATGCCGACCGCGAGCATCGCGTCACGCCCGTCGAGGACCGTCTCCACCGGGGAGCCGATGGTCATGCCGTCCACGGAACGCGCCACGAGCTGGTCGGCCGGGCCGCCGCGCGAGGGGGCGCGCACGCCCGCCTCGCGCAACAGGTCCGCCAGCCGCACCCCGATCCAGCGGGCGGTGCCCACGTAGGGGCCGCCGACCTCGTTCGAGACGCAGGTCAGCGTGATGTCACGCTCGATCAGCGGCCGGCGCAGCAGGTCCTGGTAGGTGTACGTCAGCGGGTGCGGCACGCCGAGTCCGTGCAGGCGCAGCCGCCAGGTGGTGGCGTCCACCTTCGGGACGACCAGGGCGGTGTCGACGCGGTAGAAGCTGCCGTCGGGCGTGAGGAACGGGCTGACGCCGGGCACGGCCGCCTGCGCGCCGCGCGGGACCGGCGGCGCGGGGGAGGCCGGGCG
>JAJSZB010000663.1:0-1827 GCA_050613715.1 Streptomyces sp. IBSBF 3018
GGGCGGGTCACAGGGTGCGGACGGCGTCCGCGGGGGGTGTGCGCAGGGCGCGGCGGGTCGGGATCTCGGTGGTGAGGAAGGCCGTCGCGGTGACCAGGACGGCGAGCGCGGGCAGCAGCCAGCCGGGGCCCGCGGGCCAGGGGCGGCCCAGGAAGCTCTGGCCGAGCAGCGCGAGCGGCACCGCGGACAGCAGCAGCGCGGCGGCGAGCGCGGTCGCGGCGGTGACGGCCGCCTCGCGGCGCATCATCGCGCGGATCTGCCGCGGCGTAGTCCCGTTCAGGCGCAACGCGCCCATTTCCACGCGGCGTTGGGCGGTCGCGGCGACGAGCTTGTTGGCGATGCTGAGCAGCAGATAGACCAGCAGCACCACGATCGTGACGAGGTTGATCCACACCTCGGGCGGCGCGTCGTCCAGCCCGCCAGCACCGGTGTGCGTCGGCTCAAGCGTCAGACCCGGGCGGGCGGCGACCAGCGCGGCGAGGGTCGTGGACGCGGCGCCGACAGGGCTCGTACGCCCGGCACGTGAGCCGTCCGTACGGATCAGGATGCTCTGGTCGAGTCCGCTCGTGGTGTGGCCCGCGGCCAGGTCGCGGGAGAGCGCGACATCGCCGAAGCCGAGCCCGCGGCCGTAGACGGCGACGACGCGCGCGGTCACCGGCGTGCCGTCGCCGAGGACCAGGTGGACGCTGCTGCCCAGGCCGGCCCCGCGGGTGCGGGCGACGTCGCGGCTGACCGCGACCGTCGCGCCGGTGAGCCGGCTCAGGCTGCCCTCGCGCACGCCGAGGTCGAGGACGCTCGGGGCGTCGGGGGTGAGGATCATCGCCTGCGCGGCGTCGCTCTCGGTGTCGCCGAACATGCGGTACGACCACACCACCGTGGTGGTGCCGACGGGCGCGGCGGCCCGTACGCCGGCCGCGGCGCGCACGGCGGCGAGCGTGTCGTCCGGCAGCCCGCCCAACTCCGGTGCGGTCAGGCGCTGCTGGGCGAGGGTGCCGGTCCGCACGTCGCGCGCGGTCGCGGCCAGCACGGTGGTCTGGGTGAGGGTGTAGGTCAGCACGAACACGACGGCCATCGCCAGCGCGCTGACGGTTCCGGCGTTGCGCTGCGCGTACGCGCGGAGGTTGGCCGTCGCGAGCCAGGTCGGGGCGGAGGCGCGGGTACGGGTGCGGCGGGCGGCGGCGTCGCCGATCCGCCGGACCAGCGCGGGGCCGGCCAGCGCGAGGCCGATCGCGCCGATGATGCCGGCGATGGAGGTGGCGGTCGCGCCGATGACGGTACGGGAGAACAGCGGCAGCGCGGAGGTCGCGGTCGCGGCGACCACGAGCAGCAGGCCGGCCCGGGTGCGGGTGCGCGAGGGCGTGCGCGGCTCGCTGCGGGACTCGGCGACCGCCTCGGTGGCGGGCATCCGCGAGGTCCGCCAGGCCGCGGCGCGCGCGGCGACCTGCACGGCGAGGGCCATCAGCACGAGGGTCGCCAGGGCCGGCAACGGGCTTGTGGTCAGCGGTAGTTCGTGCGGGATGACGCCGCGGTCGGCGAGCAGCCGGCGGAACTGGCCGGCGAGCAGGTAGCCGAGGGCCGCGCCCGGCGCGAGGGCGACGGCCGCGACGACGGTGGACTGGGTCGCGGCCAGCCGGCGGATCTGCCGCGGCGTCGCGCCGATCGCCCGCATCAGCGCGAGGTCCCGCCGCTGCCCGGCCAGCGACACGGCGAGCGCGCCCGCGACGACGAAGCCGGTGATCAGCAGCACGACGCCGGCGAGCGACCCGGCCAGCAGCACGAGCAGCGCCCGCGCCGCCCCGGCGCCCGGTGACGCCAGGTCCCCCCGCC
>JAJSZB010000664.1:0-1818 GCA_050613715.1 Streptomyces sp. IBSBF 3018
GCGCAACCCCCCTCACTCCCCCGGAGGGAACCCCACCTTCGTCAGCTCCTCCGAGACCTCCCACACGCGGCGCGCCTCCTGCGTGCCGCGCAAGCGGGAGTAGAGCTTCTGCTCGGCCGGCGAGCCGCCGAGGTGGCCCAGGCCGCGGGGGCCGTAGAAGTGGCCGGGGCGGGCCTCGGGGGACGTCGCGGCGTAGAGCGCGGGGAGCCCCGCGCTCTCGACGGTGCCGAGGATGATGCCCCGGCGGGACAGCGCCGTGATCAGCCTGCGGCCGCGGGTCTGCGTGGTGCGGCCGATCTCGGGGCGCGCGTCGAGCAGGCTGGTCGGCGCGACGCCCGGGTGCGAGAGGTTGCTCGTGATGCCCCAGCCGTACGCCGCGCTGCGCCGGTCGAGTTCGAGGCCGAACAGCCCGAGCGCGATCTTCGACTGGCTGTACGCCTTCATGCCGTTGTACGAGCGCTCCCAGTTCAGGTCGTCCCAGTTGATCGCGTTGCTGTTGGCGGCGACGCTGATCTGCGAGGTCACGCGGGCCCGGCCGGCGCGCAGCAGCGGCAGCAGGTGCGCGACCAGGGCGACGTGCCCGAGGTGGTTGGTACCGAACTGCAGCTCGAACCCGTCGGCCGTCGTCTGGCGCTCGGGCGGCGTCATCACCCCCGCGTTGTTGATCAGGAAGTGGATCGGGCGGCCGTCCTCGCGCAGGGTCTCGCCGAGCGCCGCGACGGAGGCGAGCGACGACAGGTCGAGGTCGAGGAGCGTCACGTCGGCCCCGGGGACCTCCCGGACGATCCGGTCGGCCGCCGCCCGGCCCTTGCGCGGGTTGCGCACCGGCAGGAGCACCTCGGCCCCGGCCGCGGCGAGCCTCGCGGCGATCCCGAGGCCGAGGCCGTCGCTCGCGCCGGTGACGAGGGCGCGCCGTCCGGTCAGGTCGGGCACGGCGATGTCGGTGGGTGTGCGCGGCATGCGCTCCTCCTGGTGTCGTCTTTCACGTCCCCCCAATGTATGCGGTGACTACAATGTATGCAACGCCTACAAGGAGGCCGGCCACCTGAAGCCCACTTCCGGGTCCGAGCCCGAAGCCCACCCCCGGGTCCGGGCCCAGGCCCGAGCCCGGGTGCAGGCCCGAGCCCAGGCCCGGGCCCACCCCAGGCCCCGGAGCTAGGGTGATGACATGACGAAGCGCCCCTACCACCACGGAGACCTGCGCGCCGCCCTCCTCGAACGGGCCGAGCAGACGCTGCGCGAGCGGGGATCGGGTGCACTGTCGCTGCGGGAGCTGGCCCGCGACCTCGGGGTGAGCCCGGCGGCCCCCAACCGCCACTTCAAGACCAAGCAGGCGCTGCTCGACTCGCTGGCCCTGGACGGTTTCGAGCGGCTCGTCGCGACCATCGCGGCGGCCACCGACGGCGCCGGCCCGACGTTCGCCGAGCGCCTGACCGCCATGGCCCGGGCCCACGTCGGCTTCTGCGTCGCGAACGCCGCGCTGCTCGACCTGATGTTCTCGGCCAAGCACAGCCCGGAGGCGTCCCAGGCGCTGGCGGCGGCGAGCGGCCGGTGGGCGGCGCAGGGCCTGGAGCTGGTCAGCGCCGGGCAGCGCCGCGGCGAGGTCCGCGAAGGGCCGCTGGAACACGTCGCGCTGACGGTGTACGCGCCGCTGCACGGCTACGTCGGCATGGCGGTCGGCGGTGTGCCGCTGCCCGAGACGGACGACCACGGGCTCGACGACGTCATCGCCGCGATCATCCGCGGCTGCCGCCCGGACTGAGCCCGCGCCGGGCCTGCACCGGGCCCCGCCGGGCCCCCGCCGGACCCCCGCCGGAC
>JAJSZB010000665.1:0-2752 GCA_050613715.1 Streptomyces sp. IBSBF 3018
TCCCCACCACGCCCCCGCAACGGCACCCCCGCCTCGGTGAGGAGCCCGTGGATGAAGGAGTACGAGCGGCGGGTCCGGGCGGCGATGGTGCGGACGGAGTCCCCGTCCCGGTAGGCGCGGACGGCGAACCGCCGCAGCACGACCCGCTGTTGGGGGCTGAGTCGCCGCCCTCGCGGGAGGGCGCCCAGGGCATCCACGGCATCGGCGCCCTCCCCGTCGTCCCCGTTCCCCGCCGCGTCGGGCGGCCTGTCCGGGGGTGTGGTCACGCCCGGCCCTCGGTCTCCCAGGAGTGCGGCCCGGGGTGCGCGGCGAAGTGCCCGCAGCTGACGCCGAGTCGAGGCGAACGGCTCCGGCAGTCGGGCCGCAGGAGGACGGTGGTGGGGAAGTCGTCGGTCCAACGGGTCCACAGCGCGCCTGCGTTGGCTCCGGGGAGGTGGTCGTAGACGATGGCGTAGTGCTCGCCCTCAGTGTGCTGTCCGAGGTGGCACATGAGGTCGTCGGCGACGAGGTCGGGGTCCACCTCGGGGTAGAGGACGGCGACTTCGGCCCGCATCCGCGGCGTGAGGTACGTGGTCTCCTCGCACTGCGTCAGCGCGACGCCTCCGCCTTCCTTCGCGTCCGGTACATCCTTTACGNCCCGCATCCGCGGCGTGAGGTACGTGGTCTCCTCGCACTGCGTCAGCGCGACGCCTCCGCCTTCCTTCGCGTCCGGTACATCCTTTACGTCACTTCGTGATGCGTTCACGGTTCCGCCGTTCACCTTTCGTGGAGTTGACTGAGTTGGTGGAGCAACGCGGCCAGGACCGGCGCCGTGGTCGCGAGCAGGGCGACGTAGAACGGTCCGGCGCAGCGTCCGAGCGCCCGCAGCAGCGGCCTCACCGGGACACCTCCGCCCACACCGTCTTGCCGGACGCGCCGGGCCGGACGTGAACCCCCCAGTGCNCCGTCCCCGCCGGGTTCCGCGCGTGCTGCACCGCGTTCGTCATCAACTCGGACAGCACCAGCTCCGCCTCGTCCGCTAGTTCGCGCAGCGCCCAACCCGTCAGTGCGGCCCGTAACGCCCGCCGCGCGCCCCCCACCGACGCCGCCGCCTGCGGCCAAGCGTGCATATGCGGCTCGCTGGCCGCCATGGCGGCGTTCCGGGTGCTCGCGACAGGCATGGCGTCGCCCTTTCCGTGTTTCGGTCCCGCGCTAGTAGCGGTTCCTCTAGGTTGGGACCTAGGCACGGCGAGTAACAGACACTGCGCGTATTCGGAACGGCCTGAATACGCTCGGCCAACGGGAGGGCACGCCATGGAATCAGCGGAGAACTACATCAGCAGCGGACGTGAGGCCGAGTTGGACGGCATCCCCGAGACCATGTCGTGGCAGGCCTACTTCGGGGAGGAGTTGCGCGTTGCGCGTGAGCGACGTGGCTGGTCGCTCCGCCAGTTGGCCGCGTACACCTCGTACTCGTACCAGCAGATCAGCAACGTCGAGTCGGGCCGCCGTACGCCCTCCGAGGCGTTCGCGAGGGAAGTGGACCTGGCCCTGGAGACCGGCGGCCGCTTCACAAGGCTGCTCCGGCGCGTGCTGGCTCAGGCGTTGCCGGACTGGTTCCAGGGTGCAGCGCGAGAAGAGGCCCGCGCGACCCGCATCCGGACGTACCAATCGCAAGTGGTGCACGGACTGCTGCAGACCGAGGCGTACGCGCGGGCTCTCATCCGTGGTGTCCGCCCACGCGAGTCCCAGGAACGCGTCGAGACGCTGACGGCGGGACGAATCGGTCGTCAGGCGACGCTCAGGGGTGCCACTCCGCCGTACCTGTGGGCCATCCTGGACGAGGCGGTCCTGCGACGCGAGGTGGGCGGCCCCGAGGTCATGGCCGAGCAGATGGAACGCCTGCTCAGGGAGTCGGAGAACCCCAACGTCACCATCCAGATCCTCCCGTTCTCCGCAGGAGCTCACGCGGGAACGGACGGCCCGTTCATCCTCTGGTCGTACCAGGACAGGGGCGACGTGCTGTACGTGGAGGGCCCGCTGACGGTGAACATCGTGGAGAAAACGACCGACGTGGAGCAGGCGCGGCTGTCATACGATCTGTTGCAGGCTGCCGCGTTGCCTCGCGAGCAGTCGGCTGACAAGATCCGCGACGCCTTGAAGGGCTACACCACATGATCAACCTCACGGGTGCCACCTGGCGGAAGAGCACGTACAGCGGCGGTTCGGGCGGCGACTGCGTCGAGGTCGCCGACGGCGTCCCCGGCGTGATGCCGGTCCGCGACTCGAAGGACCCCGAGGGCCCGGCCCTCGTGTTCGGTGCGGACGCGTGGACCGCGTTCGTCGCTGACGTGAAGGCCGGCCGCTTCTCCGCCTGACCCGAACGGTACGAGGACCCCGGCACCGCTGTGTGGTGCCGGGGGCTTTGGCGTGCGCGTGGCGGGTTTGCGCTCTGGCCGGGGGAGCGGCGTGCCTGATGTGCTGGACGGACGAGGTGCGTTGAACTCCGAGCGGGGAGGCCGAACATGATCGATCTGACGGGCGCAACGTGGCGGAAGAGCACGTACAGCGGCCCCCAGGGCGGCGACTGCGTGGAGGTGGCGGACGGCGTTGCCGGGGTGATGCCGGTGCGGGACTCGAAGGACCCCGAGGGTCCGGCGCTGGTGTTCGGGGCGGACGCGTGGACCGCGTTTGTCGCGGAGGTGAAGGCGGGTCGCTTCTCCGGCTGACGGGTTCGGGCCAGCCGGATGCGCGGGGTGTGGGGGGCGTTGAC
>JAJSZB010000666.1:0-1802 GCA_050613715.1 Streptomyces sp. IBSBF 3018
ACCGCCAGCAGCTCGGCCAGCCGGCCGGGGGCGCGGAGAGGGGGCGCGCGGAAGGCGGTCACGCGGAAGGCGGTCACGCGGAAGGCGGTCACGCCGAGGACGGTCGCGCGGAGGGCGCGCTGTCGGCTGTCGGCGGCGCGGCGGAGGGCGGCGGGCCGGCCGGGAGCGGCGGCCGGGCCGGGAGCGGCGGTCGGGCCGGGAGCGGCGCTCGCGGGGCGATCGGGCTCGCGTGGGTGCGGGTCAGGCTGCGGACCGCGCCGGGCGCCGCGCTCGCGCTGTGCCTGCTGGTGCTGGCGACCGCATTCCTGGCCGCGGCGCTGCCCCGCGCGGTCGACCGCTACGAGGACGACGCCGTGCACCAGGCGCTGCGCCAGGCCCCGCCCCGCGAGCGCGGCGTCAGCATCGTCGACACGTACCAGCCGTCGACCTCGGACGACGACCCGCTCGGCCCGGCCGCCCTGGACCGCGTCGAGAAGACGTTCCAGCAGCAGGTGCGCCCGCCGCTGCGGCTGTGGAAGGGGCAGACGGCGTACGGGGCGCGGACCGGCGAGGAGGCCGACGTGCCCGATCCCGGCCTCGCGCACACCACCGAGCACGACCCGGCCGCGGTGCTCGTCGCCCAGGCCGGCTACGCGGGACGCGTGCGGGTGGTGTCGGGGCGGCTGCCGCGCGCGTGGACGGGGACGACGGAGGACGACGGAGCGGCGGGAGGCGGCGGGACCGGCACGGCGGCCGGGGCGAGCGGCGCGGACGGCACGAGCGGGGCCGACGGGACGAGCGGGGCCGGCGGCGCGGGCTCGTCCACCGGGGCCGTCGAGAACGCGGGCGCGGGCGCGGACAAGGGCGCGGTCGAAGGCGTCGTCACCGAGCAGACCGCGCGGACCCTGCACCTGACGGTCGGCCGGACCGTCCACCTGTCCAAGATCGCCGCCCAGCCGCTGCCGGTCCGCATCACCGGCATCGTCGCGCCGCGCGACCCCGCCGCGCTGTGGTGGAACGAGGACGGCGACCTGCTGCACCCGCTGCTCACCTCGCCGATCACGCCGCCCGGCGAGACCCCCAAGACGTACTGGCACTTCACGGTGCTGGTGGACCGCAGCGCCGCCGAGTCCTTCCCGCTGCTCGGCGTGGGCGCGGACCTGTACTGGCACCACCCGCTGGACATCGGCCGGCTCGCCGCGCACGAGGTGCCGGCGCTGCAACGGGAGCTGTCGTCGTTCGAGAGCGGCCCGGACGCGGCCGCGATGCAGCGCGACTCCGGCGGCGTGCACCTGGCCGACAGCGCCGGCTCCGTCCTGGACACCTTCGCCGCCGAACGCGCCGCCGCCTCGCCGCTGGTGCTGATCGCGGCTGTCGGCGTCGGCGCCACCGCGGCCGCCGTGCTACTGATGGCCGGGGGCCTGGCCGCGGACCGGCGGCGCGCGGAGATCGCCCTGCTGCGCTCGCGCGGCGGGTCGCTGCGCGGCATCGCGCTGCGGCTGGCCGGCGAGACGGCCGCGGCCGCGGTGCCCGGCGGTGCGGCCGGCACCCTGCTGGCGCTGGCGCTGCTGCGCACCGACCGGTGGGGGACGGCGGCGGCGCTCGGCGCCGCGGCCACCGCGGTCGGGGTGCTCGCGCTGCCGCTGCGGGCGGTCTGGGCGGTGCGCAGGCCGCGGCCGGCCGGCGGCCGGGAGGACCTGGCGGTGGCGCGGCCCTCGCGGCGGCGGCTGGTCGCCGAGCTGACCACGGCGGTCGTCGTGGTGGGCGCGGTGGTGGCGCTGCGGCAGCGCGGCACGGGCGGCGGGAGCGGGAGCGGCCTGGGC
>JAJSZB010000667.1:0-1799 GCA_050613715.1 Streptomyces sp. IBSBF 3018
CCAGGACCCCCCCCCCCCCCCCCCCCCCCCCCGGCCCCCCCCCCCCCGGGCCCGGGCGGGACTAAGGGGGGACGGAAAGCTGTCATGCCGTCAGGTAAGGACGACCGCCGCGGTCGTGCGCGGCGGCGCGGTCCATCCGGATGAGCCGCACGTGCCTCCGGGTGACGCGAGGAGCCTGCGGCGCACGGCGGCGGGAGCGGAGTGGCGCCGCGCGGACGCCGTGTGAGCCGGCGTCATGGGTGCGGGGATGCGGGTCGGTGCGGTGTGTGCGACTGCGGGCCGGGGGGTGGCGCGGGGCCCGCGGGCAATGCGTCATCGGCGCGCGGACGCCTGCGGATCGGCGCGATCAGGCGCGATCAGGCGCGGTGGGCCCGCGGGCCCACGGGCCCACGGGCGGGGCCCCTGCCGCCCGGGGCGGTACGACGAGGGCTCCGCAGGCGGGCGGACGCGGCGTCATGTGCCCGTCTCCGGCCGGGAGCGTCCGCGCGGTGGGCGCGGCCGACGGATCGACAGGTCGGTGCATCGGCTTGTCGACCTGTCGATCTGTCAGTGGATCGTCGCGGCACGCCGCCGCACCGCGCTCGTGGCATGGCGCGCCGTCAGGCGCCGTACCCGCCCCGCGCGCCGGGCGCCCCCGCCGGTCCCGCCGCGCCGGGCGTCCGCCGCCCCTCGCCTCGCGCGAGCGCGGTTCGCCCCCTCACGACTCGCGCAGCACCTGCGCCAGCAGCCGGGAGGACTCCAGCAGCTCCGCGCGGTCGTACGTGCTGGTGGTGACCAGGAACTCGTCCGCGGCGCTGCGCGTGAGCAGCGACTCCAACGTCTTCGCGACGTCCTCGGGCGTGCCGTGGACGTGGCCGCGCAGGGCCTCCTCGAAGCGGTCGCGCTCCGCCGCGGTCATCGCGCGGGCCGTGACGGTCCCGGCCGGCGCGAGCGGGGGGAAGACGCCGTGGGTGCGGGACCACGCGGTCGCCCACGCCTCGGGCACCAGCAGCCGGCGGGCCCGCTCGCCGCTGTCGGCGACGGCGACCGTGCCGGACAGCACCACGTACGGCTCGGGCGACCACGCCGAGGGCCGGAACGCCGCCCGGTAGCGGTCCACCGCGCGCAGCATCGCCTCCTCGCCGCGGATGCCGCCGATCACCAGCGGCAGGCCGAGCGCCGCGGCCAGGTCCGCGCCGCTGCCGGTGGCCAGCAGGAACGGCGCGGGCCGCAGCCCCTCCGCGGGCCAGGCGTGCACCTGGGGGTACGCGGTCTGCGTGCCGGTGAACCAGCCGAGCAGCTCCTCGACCTGCCCGCCGAAGGCCGCCGCGTCCTCCTTGCCGTGGCCGAGCGCGTCCCGTACGGCGCCGGTGAAGCCGACCGAGCGGCCCAGGCCCATGTCGATCCGGCCGGGGTACAGCGACTCCAGCACCCCGAACTGCTCGGCGACCACGAGCGGCCGGTGGTTGGGCAGCATCACCCCGCCGGTGCCGACCCTGATGCGGGAGGTGGCCGCGGCGACGGCGGCGGCCAGCACGGTCGGCGCGGAGCCCGCGACCCCGGGCACGCCGTGGTGCTCCGAGACCCAGAACCTGCGGTAGCCGAGCTGTTCCGCGCGCCGCGCGAAGGCGACCGTGTCCCGCAGCGCCCGCGCCATGTCGTACCCCTCGCGGGTACGGGAGCGGTCGAGCACGGAGAACGGGGTGTCGCGCAGCACGGAACTCACTCCATGGTCAACGCGCGCCACCGCACGGCATTCCCCCGGCTCCCCGGGGGCTCCCCGGGCGGCTCCCGCGGGGCGGCGGGGCACGGCGTACGGG
>JAJSZB010000668.1:0-1797 GCA_050613715.1 Streptomyces sp. IBSBF 3018
CCCCCCCCCCCCCCCGCCCCCCCCCCCCCCCCCCCCCCCCCCCCCCCCCCCCCCGGGACCGGGAGCGGCTGCGGCGGCACGTCGTAGGCGAGCATGCCGCACTCGCGGGCCACCGGGTCCGCGTACGGCAGCCGCAGATCGCCGCCCGGCAGCCAGACCCCCGCCGCGCCCAGCCACCCGGGAGGCGACGCCCGCCAGTGCACGCGGCGCTCACCCGGCCGCCACAGCCCCAACGACTCCGCCCCGCCCGGCACTTCCGCGCGCAGCGCCACGACCGTCGACTCCGGCGACAGTATCTGCCCCGGCTGCGCGGCCACCGGCGCCAACTGCGTCCCCCGCACGCACAACGTGTCGGGGAACCGCACCGGGCGCCGGCTGCCCAGCACGCCCCAGCCGAGCCGCGCCTCCCCGGCCGCGTCGCTGCGCAGCACCAGCAGCCCGCTGTCCGGCTCGGCCAGCAGCAGCCGGTCGTCGCTCTCCTCGGTGAGCTGCAGCAGCGGGCTGACCGTGCCGGCGTGCAGGTCGACGGCGACCGCCTTCGTACGGCCGTCGAGCGCGCGGTCCAGCGCGAGCAGCCGGCCGGACCGGTCGAGCCAGACCCCGCCGGTGCAGCGGCCGTCGACCGTCATGACGCGTTCGGGGACGCCGGCCGCGGTGCCGTGCACCCGCCACACGACCGTACGGACACCGGCTCCCGTCTCCGCGCCGCCGGGCGCGCCTCCGCCCGGGCCGACGCCGCCGCCGATCGCGCCGGCGCCCTCGTAGCCGAGCGCGAACGCCGCGGACCGGGCCGGCGACGGCGGGAGCATCCGCACCTCGGGGCCGGGCAGCGAGCCGACCGGGACCTCGGCGGTGCCGCTGCCGCTGGGGTGGAGCAGCACGAGGTCGTACCGGTCGGCGACGCGGCGCGTGACCAGCACCCGGCCGTCGCTGAGCGGCAGCACGCGCGTCCCCTCCTCCTCGGGCTGCGCCGCCGGCAGCGGCACGGCGTACGACTCCGGACCCGCCAGCGTCCAGCGCTCGGCGAACCACGCGTCGTCCGAGGGGTGCGCGAGTGCGAGGCAGGCCGCGTAGGAGCCGTCCGCGGCGATCGTGAAGCCGGTCCTGCGCACCACCCGGCGCCGGCCGTCCGCGGTGTGCCCGGTGTCCCCGGCGTCCCGGCCGATCCCGGCCGCCCCGGCGGTACGCGCGCCCTCTCCGGCGTCGCGCCGCGCGTCCCCCGCGGGCGGGAAGCCGGGCGGGAGAGCGGGCGGCACGGCGCGCGACGGTCCGCGGGACGCGGCGGGCAGACCGGGTGACAGATCGGGCGACAGGCCGAGCGACAGCCCCAGGGACAGGTCCTCGGACAGGTCGCCGGGAAGGTCCGGCACCCGCTCGGGCCGCAGCGGACCGAGCCGGTCGGACGGGCCGAACTGGTCGGACGGGTCGGACGGGTCGGACGGGTCGGACGGGTCGGACGGGTCGGACGGGGCGAGCTGGTCGGACGGGTCGGGGGGCACGTCCGCGGTTCCGGCGCTGGCAGTCATGTGAGTCGTCCACCTCCGGTACGGGAACGTACTTTTCGTCCTTCGGGGCGGTCAGCGCGAGGGCGGGCGGTTCACACGTAAGAGTGCGGGATGTCCGGAACCGCCTGCGTGCGCGCCGCGCGTGTGCTCCGCGCGCCGGCGGGCGCCGCCGGACCGCGCCCGGGCGCGGCCCAAGGCTTCCCGGCACCCCGACCCCCGCTTCCCGTCCGCCCGGTCCCGTCGGCCCGGCGCTTCGGCCGCGGCTTCGCGGCCCCCCGGTCCCCGCTTCCCC
>JAJSZB010000669.1:0-1796 GCA_050613715.1 Streptomyces sp. IBSBF 3018
AGAACTACACGCCCGCAGTGCCGTCGGCAGCGGCAGCGGCGCCGCCGCGCCCCCCCGGGGGGGGGCTGATCAGTGTGCTGGACGAGAAAGTGTTCCGCAGCGTGGAGTTGCCGGCGGCCGAGCGGTTCGGCGTGTGGCAGGAGCTCCTGAGCCGGGCGCACGCACCGATGCATCTGACCAGCGAGTTCTCGGCGGACTTCCGGGCGAGCCAGAGCACCGTCGCCCTGGGCGACGCCACGCTGTGGCCGGCGGCCTTCCCGCAGCTGGGGTTCCATCGCACGCCGAAGCTCATCCGCAGGTCCGATCCGGAGACCTGCCATCTGTCGCTGGTGCTGCGCGGTGGCGGCGTGGCCAGTTGGGACCGGGCCGAGACGGTCCTGGGCACGTACGACTTCCACACCAACCACTCATCCGTCCCGTACCGCATCGCCTCTCGCGGAGGGCCGATCCGGATGATCGGCGTCGAGGTGCCCAGGACGTCGCTGGACCTGCCGTGGGACCGGGCACGGACGATCGTCGGGCAGGCGTTGTCGGGGCGGGACGGCGTCGGCGCGCTGCTGACGCAGTTCCTCACCCAGGTGACCGGAGACACCGGCGCCTACCGGGCCGCGGACGCGCCGCGGCTGGGCCGGGTGCTCGCCGAGCTGGTCAGCGCGCTGTTCGCACGGGCCCTCGACGCCGAGCACCGTCTTCCCCCGGAGACCCGGACGCGCACGCTGGTGCTGGAGGTGAAGGCCTTCATCCGGCGCAACCTGGGGGACGCCGGGCTGACCCCGAGCGGGATCGCCGCCGCCCACCACCTCTCCCGCGGTCATCTGCACCGCCTCTTCCAGGCCGAGGGCGACACCGTCGCCGGCTACATCCGCGCCCAGCGGCTGGAGGCCGCCCGCCGGGAACTGGCCGACACCGCACGGGCGGCCGTCCCCGTCCACGCCGTCGCCGCCCGCCACGGCTTCAAGGACCACGCGACCTTCACCCGCAGCTTCCGCGCCGCGTACGGCGCCTCCCCGCGCGACTACCGCCAGGCGGCCACCGCCCGGATGTGACGCATCGTCAAGGAGCCGGTAGCCGGCGTCAAGGACATGCTCCGCCGGGCTCCCTAGCGTTGCCCACGACGAACGGCGCTCAGCCGTTCCGCCCGCCACCGCACCGGGGGCGGGTGCTCGCCGGACGGTCCGGGCGAGCGGGGGAGGATACTTCGATGCGCAACAAGTTCGCAGTCGTGGCGGGCGCCGTGCTGCTCGCCGGTGCGGCGCTGGGAGCGGCGCCTTCGGCCTCGGCGGCGTCGGCCAAGCCGGGATCGGGTGACATCGTGCGGCCCTTCGGGTCGGACAGCGCCCACTCGTACGGGAGCAGCTCGACGTGCTCCCACTCCGCGGACGGCTGGTTCGTGAGCTACGGCGACACCACGCACATCTCCGACACCTGCCAGGACGGCTGGTCGGCGGTGCTCGAGGTGGACGAGTACCCGTCCGCGGGAGCCGGCTACGACTACCTCGTCCAGGACAACAACGGGGTCAACACGACCGTGGTCCACACGCACGACATCCCGGAGGGCACCGTGGTCTGGGTGCGCGCGGGCATGTACCACCCGAGCACCGGGGAGATCAGGAACCTCGGCAGCTGGGTGTCCGGCGTCGCCTGACCCCGCAGGGTCGCCCGCCACGCGGGCCGCCGCCCCGGCGTTGTCAGTGGCTGCCCCTATCGTCGGCGCCAGGAGCAACGTCGGAACGCCGGCCGTCCACACGAGGACGGCCGGCGGACGGGCAGCGGACGGGCGGGAGGCGTGGTGGCGG
>JAJSZB010000066.1:0-24355 GCA_050613715.1 Streptomyces sp. IBSBF 3018
CCCGCACGCTCCCCCGTCGCGGCGGCGCCCGCCACGACGCCCTCCCGCACGATGCCCTCCGCCACGAGGCCCGCCGCCGGCTCCGTCGACATCCCCGCCCCGGCTCCCGGCGCCCCGACCGCCTTCGCCACCGCCTCGCCGACGAGGTTGAAGGCCAGCCCCGCGACCACCACGGCCACACCGGGCGCGAGCGCCGCGGCCGGGTGGGTGTAGATGCCGCTGAGGCCGTCGCCGAGCAGCCGGCCCCAGTCGTACGAGGGCGCCTGCACGCCCAGCCCGAGGAACGACAGGCCGGAGAAGGCGAGCAGCGCGCCGCCGGCGCCGATCGTGGCGTTGACCACGAGCGGCTCCGCGACGTTGGGCAGGATGTGCCGGACCAGCACCCGGAGGCGTCCGACGCCGGCCACCCGCGCGGCGGCGACGAAGTCGCGTTCCGCCACCGAGACCACCAGCGTCTGGGTGAGCCGGGCGAAGCCGGGCGCGGTGGCGAAGCCGATGGCCAGCACCGCGCCCTTGGCGCCCACCCCGAACACCACGGCGAAGAACAGCGCGAGCAGCAGCCCCGGGAAGGCGACCGCGATGTTGACGACCGAGGTGATCACGCGGCCCGCGCGGCGGCCGAGCAGCGCGGGCGCGGCGCCGAGGACGAGCCCGGTGGCCACGCCGATCGCGGTGGCCAGCAGGGCCAGGCCCACCGAGAGCCGGGTGGCCACCAGCACGCGCGCCAGCACGTCGCGGCCGAGGTTGTCGGTGCCCATCCAGTGCTTGCCCGAGGAGCCCTGCAGCAGCGCGGTGGTGTCGACGGCGTCCGCCTTGCCCGACCAGATCAGCGGGCCGAACGCGGCCAGCGCCAGCACGAGCAGCAGCAGGACGCAGGCGGTCGCGCCGAGCGGGGTGCGCAGCACCGCGGTCCAGCGGGCCCCGCGCCGGGGCGCCGCGGCGTACGCCCCCGGGGGCGCGGGCGCGGGTCCGGCAGCCTCACGGGTCTGCGCCTTGTACTCCACCGCCATCGCTCAGCTCTCCAGGATCGCGGATCGGGGGTCGAGCAGGGCCAGCCCGGCGTCGACCGCGAGGTTCACCAGCAGGACGCCGACGCCGTAGACGAGGACGACGCCCTGCACCACCGGGTAGTCCTTGGCGAGGATGGACTGCACGATGGTGCTGCCCAGGCCCGGCCAGGCGAAGACGTTCTCGACCAGCACGGTGCCGGCCACCAGGCTGCCGAGCAGCAGCCCGGCGATGGTGAAGGTGGCGGTGACCGCGTTGGGCAGCGCGTGCCGCAGGTAGACCGTGCGCGGCGGCAGGCGTTTGGCGCGGGCGGTGCGGATGTAGTCGGCATCCAGCACCGACAGCGTCTCGATCCGGACGATGCGGGCCAGCACCGCGGCCGGGCCGGCCGAGAGCGACGCCACCGGCAGCACGTAGGAGCCGAAGCCGCCGCGGCCGGCCACCGGGAACCAGCCGAGCCGGACCGCGAAGACGTAGACGAGGCCGACGGCCAGCAGGAACTCCGGGATCGCGGCGACGAGCACGCCGGCGGAGGTGAAGGTCAGCTCGGTGCGGTGGCGCCGGCCGCCGCGGGTGAGCACCGCCATCAGCAGGCCGAGCGGCACCGACGCCAGCAGCGCGACCACGAACGCGGCGACCGCCAGCGCCACGGTGGCCGGCAGCCGGTCGCCGATCACCTGGGACACCGGCAGCCCGCTGGTCATGGAGACGCCGAGGTCGCCGCTGAACAGGTGGCGCAGGAAGCGCAGGTACTGGGTGGGCAGCGAGGCGTCCAGGCCCAGCTGGTGCCGGCGCAGCGCCACGACCTGCGGCGGCGCGGTGAGCCCGAGGGAGGCGCGCACCGGGTCTCCGGGGATGAGGTGGATCATCACGAAGGCCGCGGTGACCAGCACCCACACGGACACCACCAGGCGTCCCAGGCGGCGTACGGCGAACCGCACCCAGGGGTTGGCGGCCAGGCCCCCCATCCGCGACGGGCGCGGTGCGGGCGGGTCCGCGGCCGCCGGCGCGGTGGCCGTGGCGGCCCCCGCGCCCGCGGGCAGCAGGTCGGCTTGTGGTGTCTTCATCGTTTGCGGATCGCCTCCGGGAGCGCGGACGCCGGTCAGCCGAGCATGCGGATGGACGAGGGCGAGATGGCGGCGTCGGCCAGGTCGAAGGTGGCGCCGCCGGCGAAGATCGGGGTCAGTTCGTCGGCGAAGGGCACCACGTCGGTCCGCTGGAACAGCGCCTTCTCCGCGGCGGCCCACTCGCCGCAGCCCTTGGTGCCGGGCAGCGCGGAGGCGGCCTTGACGTGGGCGGTGTAGTCCGGGTTGTCGATGAAGGCGAAGTCGCCGCCCTTGGGCGGGGTCGGCCCGGACACGAACGGCACGACCTGCGTGGGCAGCGTGACGGTCAGCGGGACGAACGCGGCGTCCCACGAGCCCTGTCCGCCGATGACGCTCTGGCCGAGCTGGCTGTCGGTGGCGCCCTTGAGCGTGACCTGGGCGCCGACCTTCTGCCAGAAGCTGCGCAGCAGTTCCGCGCCGGTCTGCAGCGGGGCGCCGCGGCTGCTGGGGTAGACGAAGGTCAGGGAGAGCTTCTTGCCGTCCTTGGTGCGCACCCCGCCGGGTCCGGCCTTCCAGCCGGCGGCGTCCAGCGCGGCGGCCGCGGCGCTCGGGTCGTAGGAGGGCAGGTTGCCGGTCACCGTGTCCTGGGTGCAGGGGCCCTGGCCGGAGGCGACCATGCCGGTGGGGGTGCGGCCGCCGCCGCTGGTGACGACGGTGCGCAGCTGGGCGAGGTCCAGGGCCTGGGTCAGGGCGCGGCGTACCGCCGGGTCGGCGGCCGGGCCGCCGGCCTTCTCGTCGAACCACATCTCGCCCAGGGGGGCCCGCAGGGCGCGCTGGAAGCCGTGCCGCGCTGCCACCCTGGCCTTGTCCTGGCCGATGATCATGGCGGCGTTGATCTGTCCGGCCAGCAGCAGGTTGGCGGCGGTCGCCTCGTTCTGCACCACGCGCAGCACCACGGTGTCGGGCAGGCCCTGCACGCCCGGCTTCCAGTCGCCGGGTCCCCACGCGTAGTCCTTGCGGCGGGTCAGCGTGTAGTGGTCGTCGGCGACGGCCTGGGTGAGGGTGAACATGCCGGTGCCCGAGCTGCCCTGTTTGAGCAGGCTGCGGTCCTTCATGCCCTTGGGGCAGACGATGGGCAGCCCGCCGACGTCCCTGGCGAGGAAGGCGTCCGGGGTCGGCGAGGTCACCGTGACCTTGCCCGCCGCGTCGTCCGCGGTGGCCTTGGCGCCGGCCGGCACGTTCAGCCCGGTCTTGGCCGAACCGTGCTGGGGGTCGGCGACCCAGTCGACGTTCTGCGCGACGACGCTCGCGGTCAGTGGTGTGCCGTCGGAACACGTGACGCCCTTGCGCAGGGTGTACGTCGCGGTGGTGGCGTCGCCCTGCCAGACGGCGGCGAGCCCGGCGACCTCCTTGCCGGAGGCGTCGACGGACACCAGCGAGTCGTAGAGGAAGGCGTCCGCCTGGAAGGCGACGGACAGCGAGGTCAGGTGGGGGTCGAGGGTGCCGGGGTCGGAGGCTATCGCCAGGGTGAAGGTGCGGCCGTCGACGGGCTTGCCGCCGGCGCCGGCGGTGCCGCCGCTGCCGCCGCCGCTGCACGCGGCCAGGGCGAGCGGCAGCAGACCGACTGCCACGATCGTCGTCCGTGCGGACTTCATGGTGCCTCCCGCGGAGGGGTGTGCGGAGCGGTGTGCGACGGGACGTGCGGAGGGGGTTGTCAGGGCGTCAGCCGGCGGTCGGCGCGGCCGGTGTGCAGGAATCGCGCGGGGCCGCCGTCCTCGCCGGCGACGAACGCGTACGGCTGGTGGAAACCGTCCTCGGGCTCGCGGGCGATCAGCGTGTCGCCCTCCAGGCCGACGAGTTCGATCGTCGCGGTCTCCATGCCCATCTCGGCGGCCAGGCCCTTGGGGACGCGCTCGACCCAGACCCGTCCCTCGCCGTCCTGGCTGACGGTGTTGTCGAACATCCGCGAGCCGTACGTGCCCACCAGCCGGGCGGCGTCGACGCGCGGCGGGTCGGCCGGCGGCACGGGCAGCGCGGGCAGGTCGACGCCGGCCAGCTCGCGCAGGATGTGCCCGACGACCTCGTGGTAGAGGTCGACGCCGCGGCCGCCGTTGGTCAGCAGGGCGACGGCGAGGTCGCGTTCGGGCACCAGCCGCAGGAACGCGGCCTGGCCGATGGTCGTGCCGTCGTGCCCGACCACGCTCGTGCCGGAGCCGTCGAAGATCTCCCAGCCCAGGCCCCACGCGTCGCCCATGACGCCCAGCCGCGGCAGCTCGACCTGCCGCTCGCGCACGGCCCGCGCGGACCGCTCCGTCAGCACCTGTGTGCCGTCCGCGGCGCGGCCGCCGTCCAGGTGCATGCGGGCGAACGCCAGCAGGTCGCGCGGGCGCATCGCGAGCATCGACCCGGCGGGTGCGTTGGACCGCGCCAGCGCCCAGATCGGGGCGGGCACGAGCGGTTCGCGCGGCGAGGGCCGCAGGTGCCCGACCGCGGCGCGGTACAAGATCGCCTCCCACGGGCCGTTGGCCGCGTGGGTGAGCCCGAGCGGCGCGAACAGGTGGTCGCGCAGGCAGGCGTCGTAGGGCTTGCCGCGCAGCACCTCGACCAGCCGGCCGAGCACGCAGTAGCCGGCGTTGTTGTACGAGAAGAGCCGGCCCGGCTCGAAGAGCTGCGGAACGTCGGCCAGGGTGGCGACGTACTTCTCCAGGCAGTCGTCGTCCTTGCCGGTGTCGGTGAAGATGTCGCCCTCGAACCCGGCGGTGTGGTCGAGCAGTTGGCGCACGGTGATGACCCGCGCGGCGGACTCGTCGGCGATCCGGAACTCCGGCAGCGCGCCGCGCACCGGGTCGTCGAGGCCGACCAGTCCCTCGTCGACGAGCTGCATGACCAGCGTCGAGGTCCACAGCTTGGTGATGGAGCCGATCTGGAACAGCGTGTCGGTGTCCACCTCGACACCGGTGGACAGGCTCAGCACGCCCGTGCCGTGGTCGGCGACCTCGCCGCCGAGGTCGACCGCCACCGCCGCGCCCGGCACGTCGTACTGGGCGAGCAGGCCGGGCAGCCGCTCCTCGCACCAGGTGCGGATCTCGCTGAGTTTCGCCATGCGGCGACGATAGGCGCGGGCCCGAGCCCGTCATTCGTCCGCGCGGACGAACCGGAAGCGCCAAGTCCGTCCGCTCGTACGAAGCGTGTCACCGACCCGAAACCCCGCGTTCGTCGCCCGTGGGCCGGCAGGACCCGTCGCGGTTCTGCTCGGGGGCGCGGTGGTGGTCGGGGTGTGCCTGCCGGCGGCCGTCACGGGCTGCCGACTGGGGGGCGGCGCCGTCACGGGCCGGTGGCCGTCAGGGTGCTGATCCCGGCGCCGTAGCGGCGTCCGCGTCCCGTTCTGCGCCGGCGTCCGCGGCCGTCTCGCGGGCGTCGCCCGTGTCGCCGCGGGGGAAGAAGAGCAGGGCCAGCGCCGCACCCGCCGCCGCGGTTCCCGCGGAGACCAGCAGCATGACGTCCATGCCGTGCACGAAGGCCGCCCGCACGACGTGTTCCAGCGCCCCGTCACCCGCGGCCCGCGCGGCCCGGACGCCGGCCGAGACGCCGGCGTGGACGCTGCCGTCCAGGCCCGGGTCGAGGCGGCCGGTGTGCAGCCGGCCGCGGTAGCCGGAGCTGAGCACCGTACCGAGCACGGCGACGCCGATGGTGCCGCCGACCTGGCGCATCGCCTGGAGCAGGCCGGAGCCCGCGCCCGCGCGCTCGGCGGACACCGCGCCGAGCGCGCCGCTCATCGCCGCGGGCAGCGCGAGCCCGACTCCCGCGCCGAGCACCGCGATCCACGCGGCGGCGAACCCGTAGCCGGTGTCGACGCTCGTGGTGGCCGCCGCGGCCAGCGCGGCGGCGGCGAGCACGAAGCCGGCGGTGATCAGCGCCCGCGGCCCGTAGCGGCGGGCGAACCGGCCGCCGAACTGGGTGGCGACGATCATGCCGCCGATCATCGGCAGCAGCCGCAGACCGGTGCCCAGCGGCGTGCTCCCGCCGACGCTCTGGAAGTACTGGGGAACCGCGAACAGCAGCCCGAACAGCGCGAAGTTGGCGATCGTGGCGTGCACGGTGCCCCACGCGAAGCCGGCGTCGCGGAACAGCCTGAGGTCGACCAGCGGATGGTCGCAGGTCCTCTCCCAGGCCGTGAAGGCCGCGAGCAGCGCCGCCCCGGCCAGCGCCGGCGCCCAGGTGCCCGCGTCCGCCCAGCCGTGCTGGCCCGCGTTGATCGAGCCGTAGATGAGCGCGACGAGCCCGGCCGAGGACAGCGCGGCGCCCAGCAGGTCCAGCCGGACCGGGCGGGCGCTGCGCGACTCGGGCAGGAAGGCCACCAGCAGCAGGGCGCCGACGACCGCCAGCGGCACGTTGAGCAGGAACACCGAGCCCCACCAGAAGTGGTTGAGCAGCCAGCCGCCGACGATCGGCCCGAGCGGCAGGCCGAGCGTGCTGGCGGTTGTCCACAGCAGCACCGCCCGGCCGCGCTCGTCGCGCTCGGGGAACAGCACCGGCAGCATCGCGAAGCCGAGCGGCATCAGCGCCGCGCCGGCCAGGCCGAGCAGCGCGCGGGCGGCGATCAGGCTGCCCGGCGAGCCGGCCAGCGCGCACCACAGCGACGCGCCGCCGAACAGCACCAGCGCGCCGACCAGCACCCGCTTGCGGCCGTAGCGGTCGCCGAGGTTGCTGGCCGGCAGCATCGCCGCGCCGACGGTCAGGGTGTAGGCGGTGCTGAACCACTGCAACTGCCCGGTCGTGGCGTGCAGCGACGCCGCGAGCTCCGGCAGGGCGATGTTCAGCACGGTGGTGTCCAGCCCGATGGTCAGACCGGAGAGCGCGAGCGCCGCCAGCGCCCACCACCTGCGGGAAAGGTTCCGGTCGGCGGCCGGGGCCGAGACGATGTGTCGAGCCATGCGAGGGGCCTCCCCTGGTCCACGCAAAGATGTCAACCTTAGGTATCTTTTTTTACGGCGCAGGCATCCCGCGGAGACGCCCAGCCGTACCGAGGCTATAACTACCTAACTTAGGTATGCAAATGCCTGACCGCCCGCCACCTCCCGCAATCCCGCGGACACAAATGTCCGGCATCCGGACGACCGGCCCAATCCCGTGGACAGCCGCGGCGAGGTGATGCCAAGGTCCCGCCATGCGTCCCGCGATCCCGCCGTCCCCGCGCCGCGCGCTGCTCGCCGCGGCGGCCCTGTCCTCGATGCTCGTCCTCGCCGTGGCCGGCTGCGCCCCGCAGGACGACGACTCCTCCGGCTCCGACGCCGCCTCCGGCTCGCCCTCGGCCGGCGCCACCGCGAGCGCCACCGGTGCCGCCTGCACCGCGGCGTTGCTCCCCACCCGCGCCAAGGGCAAGCTGACCGTCGGCACCGACAACCCCGCGTACGACCCGTGGTTCTCCGGCAACGACCCCTCCAACGGCAAGGGGTACGAGTCCGCCGTCGCCTACGCGGTCGCCGAGCGGCTCGGCTACGCGCCCGGTGACGTCGTCTGGCAGAAGGTGCCCTTCAACAGCGCCTTCGCGCCCGGCGCCAAGTCCTTCGATTTCGACATCAACCAGGTGTCGGTGAACGCCGACCGCCGCAAGGCCGTCGACTTCTCCCCCGGTTACTACGACGTGCGGCAGGCGGTCGTCGCCCGCAAGGGCTCGAAGATCGCCTCCGCGCACTCGCTGGCCGACCTCAAGGACGCCAAGCTCGGCGCCCAGGTGGGCACCACCAGCCTGGACGTGATCACCGGCACGGTGAAGCCGGCGAAACAGCCCGCGGTCTTCCAGCGCAACGACCTGGCGGTGGCCGCGCTGAAGAACGGCCAGGTCGACGGGATCGTGGTGGACCTGCCGACCGCCTTCTACATCACCGGCGCCGAGGTCACCGACGCCAAGGTGGTCGGGCAGTTCGCCGACACCGGCGGGACCCCCGAGCAGTTCGGGCTCGTCCTGGACAAGGGCAGCCGGCTGACCGCGTGCGTGTCCCGGGCCGTCACCGCGCTGCGCGGTGACGGGACGCTGGCCGCGCTGGAGAAGCAGTGGCTGTCCGACGCGGTCGACGCCCCGGTCCTGAAGTGACCGTCGGCGGCAAGCAGGCGCAGGTCGCCGCGGACGACGGCTACCGGCCCTCGGCGCGGCGGATCGAGCGCGAGCGCCACAAGCGCGACCGCACCCGCCGCGCCTTCGCCGTCGCCGCCGTCAGCACGATCGCCACGGCCGCGGCGCTGTACGCGGTGGTCGTCAACTCCCCCGGCTGGCAGCGCACCCGGCAGACCTTCTTCAGCGCGCACTACGCGCGGGTGGCCTTCCCCGACGTCATGCACGGGCTGTGGCTCAACCTGCGGCTGCTCGCGGTGTGCGGCGCGGTCGTCCTGGTCGCCGGGCTGCTGGTGGCGCTGCTGCGCACGCTGCGCGGCCCGGTCTTCTTCCCGGTGCGCGCGCTGGCCACCGCCTACGTGGACTTCTTCCGCGGGCTGCCGCTGATCATCTGCATCCTGGTCAGCGTCTTCGGCGTCCCCGCGCTGCGGCTGCGCGGCGTCACCAACGACCCGGTGACGCTCGGCGGGCTGGCGCTGTGCCTGACCTACACCGCGTACGTGGCCGAGGTGTTCAGGGCCGGCATCGAGAGCGTGCACCCCAGCCAGCGCGCCGCGGCCCGCTCGCTCGGCCTGAGCAGCGCCCAGACCATGCGGCACGTGGTCCTGCCGCAGGCGGTGCGGCGGGTGGTGCCCGCACTGCTGAACGACCTGGTGTCGCTGCAGAAGGACACCGGGCTGGTGTCGATCGGCGGCGCGGTCGACGCGGTGTACGGCGCGCAGATCATCGCCAGCCGCGAGTTCAACTACACCCCGTACGTCATCGCCGGTCTGGTCTTCGTGGCGATCACCATCCCGATGACCCGGTTCACCGACTGGGTGGCGGCACGGATGAACCGGCGGCAGTCGCAGGGAGGCACGGTATGAGGAGCGGCGTGGGCGCGCCGGGACCGCGCGACGCGCCGGTGCTGCGCGACGAGCCGGTGCTGCGGATGGAGTCGGTCCGCAAGACGTACGGCGACTCCCTGGTGCTGCGGGACATCTCGCTGGAGGTGCCGGCGCACACCGTGACCGCGCTGATCGGCGCCTCCGGCTCGGGCAAGTCGACGCTACTGCGCTGCGCGAACCTGCTGGAGGAGGTCGATGACGGCGCGGTCTTCCTGGACGGCGAGGAGATCACCGACCCGCGGGCCGACCAGGACGCGGTGCGCCGCAGGATCGGCGTGGTCTTCCAGGCGTACAACCTGTTCCCGCACATGACCGTGCTGGACAACATCACGCTGGCCCCGCGCCGGGTGCACCGGGTGCCGCGCGCGCAGGCCGAGGCGCACGGGCGCGAACTGCTGGGCCGGCTGGGCCTCGCGGACCGGGCGCGGGAGTACCCGGACCGGCTCAGCGGCGGCCAGCAGCAGCGGGTGGCGCTGCTGCGCGCGGTGGCCGCCCGGCCGCGGCTGCTGCTCCTGGACGAGATCACCGCCGCGCTGGACCCCGAACTGGTCGGCGAAGTGCTGGCGGTGGTCCGCGAGTTGAAGGAGCAGGAGGGTATGACGATGGTGATCGCCACGCACGAGATGGCGTTCGCCCGCGAGGTCGCCGACCAGGTGTGCTTCCTCGACGGCGGGGTGGTGCTGGAACGCGGCGCCCCCGCCGAGGTGTTCGGCGCCCCGGCCGAGCAGCGCACCCGCGACTTCCTGCGCAGGATCACCGAGGCCGGCCGGCTCTGAGCACCGGCTTTTCCGTCAGAGGAGCTTCTTGGTGAGCAGCTCGAACTCCAGGTCCTCCCGGGTGGGCAGCCCGAACCGCTCGTCGCCGTAGGGGAAGGGCGAGGTCTGCCCGGTGCGGGAGTAGCCGCGGCGTACGTACCAGGCGATGAGGTCCTCACGGACCGTGATGACCGTCATGTGCATCTCGGCGACGCCCCACTCGTCGCGCGCGAAGCGCTCCGCCTCGGCGATGATCGCCTTGCCGAGGCCGCCGCCCTGGAGCTTGGGCCGGACCGCGAACATCCCGAAGTAGGCGTGCTCGCCGCGGTGTTCGAGCTGGCAGCAGGCGACGAGGTCGCCGCCGGACTCGACCGCGACCAGCCGGCTGTCGGCCTTCTGGATGACCGCGAGGACGCCCTCGGGGTCGGTCCGCTGCCCTTCCAGGATGTCCGCCTCGGTGGTCCAGCCGGCGCGGCTGGAGTCGCCGCGGTACGCGGACTCGATCAGCGCGACGAGCGCGGGCACGTCGGCGGCGGTGGCGGGGCGGAAGGTGAGCGGTGCTGCGGCGTCCATGCGGTCAGGTTATCGGAGCGCGCCGGGACCTACGGGGCGCGCGGCACATGCTTGCACCACCCCCGGCACCTCCGTGCGCGTGGGTGTGCGCCCTCGTGCGCGGGCAGCACAGGAAGGGGCGTCGGTCCGAGCGGCCGGGAACCCGCGGCGGGGCGCGCACGACCAACGGATCAGGACGGCACGCACGGGCGGTGTGCGCGGATCGTGCGAGCGGCGTGCGCGGACCGCACGGACGGTACGCACGACGGACGGCACGCACCACGGCACGCACCACGGCACGCGCACGGCCGCCGGCGGAACACCGCGGGCGAGCGCGGGAACGGAGGGAGGGGTCATGACGATGCACGGGCCGCCGCTGGTGGCGTGGCTGATCGTGGCGCTGAACGCCGCCGCCGCGATCTCCTGCCTGCTGCGCGGCCAGGAGCGGGTGGAGGCGCTGACCGGGGCCGCGATGGCGGCGATGGCCGTGCCGCTGTCGGTGGCCGACCCGTGGGCCTGGGGCGGGCCGGTGCTGGCCGTGGTGTTCGGCGTGGCGGTGCTGGACGCCGTCCTGAGGCCGGGCGGCCATGCGGCGCACCGCACCCATCACGTCGTCTGCTCGGCCGCGATGGCCTACATGGCGGTGGCGATGTCGGGCATGGCCGCGGACGCCGGCCACGGCGGTCACAGCGGCCACGACGGCGCGAACGCCCCGCTGCTGACCGGCGCGCTGCTGGTGTACTTCGCGGCGTACGTGGTGCGCGCCGGGGTCCGCCTGGTCATGGTCCCGGCCGTCGTCGCGGGCGCCCCCGGCGGTGTCAGGCCGCCGCTGCGGCGCTCCCCCGAAGTCGCCGACGCCTGCCGGATATCCATGGCCCTGGGCATGCTGGCGATGCTGGTCACGCTGTGACCGCGGACCGCTCCCCGGCGGGCGCGCGGCACCCGGCGTGAGCGGCGGTGAGTGATGCGTCACATCAGCCGGGCGCGCGTGCCGCGCCGCCCCGCCCGCTCCTAGGGTGATCCACATGACGGTCGCGTTCGTGCTGCTGGTCCTCGGCGCACTTGCGGCGGCGACGGCGCCGCGTCTGCTCTCCCGCGCGCAGTGGCCGGAGCGCGAGCCGGTGCTGGCCCTGTGGGTGTGGCAGTGCGTGGTCGCCGCGGTTCTGCTGTGCTGCCTGCTGGCCATGGCGCTCACCGGCTCGGCCGCGTGGGCCGCGGTGCGCGGGAACGTCTTCGCCTTCGCGCCGAGCGGCGTGGTGGAGGCGTACGGACTGTCGCGCCACGGCCGCTGGGCCGGCTGGCTGGCGGTGCTGCTCGCGCTCGGCGGCGTGTGGACCGCGGCGATGCTCACCCGCGAGGTGCGCGCGGCCAGGACCCGGCGCAGGCAGCGCAGGCGCGAGGTCCGCGCCCGCGCGCCGCGGCTGCCGGGCGAGTCGGTGCCGACCGGCGAGCGCCTGGTGGTGCTGGAGGACGGGCGCTCGGACGCGTGGTGGCTGTCGGGGGCCGCGCCGCAGCTCGTCATCACGACCGCGGCGCTGCGCCGGCTCAAGGGCCGCCAGCTGGACGCGGTGCTCGCGCACGAGCAGGGCCACGCGCGGGCCCGGCACGACCTGCTGCTGCACTGCGCGGGCGCGCTGGCCGCCGCCTTCCCGCAGGTGCCGGTCTTCGCGGCCTTCCGCGACCAGGTCCACCACCTGGTGGAGCTGGCGGCGGACGACACCGCCTCGCGCCGGTTCGGCCGGCTGACCACCGCGCTCGCGCTGGTGGAGCTGAACGAGGATCGCGGCGTGTTCGGCCCCTCGCCCGCGCCGCCGGGCGCGGTCCCCGGCCGGGTGCACCGGCTGCTCGACCCGGCGCCGCGGTTGCCGCTGGGCCGCCGGGTCCGGATGACCGCCTACGCGCTGCTGCTGCCCGCGGTGCCGCTGCTGATCGCCTTCGGGCCGGGGCTGCACGCGCTGAGCTGACCGGCGGTTGGCACAATGGCCGTGACGGCCGACGGCCGGGAGGAGGCGACGGCGTGACGGTGACGGCCTCGGTGTCCGACGTCCACGGCGCCCTCTTCCGCATCCGTCCCCCGGGGCTTCGGCCGGGCCGCGCGCTGCCCCGCCGGATGCCGCCGGCGGACCGGCTGCCGGCGTCGCGGCGGCCGGACGCCCCGCGCGGTGTGCCGGACCTGCTCGGCCGAAGAGCCTGAGGGCCCGGGCCCCGGTGCGGGTACGCGGAACGCCGGTCCCGGCGATCCCCCGCGTCGCCGGGTCCGGCGTCCCCCGTGTTCCCCGTTTCCCCCGTGTGCCGCCCGGTTCAGGCCCGGACGGCGTGCGCTGAGTATATTGGCTCGCAGCCAGTCAACGCAGGAGTAAAGCATGTCGCCTCGGAGCGCTTCGGTCAATGAAGAAATGCGGCGGCGGTCCCGCGAGCGCCTGCTGCAGGCCACCGTGGAGCTGGTGGAGGAACGCGGGTACGCCGCCACGACCTTGGCGGACATCACCGAGCGGGCGGGCTCCGCGCGCGGCCTGGTGTCGTACTACTTCTCCGGGAAACGGGCACTGCTGCAGTCCGCCGTGCACCGGCTGATGCATCTGGAGCTGGCCGACGCGCTCGCCGCCGAGCCGCCCACCGAGGACGGCCAGGAGCTGCTCGCGCGCGCCGTCGACTCGGTCCTCGGGCTCACCCAGCGGCACACGACGCTGATGCGCACCCACATGGCCTCGATCCTCCAGGAAGAGGGCTTCATCCAGTGCCCCGAACAGCAGCGGCTGGCCTGGCTGCTGCGGGACACCGTGGCCCGCTACGGCGCCGCCGATCCGGACGAGGAGTACCGGCTGCTGCGGGCGCTGCTGATGGGCGCGACGGTCGCGTTGCTGCTGCCGGGCGCGCCGATGCCGCTGGCCCGGCTGCGCGCCGAGCTGTTCCAGCGCTACAAGCTGCCGTGGTCGGCGGGCGCGCCGCCGGCCGGGGTCGAGGAGTACGACCTGTCGGCCGAGATCTGAACTCCCCCGGCACCCGCGGGCACGGGCCCGGGCCCGCCGGGGCCCTTCGGCGCGGGCCCGGGGTCTGCCGGGGCGCCCACCGGCATGGCCGGAATCGTGCGCTGCCCCGGCCCGCGGCGGCCGGGGCGCGGACTCGCGTCCGCAGCACGGCTGTTGAGCCAGTAGAGTGACGGACCGTGACAGCACGACCCTTGCACGAGATCGTCGAGCCGGGCTGGGCGAAGGCCCTGGAGCCGGTGGCGGGCCGGATCGCGGCAATGGGGGACTTCCTCCGTGCCGAGATCGCCGCGGGCCGCACGTACCTGCCCGCGGGACCGAACGTCCTGCGCGCCTTCCAGCAGCCCTTCGACGACGTGCGGGTGCTGATCGTCGGCCAGGACCCGTACCCGACGCCCGGGCACGCGGTGGGCCTGAGCTTCTCGGTGGCGCCGGACGTCCGCCCGCTGCCGGGCAGCCTGGAGAACATCTACCGCGAGCTGTGCCAGGACCTCGGCGTCCCGCGGCCGTCCGACGGCGACCTCACGCCGTGGACCGGTCAGGGCGTGCTGCTGCTCAACAGGGCGCTGACCACGGCGCCGCGGCGGCCCGCCGCCCACCGCGGCAAGGGCTGGGAAGAGGTCACCGAGCAGGCCATCAGGGCGCTGGCGGCGCGCGGCCGCCCGCTGGTGTCGATCCTGTGGGGGCGCGACGCCCGCAATCTGCGGCCGCTGCTGGGCCAGCTGCCCGCCATCGAGTCCTCGCACCCGTCGCCGATGTCGGCGGACCGCGGGTTCTTCGGCTCGCGGCCCTTCAGCCGGGCCAACGACCTGCTGGTACGGCAGGGCGGGCAGCCGGTGGACTGGCGGCTGCCCTGAGCGCGGCCGCGCTGCGCCTCCGCCCGGTCCCCGGAGCGCCCGGCCGGGGTAGTCTGCCCGGGTGACCACGCATTCCAACACCCCGGCCGGCTGGTACGCCGACCCGCAGGGCACTCCGAACCTGCTCAGGTACTGGGACGGCACCCAGTGGACCGAGCACACCAACCCCGGCCAGGTTCCGCAGCAGCCCAAGGAGGGCGGCGGCAGCGCCTGGGAGTTGAACGTCAGCGGCGCCCCGGACCCGTCCAAGGTCCAGCGCCAGGTGCAGCAGCAGGCCGGCGTGGCCCCGGCGGGGCAGGGCGGCGGCTCGCTGTTCACCGAGCCCGTGCTGGTGGTGAACCAGAAGGCCAAGCTGATCGAGCTGGTCAACGAGTACAGCGTGTTCGACCAGAACGGCCGGACGCTGGGCTCGGTGGTGGAGGTCGGCCAGTCCACCGCGAAGAAGGTGCTGCGGTTCGTCTCCAGCGTGGACCAGTTCCTCACCCACAAGCTGGAGGTCCGGGACGCGCAGGGGGTGCCGCAGCTGGTGCTGACCCGGCCGGCCAAGTTCATCAAGTCCAAGGTGCAGGTGCACCGCGCCAACGGCGAGCCGCTCGGCGAGATCGTGCAGCAGAACGCCTTCGGCAAGATCAAGTTCGGCTTCATGTACAACGGCCAGCAGATCGGCGCGATCAAGGCCGAGAACTGGCGGGCCTGGAACTTCGCGATCGTCGACCACACCGAGACCGAGATCGCCCGCATCACCAAGACGTGGGAGGGCCTGGCGAAGACCATGTTCACCACGGCCGACAACTACGTGCTGCAGATCCACCGGCCGCTCGCCGACCCGCTGCTGAGCATGGTCGTGGCCTCGGCGCTGACCGTGGACACCGCGCTCAAGCAGGACTCGCGCGGGCTCGGCTGACCGGGTGGGCGAGGGTCTCGGCGGGAACGGCGGCGAGAACGTCGGCGCTGACGGCCCGGGCGGGCCGGACGGCGCCGGCGACCGGGGCAGCTCCGGCGACCGAGGCCGCGCCGGCGGCTGGGTGCTCGGCGTGGACTCGGGCGGCTCGGGCGTACGGGTCGCGCTGGCCCGGGGGGGGGGGGGGGGCGGGGGGGCGGCCCCCGCTCCGGCCGCCTCCGCACACCCCGCGCTGACGGGCGCGCGCGGCATCGACGCCGACAGCCTGCTCGGGCTGGTGCTGCCGCTCGCCCGCGGGCTGATGGACGCCGCGGGCGCCGCGCGGATCGACGCGGCGTGCGTGGGCGCGGCCGGGATGGCCACGCTCGGCGCGGACCTGCGCGCCCGGCTGCCGCAGGCGCTCGCCGAGGCGCTCGGGGTGCGCACGCTGGCCCTGGCGGGCGACGTGGTGACGGCGTACGCGGGCGCGCTGGGCCTGCGGCCCGGTGCGGTGGTCGCCGCCGGCACCGGCATGATCGCCCTCGGCGCCTCCGGCCCGGGCGACGGCTGGCGGCGCGCGGACGGCTGGGGGCATCTGCTCGGCGACGCGGGCGGCGGTGCGTGGATCGGCCGGGAGGGCCTGGACGCGGCGATGCGCGCGCACGACGGGCGGGCCGGCGGCTCGCCCGCGCTGCTGGAGCGGCTGCGGGAGCGGTTCGGGCCGCCGGAGGGCCTGCCGGGGCAGCTCTACCCGCGGCAGGACCGTCCGGCGGTGCTGGCGTCGTTCGCGCCGGACGTGGCGGCCTGCGCGGCGGCCGCGGACCCCGTGGCCGTGGACATCCTGCGCCGCGCCGCCGCGCACATCGTGGAGGCCGCCGCGGCGGTCCTGCCGGAGAAGGCGGTCCTGCCGGAGGAGGCGGCCGCGGAGCCGGTCGACGTCGCGCTCGCCGGCGGCCTGTTCAGGACGGGCGAGCCGCTGCTCGCGCCGCTGCGCGCGCGGGCGGCCGCGGTGCTGCCGGGCGCGCGGCTGCGCCTGGCGGCCGGCGGCCCGCTGGACGGCGCGGTGCTCATCGCCTCGGCGCTGTGGCGCGGGGCGCTGACGCTGCCGGCCGACCCGGCGCTGCTGTCGGTCGTGCACCGGCCAGACAGGCCCGATGACCACGGGTGATCGCCGAAACGGACAGTTCGGGACAGCCCCGGCCCTCCTGGCACCCGCGCGAGCGGAGGGCCGCCGCGAGGCGTTAGCATGCGACGCCATGAGCAACGCCACAGGGCCCGCCGCCGGCCTCCCCGTACGAAGCCCGCGCCCGCGCCAGACCGGACGCCACCGCCGCCCCGAGGCGCTGTCCGCCCCGGAGGGAGCGCCGGTGCTGGTGCTCGCCGTCCCGGGCACCCCGACCGCCGCGGCGCTGAGCCTGGCCGAGGAGGTCGTCAGCCTGGCCCGCTCCGAGCTGTCCGGCCTGGACCCGCGGGTGGCCTTCGTCGACGGTGACGACGCGGACTTCCCCGGCCTGCGCGGCGTGCTGGACCAGGTCGCCGCCGAGCGCCCGGGCGAGGAGACCTCCGCGGTCGTGGTGCCGCTGCTGGCCGGCCCGGAGGCGTCGGTGCTGCGCCGGGTCCGGCAGGCCATCGGGGACTCCAAGGCGCAGGTGGAGCTGACCGACGTGCTCGGCCCGCACCCACTGCTCGCCGAGGCGCTGCACGTGCGGCTGTCGGAGGCCGGGCTGGCCCGCGCCGACCGGGCCCGGCTGTTCACGGTGGCGACCGCGGCCGACGGCATCATCCTGGCCACGGTCGGCGGCGAGGAGGCCGCGCAGGCGGCCGGTGTGACCGGGCTGCTGCTGGCCGCCCGGCTGGCGGTGCCGGTGCTGGCGGCGGCGCTGGACGAGGACGGCGCGATCGCGCGGGCGGCCGAGCAGCTGCGCTCCTCGGGCTCGACCACGCTCGCGCTGGCGCCGTGCCTGATCGGCCCGGAGATCGCCCCGCAGCTGCTGCACGAGGCCGCCGCCGAGGCCGGCTGCTCGGGCGCGGACGCGCTGGGCCCCTACCCGGCGGTGGGCAAGCTGGTGGTCACGCAGTACGCGGGGGCGGTCGGCATCGTCCCGGCCGGCGCGGGCCAGGCCGGGCCCCAGGAGTAGCCGGCGGCGTTGCTCACGCGGTCGTACGAGAAGGGCGGTCCCGGTCGACGGGGCCGCCCTTCTCGTACGCGCGGTTCAGCCGAAGACCACGCAGGAGACGGCGGGCAGCGCGAGGGCGCCGGTCTGCTTGGGGATGCCCGTGCCGGGGTCGACGTCGAACCAGGTGACGTCGCCGGAGCGCTCGTTGGCGGCGTACAGGCGGGCGCCGGCCGGGTCGAGGGTGAGGTGGCGGGGCCAGTCGCCGCCGCAGGGCACGGTGTCCAGGAGTTCCAGCCGCTCGCCGCTCTCGTCCAGGCCCAGCACCGCGATGCTGTTGTGGCCGCGGTTGGCGGCCCAGGCGAAGCGTCCGTCGGGCGAGACCACCAGTTCCGACGGGTAGTTCTCGCCGTCGGCGTCCGGCGGCAGCACCCGGACCTCGGCGAGCGGGCGCAGACTGCCCTTCTCCGCGTCGAACCGGCAGACGGTGACCACGGAGTCCAGCTCGTTCATCACGTAGGCGTGGGCGCCGCCGGGGTGGAAGGTCAGGTGCCGCGGGCCGATCCCGGAGCGCAGGCCCAGCTCCCGTTCGATCTCCAACTCGCCACTGGCGCCGTCGAGTTCGCAGACCCGGACCGAGTCGGTGCCGAGGTCGACGCTGACCGCCCAGCGGCCGCTGGGGTCGGGCAGCACGGCGTGGGCGTGCGGGCCCTCCTGCCGCGCCTTGTCCGGGCCGTCGCCCTCGTGCTCCAGCACCGAGCGCACCGCGCCCAGGCTGCCGTCGCCGCCCAGCGCGAGCACGCTGACGCTGCCGGGCGCGGCGTAGTTGGCGGTGAGCAGGTGGCCCTGGTGGACGGCCAGGTGGGTGGGCGCTCCCCCGCGCACCGGCACGGGCGCGCCGAGCAGGGCGGGCGCGGCGGGGTCGGCGAGGCTGAACGCGGCGGCGGCGCCCTCGGGTTCGGTCTCGCTGACCGCGTAGAGGACGCGCCGGTCCGCGGACAGCGCGAGGAAGGACGGGTTCGGCACCTCGGCCGTGTCCCCGAGCGCGGTGAGCGCTCCCGTGTCCGGGTCGAGGGCGGCTGTGGTCAGGCCCCGGCCCCCCGCAGACGTGAACGACCCGATGTAAACGTGCCCGGCCACTGCCGTACCTCTTCCGCCTGATGTCTGTACGGCGGCTGACAGTAGTACGTGACGGCGGTTACGTCGCCCCCGGGGCGTCGGCCTGCGGCGCGGGGCGGTTGACCGGGCGCGGCGGCCGGGGCGGCGGCGGGGTGTGCGGCTTCGTCGCACGGGTGCGCCGGTGCGCCCGCGCGTCTTTGAGCCTCGTCACGCGGCCAGGGCGGCGGACCCCTGCGGCCGCAGCGGCGCGGCGAGGTCGTACAGGGCCGCCTCCAGGCCGTGCAGGTGCGCGAGGGCGCGCTCGGCGTGGGGATGCCCGGCGGCCGCGGGTACGGGCCCGGGCGCGGCGGACGCGGCCCCCGGCCCGGGTGCGACGGCGGGCGCGGCGGACGCGGCGTACGGGTCGAGCAGGCGCAGCACCGCGTGCTCGACCCGGCGGCAGGCGGCGAGCAGGCGGGCGTCGTGCCCGGCCCGCGGGTCGGCCGCGGCGCGGGCGAGGCCGCGCGCCTCGCGGACGCAGTCGTCCAGCAGCGCGAGCACCCGCAGGGCGCGGGCGCGGCGGGCGCGGTGCGGGTTGAGCGGGTGCAGCAGCGGGGCCAGCGAGATCCGCACCCGGCCGAGCACGGCGTCGAGTTCGGCCGCGCGGCCCGCCAGGTCGGCGGCCGGGTCCGCACCTCCCGGGACCGGGACGACGCCCGGCACGCCACCCGCACGGGGGACGCCGGGTTCGCCGCCCACCGCCCCCGCGCGGGCCGCGACCGCCGCGTTCTCCCCGCGCGTCGCGTTCCCCGCACCGTCGGCGCCGCTCCCGCCCGTCGTGCCCGCCGCACCCGCCGTGCCTGCCATGCCCGCCCTCGCACCCGGGCCGTCCAGGTGCCGCGCAGTCCACGCGGCGAAGTCCCGTACGGCGTGCAGCGCGCAGCGCACCCACGCGTCGGTGGCGGCGTGCGTGGTGACCGGGAGCACCAGCAGGACGGCCAGGGCCGCGGCGCCCGCGCCCACGAGCGTCTCCTCCAGCCGCAGCACCAGCAGCGCGGGGCTCAGCACGCCGAGCAGCCCGTAGAGCGTCCCGGCCATGACCGTGACGAAGAAGGTCATCCAGCTGTAGGAGACCGGCGCGCTGTAGAAGATCCCGAAGACGCAGGCGGCGACGAGGACGGCGGACGGCGCGGCCGCGCCGTGCAGCGGCGCGGCGAGCGCGAAGCCCGCGGCGACGCCCGTGGCGGTGCCGAGCACCCGACGGAAGCCGCGGACCAGGGTCTCGCCGCGGGACGCGGTGTTGACGAAGATCCACCAGGAGGCGGCGACCGCCCAGTACCAGCGGTCGCCGGAGACCGCCTCGCCGAGGACGAGCGCCGCGGCCGCGGCGGACGCGGCCTGGACCGCCTGGCGGGTGGTGGGACGGCGCGGTCCGCGCCCGGCGACGGCGGGGACGGCGGCCGGCAGCAGCGCGGCGGCCGGGGGCGGCGCGCCGCGCTCGTAGCACCACAGGCGGAACCGGACGGTCGCGGCGACGCCGAGGCCGGTGCCGATCGCGGCGAGGAGTCGGGGAAGGTCGGCCGGCGCGGCGTGGAGGAACTGCGCGACGAAGAACATCATGAAGGCGAAGACGCCCAGCGCGTTGCCGCGGGCGCCCCAGCGGCGGGCGTACACCGCGCCCAGGACCACCGCGACGAAGGCCGCGTCGCGCGCCGCCGGCCACGGGTGCAGCGCGCTCGCCGCCGCCAGCACCGGCGCCCCGGCCACCGGCAGCAGCGCGGTGGTGACGGCCTGCCGCCGTACCGTCGCATCGGCCACGGTGAAGAACGCCAGCAGCGCCGCGAGTCCGCCGCCGCACGCGGCCGGCAGCGGCAGCCCGGCGAGCAGCACCGCCGCAACCGCGGCGGAGATGCCGAGCAGGGCGCGGGCGGCCGAGCGCAGCCGTACCCGGCCCGGGTCGGGGACCGCGACCGCCCGCGCCACCCCCACCACCCAGGCCACCCAGACCGCCCGCGCCGCCCGATCCGCCCGCGCCCACGTCATGCGCCGCACCCGCGCCTCCCGCCCCTTCCGTTCGTTCTGCTCGTGCTGCTCGTGCTGTTCACGCCGTTCGTGTCGCGTGTCCGCTCCGGACACGCGGAACGGCGTTGCGGAGGTCTCCGCAACGCCGTCGTCACAGCAAGGAAAGCATTCTGGGGCGCCCTGGCTCAAACCGGTCGGCCGGTACTGTGCCATTGGTAGGGTGAAAGCGCCCAGTCACCGGCCGCGAGGGGACCACTGGCCCATGTCCGTCGACGCGCTGGACGCCCGCATCCTGCGGCTGCTGCTCCAGCAGCCGCGCACCAGCGTCCGCGAGTACGCCCGCATCCTGGGCGTGGCCCGCGGCACGCTCCAGGCGCGGCTCGACCGGCTGGAGCGGGACGGCGTGATCGCGCAGGCCGGGCCGAGGGTGTCACCCGCCGCGCTGGACCACCCGGTGCTGGCGTTCGTGCGGATCGAGGTCACGCAGGGACACCTGGACGACGTCGGCACGGCGCTCGCGGAGGTGCCGGAGATCATCGAGGCCCACTCCATCACCGGCGGCGGCGACCTGCTCACCCGGGTGGTGGCACGTGACAACGCACATCTGGAGGACGTCGTCCAGCGGTTGATCCGGCTGCCCGGCGTGGTCCGCACCCGCACCGAGATCGCCCTGCGCGAGCGGGTCCCGCACCGGGTGCTGCCCCTGGTGGAGTCGGTCGGCCGCGCCGCGGCGGGTGCGCGGCGCGACGGAGCCTGAGCACCTGACGCCGGGCGGTCGCCGCATCGTCGCCGGACGGCCGCCGAACCGCGGGCGGACCGCGGGGGACCACCGACGCGCCGCGGGCGGACCATCGACGCGCCGCCGGCGCCGGCCGCGCACCCCTCGGCGGCCGGACCGACGGCCGCGCCCCACGCGGGTCCACGCTGCCGCGCGTCTGGCGGACGCGCGTAGAAGCGCGCATCATGGCTCTGCTCCACGCACTGCCGACACATCCGACCCACCCGGCGCAGCGGGCCCAGCCCCCCGGTCCGTCGCGGCCCCCCACTCCACGGCGGAGCTGTGCCGAGATCCGATTGTCATGCACCGGTCACTTCTTTATGTGGTGACCGTGCGCGAGCGAAGGAGAGATCGACATGGCCTGCGGAACGACCGCCCTGTGGGCGGGTGAGACCACCTGGTTCTGCTGCGGCGGGTCCTGGGGACCGTGCGGCAGCGCCGGCACCGGCGCCTGCGGCACCTGCCAGTCCAACGCCCACATGGCCGCCTGGCCCAACACCTCCCAGGCGTGCTTCGACATCACCCGGCCCGACCTGTGCGGCGAGAGCATCGTGCGGCGCGCCTGCGGCTCGGTGATGAACGTCAAGCACCAGTGCTCCGGCGCCTCGGTGTGCGTCACCGTCGCCGACTGCGGCCCGCGTACCCAGTCCTTCTGCGGCGAGGCCACCTGCTGCAACGGCGCCTGCCGCACCAACCGCGTGATCGACCTGACGCCGGCCGCGTTCTCCGCGATCGGCAACCTCAGCTCCGGCAAGCTCCCCGTCTACATCTACGAGTGACCCGGCAGGAAGGAGGAAGGACCGACATGAACCACGACAGCGCACGCGCACCCCGCGCCGGCCTCGACCGGCGGCGCTTCCTGACCACCGCCGCCCTGGGCGGCGCGACCATCGTGGGCGCCTCCGCGCTCGGCGGACTCGACGCGGACGCCGCCTTCGCCGAACCGATGCCGTCCCTCGACCCGGCGATCGCCTCGTCCGCCTTCGCCGAGGGCCGGATCACCGGGATCAGGGGCAGCGTGCTGGAGGTGGCCGGCTCCTACGGCGACCACCACCTGATCCAGATGACCAACGCCACCAGCGTGTGGAAGCTGCGCCCCACCACCGCGGCGGAGATCAACGTCGGCGACGGCCTGTACGCGCGCGGCGTCGACATGCCCGACGGCACCATCGCGGCCGACGCGGTGTGGGTGAACATCGTGAACCTCTACTGCACGGTCAGGGGCATCGCCAAGGACCGGCTGCACCTCACCCACGGCGACCACGACCACGCCGTGGTCGGCCGGATCGTCGCGGACACCACCACCGCCTCGTACCAGGGCGGCGCGCTGACCCGGGACCTGTCGCGGGTGCGCATCGGCCAGGCCGCGCAGGTGCTGGGCGCCTGGCGGCCCGAGGACGACACGGTGGACATCGCCCGTGTCACCGTCGGGCACTGAGGGGGCGGTGCGATGCTTCCCCTGCTGACGAACCTCGCGCCGGCCGTCCTCGGCGTGCTGCTGGCCGCCACCGGCGCGGCCAAGCTCCTGTCCCGTGACATCGCCCGGGTCGCGGCCGGCACCGTGCTGGTCCGGGTGCTCGGCGACGCCGAGCGGGCGGGCCGGGCGCTGCGCGCGGTCGGCGCGGCCGAACTCGCCGTCGCCGCCGCGCTGCTGGCCGGCGTCGGGGCGGGCCTGCCCGCGGCCGCCCCGGGCGCCGCGGCGGCCGTGCTGGGCGCGGGCTTCACCGGCTACCTCGGCTATGCGAAGGCCACCGCGCCGGAGTCGGGCTGCGGGTGCAGCGCGCGGGCCGAGGGGCCGATCGGCGCGCGCTCCTTCGCCCGGGCCGTCCTGGTGCTCGCGGCCGGCTGCGTGTCGGCCGCGGCGGACCGGGCGTGGTGGTCGCAAGCCGGGGCGCGGCCCGCCGGCTCCGCGGTGTTCGCCGTGGCCGCGGCCGTGGTGGTGTTCCTGGTCTCGGCCGACCTCGACCGCTACTGGCTGCTGCCGCTGCGGCGGCTGCGCATCCGGCTGTTCGGCCACCCGCTGCGCACCGGCGCCCAGGACGGCCGGGTGCCGGTCGAGGCGTCGGTGGAGCTGCTGGAGCACTCGCTGGCCTGGCAGGCCGCCTCCCCCATCGTCCGGTCCGCGCTGCTCGACCACTGGGACGACGAGGGCTGGCGGGTGCTGCGCTTCGCGGGCGTCTACGAGGAGGAGGTCCGCGGTCCGCGCCCGGTCAACGTGCTGTTCGCGCTGGACCGGGCCGCGACGATCGACACCGCGCCCAGCCCCGCGGTACGGGTCTCGGTGATCGACGACCGGACCGAGGAGGTCGTGCCGCTGGACCTGTCGGCGGCGGCCGTGGCCGCGGCGGCCGCGCCGCGAGCGGGCTAGGGCGTGTCCGCACAGTCGTGTCGTCGCCCGGAGGGCGGCCCCGCGGCGTCTGGTGCTCCCCCAGGGCTTCGCCTGGGCGGTGCCCCCAGATCGCAAGGCGGAGGGTCGTCCTCGTAGTGGGCCTACTCGGACGAGCCCGACAACGCAGCTGGGGGCACCCCCGGCCGCCAGGCTGGGGGAGTGCGTGCCAGGCGTCGCGGGGCAGGCACGCCTTTGCGGACACGCCCTAGCGCGCGGTCCGGGGCGGCACGCGGCCGGCGCCGCCCCGGACAGGTCACGGCGGCACGCGGCCCCCGGCGGGAGGCACCTCGCCGGGGACCGCGTGTCCTTCGGGCGCGGGCCCGGCTACACCGGCGGGTATCCCGTCGGCGGGTCCGCGTAGCCGCCGAGGACGCGCATCTCGGCCGCGGCGGCGAAGGGCAGGCCGTTGAGCGCGTTCAGCGCGGTGAAGCGCACGTAGGAGGCGCGGACCGGCGGGAAGTCGACGTCCTGCATGTCCGGGGAGTCGGCGAGGGTCCCGTGGGCGACGGTGGTCCAGGTGGTCCCGTCGTCGGAGACGGCGACCTCGTAGCTGCCCACCCGGCCGTTGGGGCCGCCGGTCTGCCGGTCGAGGTAGCCGAAGCCGTCCACGTCGGCCGGCCCGCCGAGCCGCAGCACCACCCAGTGCGGGTAGGGCGCCTCCTGTTCGGTGTAGTCGGTGTGCCAGATGGTGCCGGGGTCGCCGTCCAGCACGTTGCCGACCGGGCCCTCCGCCGGACCGGAGGAGAGGTTCTCGGAGTCGGCCGTCGCGGTCATCGACGCGGGCGACAGCAGCGGTGGGGGGGGGCCCGGGGGGGGGGGGGGGGCGGCCGCCCCCCCGGGCCCCCCCCCGGGGGGGGGGGGGGGGGGGCG
>JAJSZB010000670.1:0-1765 GCA_050613715.1 Streptomyces sp. IBSBF 3018
CCCCCACCGACACGCACGACAACCACCCCCGCGGCCCCCACGTCGGCGTCAGAGCCCGCGGCCAGGGCGGCCTCCGTGGGCGCGCCGGAACCGGGCAGCGCCGACGTCCCGCCCGCGGGCAGAACCGCCTCCGCGGGGAGAGCCGGCGCCAGGCCCGCGGCCGAGCCGGAGGCCACCTCCGCAGGTGCGAACGCGGCGGCCGCGACGGTCACGTCGTAGCCCCGGGCGGCCAGGTCGTCGGCCAGGACCGCGGCCAGAGGATCGCTCGCGGGAGAGACCAGCACCCGCAGACCACACCGAGCACCCCGCGCACCCCCCACGCCCGGACCGCGCCCCGCGGCACGCACGCCCTCCGTCCGCTCGGCGTGGCCGACCGCCGGGCCCGCCTCCGCGTACACCGCACCGTCGGCGGCGGACGCGCCACCCGTGTGCGGGGCGCGCACGCCGCCCGCGTCCTCCGCGCGCGGAGCGCAGGTGGCGGGCGCGGCCGTCGTGCCTTTCTCGTGGGGAGCACGGTTCGCGCCGGCCGCGAGGGCCGCTGTCGCCAGGTGGCGCAGGGAAGTTCGCAGGTGGGCGAGGTGGGCGGTGGTGTGGGTGGCGCACAGGCCGCCGGGGCCCAGGGTGTCGAGGGCCGCGGTCACCAGGGGGTTCGCGGACCATGCGGCGAGGGCGGCGGCGGGGTCCGGGCGGCGCGCGGGGTCGCGGGCGATCCGGCCGGTGGCGTACGCGGTCTGCCACAGCGCGGTCAGCGCCCGCTCGCTCACCCCGCCCTCGACCAGTGCCCGCCGCAGCGGATCCTCGGCCCCCAGCAGCGCCGCGACCCCGGCCGGGTCCACGCCGAGCAGGCGCAGGCCGTGCTCGCCGCTGACGGTGCGCCACCGGCCGTCCGCGCGCCGCACGGAGCACAGCGCCATGCCGTTCTTGAAGAACGGCACGAGGTCCGGCTCCAGCGCGCCGGCCACGTCCCAGCCGGCGCCCGGCGGCTGCTCGGCGTGGCACGCGGACAGCCGCAGCCCGTGGTGGTCGTTGTCGGAGACGCTCGGCAGTTCCCCGTGCTCCACCAGGTTCGGCACGGTGACGTACGTCGGCACGCCGGCGTCGCGCAGATAGCGGTCCATCAGCACGTCGTCCGGCCAGACCACCGGGCAGCGGCCCGCGTAGCCGGCGAAGCCCGCCGCCACCTCGGCCGGCAGCAGCAGCGCCACCGTCGGCGTGTACTCGGCGGGCGGGCGGACCAGGCTCGCCCCGGCGAGCGCGCCCAGCCGCACCGCGGCGCCGCTGCGCGCGCACCAGTTGGAGTAGAAGGCGATCGCGGCGCCGGGCGCGGCCGCCGCGGCCCGGGCGGCGTGCGCGAAGAAGCCGGCGCCGGGCCGGGCGTCGTCCTCCAGCACCACGTGGTGCGTCGAGCCCGCCGGGACCGAGGACCACGCGCGCATCGCGGTACGCAGACCGGTCGACGGGCCGTCGGGGTCCGGGTCCGGGACCACGTCGAAGGGTTCGGGTCCGGCGGCGCGGGCCAGCGCGGCGGCCCTGCCGAGGCGGCGCGGGTGCGCCATGACCGCGCCGGACAGCCGGACGTCGGCCATCAGACGCCGCCCCGCACGGCGGCCGCGCCGCCGACACCGGGCGTACCGCCGACACCGGCCGCGCCCGCGACACCAGCCGCGCCGCCGACGCCCGCCGGCGCGCCGGCCCCCGGCGGCGGGGCCAACCCGGGTGGCCGCGCGGCGGGGGGTCGGCGGACGCCGGCGGCGGGGATCGAACG
>JAJSZB010000671.1:0-1760 GCA_050613715.1 Streptomyces sp. IBSBF 3018
CCGTTCTTCACCCACCCCCCCACCCGTTGAACTGGTGCGCGGGGCTCGCGCATCCTGCCAGGTCGGGCCCGTCCCGGGGGTGACTCTCCCCCAGCCTGGCGGCTGGGAGGTGCCCCCACGAACTTCGAAAGTGACTCCTTTCGTCGTCAGGCTTCCCCCGTCGTTGTTTTCGAAGTTCTGCGGGGACACCCCCGTGCCGTCCCCTCAGGCCGGTGCTTTCGCTGGGCTGGGTGAAGGGTGGAGAAGGTCGGCGGCCGGCAGCCGGGACAGCTGGGGGGAGGTCGCGGCGGCGGTGCCGGGTGGGCCGGGAGCGCCTCCTCATCCCCTCAACCCACCCCAGGCGAAAGCACCGGCCTGAGGTGTCGGTGGGCCGGGGTGTCCCCGCAGAACTTCGAAAACAACACCGGCGGAGAGCCGGGAGCGAGACGGGCCACTTTCGAAGTTCGAGGAGATACCGCGGACCGGCGGCGCCGACCTGGCAGGATGCGCGAGCCCCGCGCACCAGTTCAACGGGTGGGGGGGCGGGCGGAAAACGGGAGGGCGCCGCCCGGGACAACGGGACAGCGCCGGCGTGGCGCTAGGACGTGACGTACTGGAGGAGGCCCCACGTGAAGTGGGCGATCAGGGCCGCCCCGGACTCCGCGTCGACGACACGCAACCGCGCCCGGCTCGGCGCATCCGGCGGCAGCACCTCAACGGGAGCGAACGCGCGAGCCACCTCGTCCACCGTGACAGCCCACGGCGTCAACTCGGCGACCGACCGAAGCTCGGGCCCCGCCACCCCCTCCGCCCGCACGAGCCACTCGTTCCACACCGCCCCGCCGCTCACCGCCGAGACGACCTCGAACCGCAGCTCCGGCCACAGCCGCAGCGGCCACCGCAGCACCCTGCACCGCAGATCCCCGACGGTCCGCTCGGCCACGGACTCCGGCGCCCCGAGCGCCACGCGGTACCGCCGCTCCCCGCCGGGGAAGGTCCGCGAGTGCACCCGGGCCTGCCACCGCTTGTGGGCGTCCCGCAGGTCGGTGTGCGTCGCGCCGAGCGCCCGCAGCGCGTCGTCGACGAGGTCCGGCTGGTGATCGGCCATGCGCCGGAGCAGCACCAGCTGGAAGTGGTCGAGGCCGAACGGTTCGGGCGGCGTCGCGGGAGTCCGGGGCACGCTCCCAGTCAACCAAAGCCCCCGGCCGCGCGGACCCGCGGCGTCCGCGACGCCGGACCGCCGTACCCGCCGGACGTGTCCGCCGGACGCACCCGCCCGACGTACCCGCCGCACCTGCCGCACTGGCCGCACCGGCCGACCGAGGCGTACCCGCGACCCCAGGCGGAGCCGGCCTAGTGGCGCCCCGACGTCTGCCGCTCCAGCACCGCCCGCGTGCGCGGGCCGTACACGCCGTCGTGGCTGCCGTCCGGCGCGTCGCTCACCCAGTACCAGACCTGGAACGTCGCCACCGCCTGCCGTACCTGCTCGTCGAAGACCCCGTCGATCGGGCCGTCGTACACCCACACCTGGGTGAGCCGGCGCTGGAGGTCGGCCACCGCGGGGCCGCTGTCGCCGAGCTGGAGGACGCCGCCGGTGGCCGGGTGCGCGCCGTCGCCCGGCGAGGCGGACGTCGGGGGTGAGGAGGGGGTTGCGGACGGGTCCGAGGCGGAGGGCGTGGCCGTCGTCGGGTCCGCCGAGGCCGTCGCGGACCCGGTGGGGGTCGGGGAGGGCGGCGCGGTGGTGGCACGCCTCGTGGACTCCGAGGGCTACTGCGAGGCGG
>JAJSZB010000672.1:0-1755 GCA_050613715.1 Streptomyces sp. IBSBF 3018
CCCCGCCCCGCCGCCACGACTTCGGCCCCGCACCCGCGACGGACCCCGCGGCCGTACCCCGCTCCGGACCGGAACCCGTACGCGAAACCGGACCCGTACGCGAAACCTGACGCGGACGCGGGCCCGTATCCGTATCCGGTACCGGGCTCGTACCCGGGCCCGTATCCGTACCCGGGCCCGTATCCGTACCCGGGCCCGTATCCGTGCCCGGGCACGCAACCGTCCGCGGGCCGGGCCCTGTCCGCGGACCCGATCCCGTACGCGATCCTGGCGAGATGACGAGGAGATGCCATGGCCAGCTATGAGTCCGTGCTCGACACCGTCGGAGGGACGCCGCTGATCCGCCTCGTCCGCTCCGCCGCGGGGCTGCGGCCGCGCGTGTACGTCAAGCCCGAGTGGCAGAACCCCGGCGCGAGCGTCAAGGACCGGGCGGCGCTGTCGATGCTGCGCCGGGCCGAGGCGGACGGCTCGCTGCGCCCCGGCGGCACCGTCGTCGAGGTGACCAGCGGCAACACCGGCATCGGCCTCGCCCTGGCGGCGGCCCACCTCGGTTACCGCACGGTCGTCTTCACCAGCTCGGCGACCTCCCGGGAGAAGCGGGACCTGCTCGCGGCGTACGGGGCCGAGGTGCGCCTGGTCGACGTCTTCGTGCCCAGGGACCACCCCGACAGCCTGCGCTCGCACGGCGTGCGCTTCGCCGCGGGGACGCCCGGCGCCTGGTTCGCCGACCAGTACGACAACCCCGCCAACCCGGCGGCGCACCACGCGACCACCGGCCCCGAGATCTGGGCCGACACGGAAGGCGCGGTCACCCACTTCGTGGCCACGGTCGGCACCGGCGGGACGATCTCGGGAACCGGCCGCTACCTCAGGGAGGCGAGCGCCGGCCGGGTCCGGGTGATCGGCGCGGACCCGGCGACGTCGGCCTACTCCGGCGGCGACGGCAGCCAGAAGTACATCGAGGGCGCCGGCCACTTCCGCCACCCCGACGCCGCGTCCGACGTCTGGCCGCAGGCGCTCGACACCGGTGTGATCCACCGCTACGTCGGCGTCGGGGATCAGGAGGCGATCGACGCGGTACGGCGGCTGGCCCGCACCGAGGGCATCCTCGCGGGCGGTTCCTCGGGCGTGGCCCTCGCCGCGGCGCTGCGCGTCGCCGAAGACCTGACGGAGGACGACACGGTGGTGGTCCTGCTGCCGGACTCGGGCCGCGCGTACCTGTCGACGTACTTCAACGACCGCTGGCTGGCCGCGAACGGCTTCCACGGCGGCCCGCCGCCGCCCGAGGGTCCCCTCGTCGGCGACCGCGCGACGGCCGCGCGGCTGGTGTGGCGCGACGAGGAGCCCCCCGAGGCGGCCGGCCGCTTGGCCGCGGCGGGCGTCGCGGACCACGAGGTGGCGCTGGCGGCGTACCCGCGCGGCGGGCGGCAGCAGGCCCCGCACCCCTCCGACCTCCTCGGCTGGACCACCCCCGCGGACCTGCTCGCCGCCGCATCGGTCGCCGAGACCGTCCGCCCGCTCGGCCCCCGGCTGGGCATCCGCCTCCCGCTCACCGACCCGGCGGTGACCGCCTGGACCGCGGCGGACGGCGAGGTGGCCCCGGTCCTCGACGCGGGCAGAGTGACGGCAATCCTGCGCCGCACGGACTCGCACGCGTGACGCTGCCGGGCGGTCGGGGCGGCTGCGTGCAGCGGTCGGGCCGGCGTCGTTCTGCGGGTCGGGGCGGTGGCCGGGGCGGCGCGGGCGCGGTGGGTC
>JAJSZB010000673.1:0-1748 GCA_050613715.1 Streptomyces sp. IBSBF 3018
CGCCGGCGCCTCCCGTCAGCTCGACGGGATGACGGTGAAGGCGCGGTAGACCGTGCTGACGGTCTGGTTGCCGCCGGTGTCGGTGACCCGGGAGCTGAGCGAGAGCGAGGCGCCCGAGCGCTGCGCCGGAAGCCTCACCGCCCAGGAGCCGCCCGAGCCGGTGACGGTGAGCGCGTGCCAGCTGCGGCCGCCGTCGGTCGAGCCGAAGACCTCGACCTTCTTCACCGCGGCCGGCCACATCGGCACGCCCGCCTGGGTGCTGGTGCGGTCCATGAGCAGCGGCACGGTGCTCGCGCGCCCGGCCGGGACGCGGTTGTACAGGTCCAGACCGCCGGGCAGGAAGCGCGTGAGGAAGGCGGGCGGCACCGCGTTCGAGGTGGGCCCCGCGTGGAAGGAGAACGCCGCGTCGGTCGCCGTCGACATCATCCCGGCCGGCTGCGGCACCCCGGTGGCGTGCCGGTAGCCGTGGACCTTCAGGGTGTACGCGCCGGAGGCGGTGATCGGCGCCCAGAAGGTCTTCGGGCCCTTCGCGGACTGCGAGTTGCCCAGGCCGGTCCTCGTCACCACGGCCCTGCCGTCGCGCAGAAGCGTCGCGGTGGCGTTGATGGTGATGTCCGCGCCGGTCCGCTGCGGGTCGGCGACCATGCCGGAGGTGAAGAAGCCCAGCTCGCCGTTGCGCACCCAGGGCAGATAGCGGGCCGGGCCCCACACCGCGCGGCCGAAGTCGATGGCGCTGCTGCTCCCCGCGGTGACGTTCACTGCGCCGTGCCAGGTGTCGTGGTCGAAGCGCCAGGCGCCCGGCGTGACGTGGTAGTCCCGCGTGTACGGCAGGGTGATGAACGGTCCTTGCGTCTGCAGCCCCGCCGCACAGCCGGCGGTCTGCGGGACCGCGTCCACCCGGGATGTCGAGGTGTTCAGCGAGGACGGCCCGCGCATCGCCCGGACCGAGACCGTTCCGGTCCCGGCGCGTGCCACGGTGATCGGGTCGCCGGTCAGCGCGGTGGTGCCGGTGGCGGCGTACGCGTCCTTCTTCGTGGGCGAGACCCAGGCGGCGGAGTAGCCGAGCCGGACCAGCGGGTCGGTGTTCGGCACGACGTACACCGGCCTGGTCTCCGTCCCGCCGGCCACGCCCTGCAACCCGTCGGCGGCGCCGGTGACGCACACCCGCGCGGCGACGCCCTGCCGGTAGTCCGCGCCCGGCGCGGAGTCCAGGCCGACCGACAGCGCGGCGCCCTGCCGGGCGTCGACGGTGACCTCGGTGGTCGCGTCGTCGGCGACCGTGACGACCTGCGCGGCGAGCGTCTGCGCGGTGTTGCCCGGCTCCCAGACCGAGACCACCACCGCGTAGCGGCCGGCCGGCAGCACCGTGGGGTAGCCGGTCTGCAACTCGTGCGGCGCGGCGCCCGGCACGTCCAGCGCGGTCACGTCCATCCACTGGTGGGCGGCCGTGCCCTGCCGGTTCAGCGCCGTCACGGTCAGCGAGCCCGAGGCGGCGGCCGCCTGACCCGCCGTCACCGCGACGAGCGCGGGCGCGGCCACCGCGACGGCCGCGGCGAGCGCCCCCGCACGGCGTCCGCGCCTGCTGCCGTTCCTCTTCGTTCTCCTTGAGTCCCGCACCAATTTCCCTCCCCTTGTTCCGTGCCTTCTCTGATGGCCGGGAGGCCCGCAAGGTTGCCCTCCGCGGGGGGGGGGCGGGGGGGGGGGGGGGGGGGGGGCGGCGGGGGGGGGGGGGGGGGGGGGGGGGGGGG
>JAJSZB010000674.1:0-1747 GCA_050613715.1 Streptomyces sp. IBSBF 3018
GCACCCGCCGCCCCTGGCGCACCCGCCCAGCACGCCGCCGCCGCGGCCGGCCACCCCCACGCGCCCGGCGCGGACACCGCCTCCGCCGAGCTCCCGGCCCGTGCCCCGCGCCCCGGGCCGCCCGTGAGGATCGCGATCCCGATCCTCGCCCTCGCCCTCCTCTGCCTCGCCGTCGGCATCGTGGCCCTCGCCGCGTCCTGACCCGCGTCCCGACCCGCGACCTGACCCGCGGCGCCGGCCCGCGCGCACCAGGCGAACCAGCGAACCAGCGGACCCGCGGACCGACGCCCGGCGGATCAGCGCCGCCGGGCGCCCGGGCCCGTCACCACCGCGGCGGCCCGTACCCCTGCGGCCGCGGCGCCGTCACCGTGTCCGCGGCCGCCGGCGCACGGCGGCGCGCCACCACGTACCAACCGCCGAGCGTGAGCAGCAGCACCGCGGCCGCGCCGAACATCGCGAAGGCGAGGAAGCGCAGCGCGCCGTGCCCGGAACCGCCGCCGCCCGCCGTGCCGTCCGCGGCCGCGACGTCGTGGGAGCTGACGCCGATCCCGGCGGCCGAGGGATCGCCGGCGTAGTCGGGCGCGGGCCGGGCGGCGCCGGAGACCTGGACCCGCAGCGTGACCGGCACCGCCCCCTGGACCGCCTTGGCGACGCCGGGGTGGACGGTCACCGCGACGTAGTACCAGCCGGCGTAGCGCACGGTGGCCACCTCGTCGTCGTCCGAGGCGCGGTTGGCGTAGGCGACCGGCGCGAGCTGCTCGCCGATCGAGACCGGCTTGCCCTCGTACGACCTGTCGTCGCCGTGCACGAGCTCGCGCACCGGGCTGTACTCGGTCACGCGCACGCCCTCGGCGACGTACGCCGAGTCGTCGGTGACCTGCGCGCTGGAGAAGTCCGTGAACACGGTGGCCTGCTGGCCCCAGTCGACCGGCACCTTGTAGAAGCGGGTCTCGCCGGGCAGCACCCGGTCCTTCCAGATGCCGGTGCGCAGCGCGGCGGCCGTCTCGAACGACGGGCCGCCGGACGCCTGGCGCGGCGTGCCGGTGAGCAGCGGGGTGGGCGAGGCGGTGCCGGTGGGCGAGCCGCCGGAGTCCCCGGGACCGCCGGAGTCCCCGGAGCTGCCGGAGCCCGCGGTACCGCCGGCGTCCGCCGAACCGTTCGTGTCCGCGGAGGGCGCCCCGTCGCCCGGGACCAGCCCGGGCTCGGAGACGTAGCGCAGCTCCAGCGGCCACGGCCCCGGGTCGGACGTGGCGTCGCTGGTCCTGTGCACCTCCAGCGTGTATTGGTCGGCGCTCTGGCACGAGTCCGAGTCGTCGCCGGTGATCAGGCGGGCGACCGCGGTGCCGAGCGGGCGCGGGTCGCCGTCGTCGCCGAAGTGCACCTCGGCGCTGTCGCACTCGTCGCCGTCCGCGTTCTGCAACGTCAGCTCGATGCCGTCGCCGTACGCCACGCGGGTGCCGGGCGGCGGCACCGCGAACACGGACACCGCGGCGGAGGAGGCGGCGTCCAGCGCGATCCCGTAGAAGCGGGTCTCGTCCACCTTCAGGGCATCGCGATAGGTCACCGCGGCCTCCATCTGCGGCGCGTCCGCGGTGGTGGCCGCGCCGGCGAGCGGCGCGCCCTGCGGCTGCCAGACGGCGGGACCGGTCGGCGCGGTGGTCGCGTCGGCGGCGGCGCGCCCCTGGAGCGCGGCGAGCGCGAGCAGCACGGCGGCCGAGGCGACCACCGCCCTCCCACCCCCGCGCCC
>JAJSZB010000675.1:0-1735 GCA_050613715.1 Streptomyces sp. IBSBF 3018
GCCCGCCCCCGCCCGACACCGGCGCGCTCACCGCCTCCGGCCCGGCACCGTAAGCACGCCGTCCGCGCCCGACACCCGTACGCACGCCGCCCGCGCACGACCCCGGCTGTCGTCGGGCACACGCCGCCCGCCCACGACGCCCGGCACGCGCCGCCGCGCCAGCCATCGGATGTCTGCGCGGTCCGGACCGCGGTCCGGCCGCGGTCCGGTCGCGACCCGGACGCTCAGAGAGCGCTCCCCGAGACGCCTGCGGCCGCCCGGGTTCTGGCACTATGTGCGTCGTGCTGCGTGACGTCCGCGGCGCGCCGTGTCCCGCCACGGCGCCGGGGCCCCGCACCGGGCCGGGCTCCGCCGGCCGCAGCCCGACGCCGCGGCGGCCCGGCCCGGCGGCGGGCCCGACATCGTGAGGGGGACCCGGTGACGCGCGACATGGGCCGGACCACGACCCGGGACCTGCGCCGCCGCAACCGCGCCGCCGTCCTGACCCGGCTCTACCTGCACGGCCCGGCCAGCCGCTTCGACCTGCAGCACGCCACCGGCCTCAGCTCCGCCACCGTCAGCAACGTCGTCTCCGACCTCGCCGCCGATGGCCTGGTCGCCGAGGCAGGACTGCTGGACTCCGACGGCGGACGCCCGCGCACCCTGCTGCGGGTGCGGCCCGAACACGCCCAGGTGGCCGGCGCGGACATCGGCGAGACGCACGTCCAGGTCGGCCTGTTCGACTGGACGCTGGAGACGGTGGCCACCGCCACGTACCCGATCGAGGAAGGCCCCCCGGACCCCGCCGTGCTGGCCGGCCTGGTCGCCGCGGGCGTCGAGGAGGTCACCGCGAAGGCCGGCGCCGACCCGGCAGGGCTGCTCGGCGTCGGCGTCGGGGTGCCGGGCGCGGTGCTCTCCGACGGCCTGGTGCACGCGCCCACCTTCGGCTGGTCCGGCGTGCCGTTCGGCGCGCTGCTGCGCCCGCGGCTCGCCGCGCCCCTGCACATCGACAACTGCGCGCGCACCCTCGGCCAGGCGGAGATGTGGCGCGGCGCCGCGCGCGGGGCCCGGCGCGCGGTCGTCGCGCTGCTCGCGGTCGGCGTCGGCGCGGCGGTCGCCACCGGCTCCTCCGGCGGCGTGACCAGCGCGGTCAGCGAGTGGGGCCACACCGTGGTCGAGGCCGGCGGCGCGCCCTGCCGCTGCGGTTCGCGCGGCTGCCTGGAGGCGTACGTGGGCGCGGAGGCGGTCCTCGCCCACTACCGGCGCCTGCCCGGCGCACGGGACCTGGGCCCGGGCGACCCCGAGCGCCGGATCGCCGCGCTGCTGGCCGACGCCGCAGCGCCCGGACCCGCCGCCGACACCGTGGCCCGCACCGCGGAGTACCTCGGCATCGGCATCGCCAACCTGATCAACCTGCTCGGCCCCGACCGGGTCGTCCTGTCCGGCTGGCTGGGCGCCGCGCTCGGCCCCGCGGCGCTGCCCGCGGTCCGCGACGCCATGCACCGCCACACCCTGGACTACCTGACCGGCGGAACGGCCGTGGAACTGGGCCGGCTCGGCCCGGACGCGGTGGCCCTCGGCGCCGCCACCCTCCCCGTGCACGAAGTGCTCACCCATGGCGGCCGGACCGACGCCTGACGCCCCGCCGGGCCGACGTCCGACGCCCGGCCGGACCGACGCCCCGCCGGCCCGTGCAGGCCGAGCGCCCGACCCGCCGCCCAGCCCGACCCGCCGACCCCGGCCGGCATCCCACGGC
>JAJSZB010000676.1:0-1730 GCA_050613715.1 Streptomyces sp. IBSBF 3018
GGGGGGGGGGGGGGGGGGGGGGGCGGCGGGGGGCGGGGGGGGGGGGGCGGGGCCCGGGCGGGGGCCCGCGGGGCGCCCGGTCTCCACCAGCCTTCGGCCGCCGCCGACGCCCATCCAGGGACTGACGGTCCATGGCTGCGCCCCCCTGCCCGCTCCCGGCGGCCCCCGCCGCGCCGCGCCGCGTCGTAGCGTGGTGACTATGGACAAGGACGCGCTGGCAGCTTTCCTGCGCAGCCGCCGGGAGCAGCTCCGCCCGGAGGACGCGGGGCTGCCGCGCGGGTCGCGGCGGCGCACGCCGGGGCTGCGGCGCGAGGAGGTCGCGCAGCTCGCCCACATCTCCACCGACCACTACAGCCGCCTCGAACAGGCGCGCGGCCGGCACCCGTCGCGCCAGGTGCTGCTGGGCATCGCCCGCGCACTGCGGCTGTCGGACCAGGAGCGCGTCCATCTGTTCTCGCTGGCCGGCGAGTTGGACCACGCGCCCGGCCGGCAGCCCACCCGCGACGTCGCGCCGTCCACCGCCGCGCTGCTCGACCGCCTCGCCGACATGCCCGCGCTGGTCGTGGACAACACCTGCCAGGTGATCGCCTGGAACCCGCTGGCCGCCGCGCTGTTCGAGGACTTCTCCGCACTGCGCCCGCCGGACCGCAACATCCTGCGCCGCATCTTCCTGGGAACGGGCGGCGAGCCCGGGCGCGGTCCCGTCTACGGGGTCACCGACCCCGAGCGCTTCATGACCAGCGCGGTCAGCTACCTGCGGCTGGCCACCACCCGCTACCCCGACAGCGCCGAGCTGCACTCCCTCATCGCCGAACTCCTCGCCGGCAGCGCGCAGTTCGCCCGCCTCTGGAACTCCCAGGAGCTACGCATCGAGCACCACGCCCGGCAGGTCTTCCACCATCCCCGAGTGGGCCCGATCGAGTTGGCGTTCGACATCCTCACGCTCCCCGACCGCGACCAGCAGTTGATGCTCTACACCGCGGACCCGGGCTCCCCGGCGTACCGCACGCTCCAACTCCTCAAGGTCATCGGCACGCAGAGGATGGACGCGCCGGCGTGACGCGCGGGCGCGGCGAGGTCGGGTACGTCGACCGACGTGCTACGCCTGCGGGTCGGGGGCGTCCGCGTCCGCCGGGTCGTCGCATTCGGGGCCGTTGCGCCAGAGTCGGTCCGCGGTGCCCGCGGCGAGATGGCGGGCGTAGAGCTCCACCTTGTGGTGGATGACGCCCAACGCCTCCTGGAGGTCGGCGACTTGCTGCTGGACCTTCGCCTCGTGGCGGCGCAGGATCTCGAAGCGCTCGGCCTCGTTGCCGGCGCCGTCCCGCACGAGCGCGGCGTACCGCTGGATCTCCGGCAGCGGCATCCCCGACGAGCGCAGCTTCGTGCAGACCTTCAGCCACTCGACCTCCTCGCGGGTGAAGACGCGGCGCCCGGCCGCGTTCCGCCGCACGGGCGCGAAGAAGAGGCCCTCCTGCTCGTAGAAGCGCAGGGTGTACGTGGTCAGGCCGGTCAGCGCGCTGACCTCGCCGATGGTCATCGCGGCGTCCGCAGCGTCCGCGGCGGGCTTTGCGGCCGGCTCCGCGGTGGGCTTCGCCGCGGGCTTCGGGGTGGGCTTCGAGGTGGACTGCGCCGTACTCATGCTCTCCAGCGTACGACGACGACCTCCAGCCGGCTCGAACTCGCGCCCCCGGACGCCCCGGCCTCCCGAACGCCCCGGTCCGCGTGGCCCC
>JAJSZB010000677.1:0-1721 GCA_050613715.1 Streptomyces sp. IBSBF 3018
CCGCCCCACCCGCGTCCGCCGCGCCGAGCGATCCCCGCCCCCTGCTGCGCCGCGCCGTCGCCGCCGGCTGCGTACTGCTGCGCAACGAGGCAGGCGTCCTGCCGCTGCGCCCGGCGGTTCAGCCGCGGTCGGGGCCGTGGCGGCTCGCCGTGCTCGGACCCAACGCCGCGGCCGCGCGCGTCCAGGGCGGCGGCAGCGCCGCGGTGTTCCCCGCCGAGGTGGTCTCACCGCTCGACGGCATCCGGGAAGCGCTCTCCGGCAGTGGCGCCGAGGTCGTGCACGCCGAAGGCGTGCTGCTCACCAACCGGCCCACGCCCGTGCACACCGGTAACGCCCGCAACCCGCGCGACCGGCGCCCCGGCGTCCTGGTCCGCTACCTGGCCGCCGACGGCTCCGAGGTGCACGCGGAACACCGGCTCTCCGGCCGGGTGCTGGAGCCCGGCGACGCCCCGGGCGCCGCCGCTGCCGCCGCGGCCGTCGAGGTCAGCGCGCTGGTCACCGCGGACACCGCGGGGGAGTGGCGGTTCTCGGTGGTCGGCCTCGACACCGTGACGCTGCGCGCGGACGGCGAGACGATCGTGCACGACTTCGTGGAGGCGGAGTCGGCGGACCCGACGTATGTGCACGTCGCGCCCTCCTTCCGCACCGCCGCGCGCAAGGTCGCGGCGGGCGAGGAGGTGCTGCTGGTCGCGGTGCGCCGCTGGGAGGACGGCCACGGCCACGCGGTGGCGCTGGCCGCCGACCCGCCCCGCCCGGACGAGGACGAGCTGCTCGCCCGCGCGGTGGCGGCGGCGCGCGGCGCGGACGCGGCCGTCGTGGTGGTCGGCACCACCGACGAGATCGAGAGCGAGGGCTTCGACCGCCCCACGCTCGCGCTGCCCGGCCGCCAGGACGAACTGGTCGCCGCGGTCGCCGCCGCCAACCCCAGGACCGTCGTCGTGGTCAACTCCGGCGGGCCGGTGGAACTGCCCTGGCGGGAGAGCGCTCCCGCGGTGCTGGTCAGCTGGTTCCCCGGCCAGGAGGCCGGACACGGCCTGGCCGACGTGCTGTTCGGGCACGCCGAACCCGGCGGCCGCCTCCCCACCACCTGGCCCGCCCGTGCCCAGGGCGCGCCGCTGCCGTCCACCGTTCCCCTCGGCGGCGTCCTCGACTACGCCGAGGGCCCCTACCTCGGCCACCGCGCCTGGCGCCGGGCGGGGGCCGAGCCCGCCTACTGGTTCGGCCACGGACTCGGCTACACCACCTGGGAGTACGAGGACCTCGACGTCGCACCGGACCCGGCCGGCGGCGGCGCCCTGGTCCGGGTGCGGGTGCGCAACACCGGCGCGCGCCCGGGCCGCGAGGTCGTCCAGGTGTACCTGACCACCGGCCCGGACGCGTACGACGACGGGGGACCGCGGCTGGCCGGTTTCGCCGCCGTCACCGCCGGCCCCGGCGACCGCGCGGTGGCCGAAGTGGCCGTCGCGGCCCGTGCGTTCGAGCGCTGGTCCCCGGCAGAGCACGCGTGGACCGCCCGACCGGGCCCGTACACCCTGCACGCCGGCCCCTCGGCAGCCCGGCAACCGCTCTCACGGGCGTTCATCCGATGAACGCGGCGGCCGGGTCCGCCCGGCCGCCCTCCCGTCCCGGCCGGGCGGACCTTGCGATCCAGCCCCGGCCGCCGGGCGCCTCCCGTGTCCTGACCCACGGGAGGCGCCCGTTCTTCCGCCCCTCCACACGGT
>JAJSZB010000678.1:0-1715 GCA_050613715.1 Streptomyces sp. IBSBF 3018
GGGGGGGGCCGCGCCGCCCCCGCCGCCCCCGCGGTCGCCGAACCGCCGGCGGCCCGGCGGCGGTTCCGCTGGCTGCGCGTCCTCGCCGTCTGCACCGCGCTCGTCGTGCTCGCGCTGGCGGGCGGCGGCTGGTACGTCTACCAGCACCTGAACGGCAACATCACCACCGACAACGTCACCGAGAACGAGCTGAAGGCGCAGGAGGACCACCGGCCTGCGCAGGAGCCGACCGCCGCCGAGAACATCCTGCTGATCGGCTCGGACAACCGCGGCAACGGCAACGAGAAGTACGGCCAGGACAGCGGCACGCAGCGCTCGGACACCACGATCCTGCTGCACCTGTCGGCGGACCGGAGCAACGCCACCGCGATGAGCATCCCGCGCGACCTGATGGCGCACGTCCCGGAGTGCACCAGGCCGGACGGCAGCACGATCAGCCCGAAGTTCGAGCAGTTCAACTGGGCGTTCGAGGCGGGCGGCGCGGCCTGCACGATCCGTACGGTCGAGGAGATGACCGGCATCCGCGTCGACCACCACCTGATCGTGGACTTCGGCGGCTTCAAGAACATGGTCGACGCGGTGGACGGCGTCGAGGTGTGCCTGGCCAACCCCGTGCACGACGTGCAGGCCCACCTGGACCTGCCGGCCGGCCGGCAGAAGCTGGACGGCGAGCAGGCGCTCGGCTTCGTCCGGGCCCGGCACGGCTTCGGCGACGGCAGCGACACCGAACGCATCGGGCGGCAGCAGGACTTCCTGGCCTCGCTGGTCAAGAAGGTGCAGAGCAACGGCGTGCTGCTCAACCCGGTCAAGCTCTACCCGCTGCTGGACTCCGCGACCAAGTCGCTGACCGCGGACCCCGGGCTCAACTCGCTGAGCGAGCTGTACAAGCTGGCGCAGAGCCTGCAGAAGGTGCCGGCCGGGCAGATCCACTTCCTGACCGTGCCGCGCGAGCCGTACACCGAGGACCACAACCGCGACCAGCTCGTCCAGCCCGACGCCGACCGGCTGTTCGCCGCGGTCCGCGCCGACCGGGCGATCCGCGTGACCTCCGGCCCGACCGACACGGACTCCCCCTCCGCGTCCGCAGGCTCCACGGGCTCCACGGGCTCCACGGGCACCCCCTCGGACACCCCGTCCGCCGGCCGCGCGGGCACCCCGCCGGGCACTCCCTCCGGCACCCCGTCCGCCGGCGCGACCCCCTCCCCCGGCGCCACGTCCTCGGACGTCCCGACGTTCCACGGAACCACCGCGGATCGTGACATCTGCGGCAAAGATCAATGAAAACCTGCTGAAAAGTCCGCTCAAGTCTCCGACGGGATCAACGGGTTTGTCCGCTTGTAGGGGCGCAGGATTTGTCACGGCCGGATATCGGCGATGAACTGGGCGGCTAGTGTGAGCGATCCGGCCGTTCCCGGAGGGAGGACCTGAGGGACCGTGGACACGCAAGGCCGTGGGAACATCGACCCGGCGGACCAGTGGGTGCTGGACCCCGCCACGGGCACCTACCAGCTGCGGCTGGAGCCGGACGCCGGCGCGCAGGCCCCGGGCGTGCCCGCGCAGGCCCGCTACGGCGACGGGACGGCCGGCGGACCGGCCGCGCACACCGCCCCCTCCTCCCCCGAGGACGCCGCCGGCGCCGCGCACACCGCGCCGCCGGTCCCCTCCGCGCCGACCGGCACCGGCACCGGCACGGCCCCGCTGCCCACCGTCCCGCC
>JAJSZB010000679.1:0-1711 GCA_050613715.1 Streptomyces sp. IBSBF 3018
GTGCCTGGGGCCGGGGGTACGGGTGCGGCGCGCGCCGGACCAGGAGCGCCGCGGGGGGCGGCCGGCGGGCACGGAGGGGAGTTGACATGGCTTACCGGGCGGTAACAGACTGCTGTTACCGCAAGTAACCAGCACGTGGAGGGGACGATGGGCGACTTCACGCTCGAACTCAACGACGACCAGCAGTCCGTGCGCGAGTGGGTCCACGGCTTCGCCGCCGACGTGATGCGCCCGGCCGCCGCCGAGTGGGACGAGCGCGAGGAGACGCCCTGGCCCATCATCCAGGAGGCCGCCAAAATAGGCCTGTACTCGCTGGACTTCTACGCCCAGCAGTTCTTCGACCCCACCGGTCTCGGCATCCCGATGACGATGGAGGAGCTGTTCTGGGGCGACGCGGGCATCGCGCTGTCCATCGTGGGCACCGGGCTCGCCGCGGTCGGCGTGCTCTCCAACGGCACCGAGGAGCAGATCGGCACCTGGGTGCCGCAGATGTACGGCGACGCCGACGACGTGAAGCTCGCCGCCTTCTGCTCCTCCGAGCCCGACGCCGGCTCCGACGTCGCCGCGATGCGCACCCGCGCGGTCTACGACGAGGCCAAGGACGAGTGGGTCATCAACGGCACCAAGACCTGGGCCACCAACGGCGGGATCGCCAACGTCCACGTCGTGGTCGCCTCGGTCGACCCGGAGCTGGGCTCGCGCGGCCACGCCTCCTTCATCGTGCCGCCGGGCACCCCGGGCCTGTCCCAGGGACAGAAGTTCAAGAAGCACGGCATCCGCGCCTCGCACACCGCGGAGGTCGTGCTGGACGACGTGCGGGTCCCCGGCGACTGCCTGCTCGGCGGCAAGGACAAGCTGGACGAGCGGCTGGCCAGGGTCCGCGAGCGGGCCCGCACGGGCGGCGCCGAGGGGCGCGAGCGGATCAAGAACGCCGCGATGGCCACCTTCGAGGCGTCCCGCCCCGCGGTCGGCGCGATGGCCGTGGGCACCGCCCGCGCCGCCTACGAGTACGCGCTGGAGTACGCCAAGGGCCGCGAGCAGTTCGGCCGGCCGATCATCGACAACCAGGGCGTGGCGTTCCAGCTCGCCGACATGCGCACGCAGATCGACGCGGCCCGGCTGCTGGTGTGGCGCGCGTCCTGGATGGCCACCGCGGGCCGGCCGTTCACCTCCGCCGAGGGCTCGATGTCCAAGCTGTTCGCCAGCGAGACCGCGAAGAAGGTCACCGCCCAGGCGATCCAGATCCTCGGCGGCAACGGCTACACCCGTGAGTACCCGGTCGAGCGGATGCACCGCGACAGCGCCATCTACACGATCTTCGAGGGCACCAGCGAGATCCAGCGCCTGGTCATCGCCCGCACCCTGTCCGGGCTGCCGATCCGCTGACGCCCCGCGCCCCGCCGGACCGGCCGGCGGGGCGCGCTCCCGTCCGTGCGGGGAGCGCCCGGGGGAGGGCGGTCAGTCGTTGTTGCTGTAACCGCGCAGCACGAACCAGGCGATCAGCACGACGCCGACGACCGAGGCGACGATGAGGGTCCGCATCACCGGGCCGGGGCCCGCGGACCCGCTGACCGCGAGGTTCAGCAGCTGGTGGGTGTGCATGGCACTCCTTGGGGGGCCTGTCCGGCGGGGGCCCGTCGGGCTCGGTCGACCAGCGTAGTCCCGCCCCGGCGCGGCCCGCCCCACAAGAACGCACGGGGGTTTGACTGAA
>JAJSZB010000067.1:0-24600 GCA_050613715.1 Streptomyces sp. IBSBF 3018
GGGTGGGATCGCGCGTGACAGGCGGCGAACAGGAGGCGGTCCGCGAGCGCATCCGCCGCGGACTGGTCTACACCGAGTCGGAGGCGGCGTTCCTGGCACCGCTGCGCCGCCCCGACCTGGTCTTCGAGTACAACAGGACGCCGCCGGGCGACGAGCGGCGCAAGCGCGAACTGCTGGAGGCCGCCCTCGGATCGGTGGGGGAGCGCTGCGTGCTGCTCGCGCCGTTCCACGCGGCCTTCGCGAGCAACGTGCACATCGGCGACGACTTCTTCGGCAACGTCAACCTGACCTTCGTCGACGACGTCGACATCCGCATCGGTGACGGTGTGATGATCGCGCCCGGCGTGACCCTCACCACCACCGGCCACCCCGTGCACCCCGCCCGGCGGGTGGACTTCGCGCGCTTCTCCGAGCCGATCGTCATCGAGGACAAGGTGTGGATCGGCAGCAACGCCGTGGTGCTGCCGGGCGTCCGGATCGGCCACGGCTCGGTGATCGGCGCCGGCAGCGTCGTCTCGCGCGACATCCCCCCGATGGTGGTCGCCGTCGGCGCGCCCTGCCGGGTGCTGCGTCCGGTGACCGACGACGACCTGACCACCCGGCTGCCCTGACCCGGGCGCCGTCGCGGCGGCCCGCCTCCGCACCACGGACCCGGGGGGGGGGGGGGGGGGGGGGGGGGGGGGGGGGGGGGGGGGGGGGGGGGGGGGGGGGNCCCCCCCCCCCCCCCCCCCCCCCCCCCCCCCCCCCCCCCCCCCCCCCCCCCCGCGCCCCCCCCCCCCCCCCCCCGGCACACCGGGTCAGACCCGGTCGGCGACGATCATCAGATACTGGAAACTGCCGTTCTTGTACGCCGTCAGGAACGCGTCCTCCACGCCCGTCACCAGGTGGTCGGCCTGCTTGCGCAGCTCCCAGTACGGGATGGTGGCCGCGGTCAGGTCCTCGACGTGCACCGGCACCAGCCGGTGCGCGGCCATCGCCTTGAAGTACGCAGAGCGCGGGTGGATGTCGCAGATGTAGTGGGCGTTGATCAGCGACACCTCACGCGAGGCGCGCCCGTAGGTGTCGTTGTAGCAGCCGGTGATCACCACGTACCGGCCGCCGCGGCGCAGCAGCCGGGCGTGCTCGGCGAACAGCAGGTCCAACTCCACGTACATCGTCGACTCGTTGTTCCACGAGGCCGCGAACTCGCCCGTGGGCAGGCCGGTGTCCAGCATGTTGCGGTGGTGGTAGCGCACCTTGCCGTCGATGCCGCGGGCGCGGGCCTGTTCGTTGGCGAAGTCCGCCTGCTTGGTGGAGAGCGTCACGCCGTCGGCGTAGCACTCGTACCTCAGGTGCGCGGTGACGCTGCCGCCGCCGCGCCCGCAGCCGGCGTCGAACACCCGGTCGTCCGGCGACAGCGGGCCCAGCCGCTCGGCGAGCAGGACCGCCTGCGCGTGCTCCAGCCGGTGCAGTTCGCCGGTGATCCGCTCCCGGCGCCTGGCCGGGTCGGGCTCGTCGAGCACCGACCAGCGGACGTCGCCGACGCCGTAGTGGTGGTGGTAGAGGTCGTCGATCCTGCCGAGTTCGAGGTTGACCGGGTTCTGCTCGGTGTTCCAGTAGTCCGCGACGCGGGCCTGGTACGTGGACTGGGCCGGGATGGGCAGGGAGGCCGTGGTGACGGCGGGGCTGTGCGTGGTCAACGAAGGATCTCCTCGGATCGCGGTGATATGCAGCGGTACATCGGATCGGCCTGCCAGTGATCGGCCTACCAGTAATCGGGCAGGTGGTAACGGTGGGTGTTGGTCGCGTGCCACTCGTGGTTGCCGGCCACCCAGTCCGACAGCCCCTGGGCGTACCGCGCGACGAGCGGGCTGGTCGCCGCCAGCGCGGCCGCCTCCTCCTCGAAGGACGCCATGATCCGGTTGTGGATCTCGACCGCCTCCAGATAGGCGGCCTTCAGCCCGTGGCCCTCGTTCTCGGCCACCACCAGCGGCAGGTTGAGGTGCGTCGGATCGCCGGCCAGCTCCTTGGTGAAGGAGTACAGGTCGTTGACGATGGTGGTGGCGTTGCAGGCCAGCGCGGTGATCCGCTGGATCTCCGGGCGGGCGTAGAGGATGTCCGGCAGCTCGTAGCCGTCCACCGCGTCCACGATCGCCAGGCACGGGCGGAAGTTGTTGAACTGCCGCATCACCAGGTACTCCCAGATCTGCGGCCGGTAGCGGGTCTCGGCCCAGGCGGCCTCGGCGAGATAGCCCAGGTGCAGCCGGGCGATGTCGTGCACGAAACGATTCGTCTGGCTGGGCGTGGCGAACGCCGCGTAGTCCTTCATCGCCCAGTGGTACGAGCGCAGCGGCCCGTCGGACTGCATGCCGAGCAGCCACTGCTCCTGCGACTGCGCGGTGCCGTGGTGCGGGTCGATCGCCGACTGGGCCATCAGCAGCGGGCCGCCGAGCCCGCGGTGCGAGGCGCCCCGGCCCTCGTCCTCCTCGCAGTAGCAGGAGTCGACCAGGTTCTCGGCGAGCAGCAGCTCGCCGGCCACGGTCAGCCGCTCCACGTCCACCGCGCCCGGGTGCTGCAGCACCACCGCCCGGCCGAACTGGAACCCGGCGAAGTCCCCCTTCCAGGCCGGCGGGAACAGGTCCAGGCCGCGTGCCCACTCCTCCAGCCTGCGGTCGACCTCACGCACCTTCTCCGGATCGGCGGGGGCGACCGGCCGGTACCTGAGCCCGGGGACCGCGCCGCCGCGCCGCGCGCGCAGCGAGCCGACCGGGCTCGGCGGCCGGGGGAGCCGACCGGGGGCGGTGGACGTGCTGACGGCAGCGTTCAATTCGGTACTCCACTCGGTCACTTGGCCACTCGGTCACTCGGCCGGCCGGCCGAGTCGGACGTTCTCCAGGATTCCGACCGCGTCGGGGACCAGCACCGCCATCGAGTAGTAGGCGGTGACCAGGTAGCGGACGACGGCGGTCGCGTCGATGCCCATGAAGCGGACGTTCAGACCCGGTTCGCGCTGCTCGGGCAGCGAGGTCGGGCGCAGGCCGACCACGCCCTGGTCGTCGGCGCCGGTGCGCAGCGCGACGATGCTGCTGGTGTGCCGTCCGCTGATCGGGATCTTGCCGCAGGGCAGCAGCGGCACGCCGCGCCAGGCCGGCACCTGGTGGCTGCCCAGGTCCGCGGTGCGCGGCGCGATGCCGCGGAGGGTGCACTGGTGGAAGAACGCGGTGATCGCCTTCGGGTGGGCGAACAGGACGGTGGTGTCGCGCCGCATCGCCAGCAGCTCGTCCAGGTCGTCGGGCGTCGGCGGCCCGGAGGAGGAGCTGATCCGCTGGTCGTAGTCGGTGTTGTGGAGCAGCCCGAAGTCCCGGTTGTTGACCAGCTCCCACTCCTGGCGCTCGCGGATCGCCTCCACCGTCAGCCGCAGCTGCTGGTGGGTCTGGTCCATCGGCTCGCTGTAGAGGTCGCCGACCCGGCTGTGCACCCGCAGCACCGTCTGCGTCAGTGACAACTCGTACTCGCGGGGGCTGAGTTCGTAGTCCACGAAGCCCGGGTCGATGACCGGCTCGCCGGTGTGGCCGGCCCGGACCGGCAGGTCCGCCTCGCCCGCGCGGTTGGCCGGCCGCGCCGACCGCTCGGCGTGCTCGGCGAGATGGGCGGCGAGCACGGGCGCACGGTCGGTCAACCGCTTCACCGCGGTCCGCGGCAGCGCCAGCAGCACGCACGCGGTGTCCGCCCTGACCGACACCTGCCAGCGCGGATCGGACCCGCCGAACACCTCGTCGCCCAGCGGCTCGCCGCCGGCGACCACCCCGAGCGCCGCCTCCTCGCCGTACGGTCCTGAGGTGAACCGGGTGAGCCGGCCGTGCACCACCAGATAGGTCTCCTTGACCGGCCGGCCCTGCTCGGCGAGCACCTGACCGGGCTCCAGTCGGCGCACCCGGTAGCCGGCGGCCAGCTTCCGCAGCGCCTCGGCGTCCGGGCAGCCGCGCAGCGCCGGGAGTTCGGCGAGCGTCTCGGGGACCACCGTGACGTCGTCGGCGCCGTTCTGCTCGAACCGCACCCGGCCGCTGCCCGGTCGCACCCGCAGCCGCCGGTTGACCCGGTACACGCCGGCCGGTACGTCCACCCACGGCAGCATCCTCAGCAGCCACCGGGAGCTGATCGCCCGCATCTGCGGCTCGGACTTGGCGGTGGTGGCGAGCTGACGCGCCGCCTCGGTGCCGAGACTGGTGAGCGGTTCGCCGCCGGCGGGCGGGGGCGGGGGCGGCGCGTCGGTGCTCGGTCCTGCGCCGCTGTCCGGGCTGCCTGGACCTGCTGGGCTCTGCGGGCTTTCCGAACCGGGCGGGTTGCCTGGCACTGTGCCTCCGGGAGACGTACGGGCTGGGCTGGGCGGGGGGGGGGGGGGGCGGGTCGGGGGCCGCCCCGCCCGCCCCCCCCCCGCCCACCAGCCAAACAGCGCGGCGCCTGCGCCGGTACGGCGTGCGGGGGGCGGCTTCGCGCCCCGGGTTGCGCAAACCACCGGGCTGATGCGCCATCCGGCGGGGCGGCGCGCCGTATGCCGGGCGCCTGCTGCGGGCGCTCGCCCGGACGGGGGACAACGCGAGGTTTCAAACGGAGGCGCGGCATCCGGAAAGAGTGAATTCCCCGGACGGCGGGAGGCGCGGACACGCGGCAGGGAACACGGCGAGGCGCGCGGCAGGACACGCGGCAGGGAACGCGGCGAGGCGCGCAGCGCCACACCGGACGCCGACCGTTGAAACCGCTCAAGCAATCGGCCGCTCAACGGTAAATAGGGGAGTGCAGGCGTTGTGTCCCGTCGAGCGGACCGCCTCTCGTCCTGTGGGACTCCATGCCGGACGGCAGGATGAATAGGACGATACACCATCAAATCACCCACGCGCGTGCCGTTTTCGTGTACGTTCCGGCACCGCGCGGTGAGCAACTGCCGCCCGATCAACGCTTCATAGACTTCTTGCAGGAATGTTGACGTGCCGACTTTTTCCTCACTACGGTCGAACTCCGATGCCCGCGGCACGCGTCCGGGGGCAGCGGAACCCTCCGCCTCTGCGGCGCCGCACCCGGCGCCGAGGAAGGTACGTGCCATGAGGTTCAGACCGACGACCGGTCGGCGCACACGCGTCACCGGCATGATGACGGCCGGCGTACTGGCGCTCAGCACCGTTCTCTACGGGGCGGGCGCGGTGAACGCGGCCGACGACGGCGGCCCCGGCGCTGCGGCGCCCTCCGCCCCGGCGCTGACGTTCGCCAACCCCGACAGCCAGGCCCTGTACGGCACCGCGTACCAGGCCGCGTTGAAGAACGTGCTGCAGACGAACACCATCACCTGGGACCCGGCGGTCTACAACAAGAGCGGCCTGATGGACACCGGCGTCGGCATCCTGCGGGCCGGCGGCGGCTACCCGCAGCCGTGGACCCGCGACGCCTCGGTGAACAGCTGGAACGCCACGAGCCTGCTCGACCCCGCGCTGGCCCGCAACACCCTGTGGTCGGCGGTCGACAAGGACGCCTCGGGCAAGCTGCAGATCCAGCAGGACGACCAGCAGTGGGACCAGGTCATCTGGGTGACCGCCGCGTGGAACCAGTACCTGGTCACCGGCGACACGTCCTTCCTGCGCGACGCCTACCGGACCGCCGCGGACACCCTCGCCATCCGCGAACACGCGAGCACCGCCGGATACAACTCCACCTACGGCCTGTTCACCGGCGCGTCCTTCTTCAACGACGGCATCGCCGGCTACCCCGCGCCGCCGGCCGACGCCACCGAGTCGGTCAGCACCGGTTCCATGCCGTGGCCGGGCGTGGCCACCGGCATGTTCCTCAGCACCAACGAGGTCTACTACGCCGCCTACACCAACGCGGCGAGCATGGCCGCCCGGCTGCACCGCCCGGCGAAGGAGGTCGCGGCCTACCGGCACAAGGCCGCGGCGCTGAAGCAGGCGATCAACGAGCACTTCTGGAACAAGAAGACCGGCAGCTACAACTACATGCTGCTCGCCGACGGCACCACCGGCGCGTACCAGGAGGGCACCGGCCTGGCCTTCGCGGTGCTCTTCGGCATCGCGAACCCGGCCCAGGCGAGGTCCGTCGTGTCGCACGCCACCGAGATGACCTGGGGCATGCCCGACACCTACCCGAACTGGACCCGCTACTCCGACGAGCAGCCGGGGCGGCACAACGCCATCGTGTGGCCCGTGGTGCAGGGGCTGTGGGCGCGGGCGCTGGCCCAGCAGGGAGCCCAGCAGGGCTTCGCCTCCGAGACCGCGCGGCTGGCCGAACTGGCCGACAGCAACAGCGGGTTCTGGGAGATCTACAACGGTCACACCGGCGTGGTCGACGGGGGCTACCAGCGGCTCGGCGACGACGTGAAGTTCCACTGGGGCTCGCAGCCGGACCAGACCTGGTCCGCCACCGCCTACCTCAACATGATCGACTCCGGGCTGTTCGGCCTGTCGTTCTCTGACAACGGTGTCAGCTTCGCGCCGACCCTGCCCGCCGGCTGGGGCGACGCCACGCTGAGCGGGCTGCACTACCGCGACGCCACGCTGACCGTCGCGCTGCACGGCGCGGGCGCCACCGTCCGCTCCTTCACCGTGGACGGCAGGAGGGTGCCCGGCCACAGCCTCCCGGCGTCGCTGAAGGGCCGGCACACCGTCGACATCACCCTGACCGGCGCGGTCGTCGGCGACCGTGACAAGGACGGCGTCCGCGACTCGGCCGACCGATGCGCGGACCTGCCCGGCACGTCCGCGCTGCGCGGCTGCCCGGCGCCCGACCACATCGAGGCCGAGGACGCGCTCAACACCGGCGGCGTCAAGACCAACGTCAACCACACCGGCTACAGCGGCCGGGCGTTCGTCGACGGCCTGTGGGCGCAGGGCGCGGCGTCGTCCTTCACCCTGCACCGCGCCTCGTCCGCGGCCGGCACCGACTCGCTGACGCTGCGCTACGCCAACGCCAACGGCGACGCGCGCACCATGACGCTGTCGGTCGACGGCACGGCGGTCCGCCAGGTGTCGTTCCCCAAGGTCTCCGACAGCTGGGACGACTGGGGCACCGTCACCTTCGACGACATCCCGGTCAGCGGCACCGCGCCCGTCGTCACCGTCTCCTACGGGTCCGGCGACAACGGCTCGATCAACCTCGACTGGGCGGAGTTCCACGCCACGTCGGGCTGAGCCGCCGGGGCCGGGCCGGCCGCTCCGGCCGACCCGGCCCAGCAGGTCCAGCAGGCCCAACAGGTCGAGCAAGCCCGGCAGGTCGGGCACGCCGGCGCCGCGCCCGCGCCCGGCCCGCCGTCAGATCACGCCCGTCGTCCGCAGCTGCGTCGTCGCCGCCACCGCCGTCGCGATCGCGCCGCGCACCTCCGCGTCCGCGCCGAGGCGTCCGGTGATCACCTCGGCGGCCTGCGCGCTGGCGGGCTGGGCGTAACGCGCCACGGACTCGCGGATGCCGGCGGCGAACGGCTCGCCGGCCGCGCCGAGTTCGCCGCCCAGCACGACCGCGGCCGGGTTGAGGCAGTTCACCAGGTCGGCCAGCACCCGGCCGACCGTCCGGCCGGCTTCGGCGAGCACCCGCGCCGCGGCCGGGTTGTCGCTCACCTCGGACAGAGGAGGGATCTCGTGCTCGTCCAGCGTCTGCTGGTGCGTGGCCAGCACGTGTGCGAGCTGCTGCCGCACGGTGGTGATCGACACCACCGTCTCCAGGCAGCCCCGGCTGCCGCAGCGGCACCAGTTGACCGCGTCCGGGAGCTGGGTGTGCCCGATCTCGCCGGCGATCCCGGTCGCGCCGCGGTAGGGCCGGCCGCCGATCACGATGCCGGCGCCGATGCCGTGGGACGCCTTGACGTAGAGGAAGTCCTCCAGACCGCGGGCGGCGCCGTAGGCCTGCTCGCCGAGCGCGCCCATATCGGCGTCGTTGCCGATCGCGACCGGGTGGCCGAGCCTGCGGGCGAGTTCGTCGGCCGGGGCCAGGCCCACCCAGTCGGCCAGGATGGTCGGCGGACGGACCACATGGGTGCGGATGTCCAGCGGCCCGGGGATGCCCGCGCCGATGCCCAGCACCTCGTCCATGGTGTGTCCGCCGGCCCGTACGCAGTCCCGGGCCAGCCCGGCGGCCACGTCGAGCACCGCGCCCGGGCGGTGGTCGACGTCGAGGGTCTCGGTGCGGCGCGCCAGCACCTCGCCCCCGGTGGTGGCGGCGGCGACCGTCACGTGCGCGTGCCCGAAGTCGATGCCGACGACCACGCCCTCGTCGCTCACCAGGCTCACCACGGTCGCGCGCCGGCCGCGGCCGGTCGCGTTCCCCGGCGCGGGGGACTCGGCCACCAGCCCGCTGGACCGCAGCGACGACACGCAGTCGCTGATCGCGCTGGCGGACAGCCCCGTCATCCGGCTCAGACTCGCCCGCGTCAGCCCGCTGCTGTGCTGCGCGAGGATCGCCAGAACCTGGTCCCTCGTGCGCCTGCGCCGTGCCGAGAGCGATGCCGAGTCGATGCCGTTCATGCCGGGGAGTGTACGGGTTTTCTCCGGTAGGAGGCAGATATATCCCCCAGTTCCGACCGCTGACCGTGCGTGTTGCGGAAACCGCGGTGAGGCTCCCGACCTAGACAACGATGTCGCACCCACCAGGCCACCCAAAGGAGTTCACGTCATGCGTGCCACTTCGACCCGATTGCGGCGCAGACGTATTTCTGCGTTGACCGTCGCAGTCACCTCTGTCCTCTTCCTTTCACAGGCGGGTACGTCGCATGCGGCGCCCCCGTCCGCGCAGCCGGCGGACTCCGCCGCGTGCCCGTGGGTCACCTCGCACGCACCGGTCGACCAGCGGGTCGACCAGTTGCTGGGCGCGATGACGCTGGACGAGAAGATCGGCGAACTGCACGGCGACAACAGCAGCGACTACGCCGGCACCGTCCCGGCCGTGCCGCGCCTGTGCATACCGAAACTCACCCTCGACGACTCGCCGGCCGGCGTCGGCCACCAGATGACCGGCGTCACCCAACTGCCCGCGCCGGTCGCCGACGCGGCCACCTGGGACGCGGACCTGGCCCGGCAGTACGGCCAGGTCGTCGGCAGCGAGCAGTGGGGCAAGGGCGACGACGTCGATCTCGGCCCGACCGTCAACATCGTCCGCGACCCGCGCTGGGGCCGTGCCTTCGAGACCTACGGCGAGGACCCCTACCTCTCGGGCGCGATCGGCACCGCCGACGTCGACGGCATCCAGAGCACCGGCGAGATGGCCCAGCTCAAGCACTGGGCCGTCTACAACCAGGAGGCCAACCGCAACAACAGCGACGACGACGCGATCATCGACCAGCGGGTCGAGCAGGAGATCTACCTCTCCCAGTTCGCCGCCGTCGTCAAGGACGCGAAGCCCGCGTCGCTGATGTGCTCCTACAGCTTCATCAACGGTCAGCCCGCCTGCCAGGACCCGTACATCATGAAGCAGGTCCTGCGCGACCAGTGGGGCTACAAGGGCTTCGTCACCTCCGACTGGGGCGCCACCCACTCCACCGTCGCCTCCGCCGACGCGCGGCTGAACATGGAGATGCCCTCCGGCCAGTTCTACGGCGACGCGCTGAAGCAGGCCGTCCTCGGCGGCCAGGTCTCCACCGCCACGCTGGACGACCTGGTGCGGCCGATCCTCACCGAGATGTTCGACTACCACCTCTTCACCACGACGCCCACCGGCACGCCCGACTCCGTGGTCACCACGCCCGCGCACGTCGCGGTCGCCAGGAAGGTCGCCGAGGACGGCACCGTGCTGCTGAAGAACGACGGCGGCCTGCTGCCGCTGTCGCCGAGCGGCACGTCCTCCATCGCGGTCATCGGCCGCGACGCCGGACCCGGCGCCCTCACCTCCGGCGGCGGCTCCGCGGCCGTCGCCGCCGACTCCGTCGTCACCCCCTACCAGGGCATCGCCGCGCGCGCCGGCAAGAACGTCTCGGTGAACTACGCGCCCGGCGACACCCCGTACGGCGCGCTGCCGCCGCTGCCGCCGTCCGTGCTCACCCCCAGCGCCGGCACGGGCAACGGCCTCACCGGCACGTACTACCAGGGCACCGACCTGTCCGGCACGCCGCTGACCACCGCCAACACCGACCTGGTCGACTTCGGCTGGAACGGCAGCCCGCCGCTGCCCAAGGTCCCGGCGAGCAACTGGTCCGCGAAGTACACCGGCACCCTCACCGCGCCGAGCACCGGCACGTACACCTTCTCCGTCACCAGCGACGACGGCAGCCGGCTGCTCGTCGACGGCAAGCAGATCATCGACAACTGGCGCGACCAGGGCGGTAACACCGAGACCGGCACCGTCACCCTGACCGCCGGCCAGAAGGTCGCCGTCGAGATCGACTACTACCAGGCCGGCGGCGGCTCGCTGCTGGACTTCGGCTGGCAGCCGCCGGGCGGCCCCAGCACCCCGCTGCAGCAGGCCGTCGACACCGCCAGGTCCTCCGACGTGGCCGTGGTCTTCGCCAGCAACTTCGAGGGCGAGGGCAGCGACCTGCAGAACATCGACCTGCCCGCCGACGAGGACGCGCTGATCAAGGCCGTCGCCGCGGTCAACCCGCACACCGTCGTGGTGCTCAACACCGGCTCCGCGGTCACCATGCCGTGGCTGGACTCGGTCAAGGGCGTCTTCGAGGCGTGGTACCCCGGCCAGGAGGACGGCAACGCCATCGCCTCGCTGCTCTTCGGCGACGTCAACCCCTCGGGCAAGCTGCCCGTGACCTTCCCCAAGAGCCTCGACGACGTGCCCGCCTCGACCGCCGCCCAGTGGCCCGGCGCCGACGGCAAGGTGCAGTACTCCGAGGGCCTGAACGTCGGCTACCGCTGGTACGACGCGAAGGACATCGAGCCGCTGTTCCCCTTCGGGTACGGCCTGTCCTACACGGACTTCCGGTTCGGCGCGCTGAAGGTCTCCGCGCCCACCACCACGTCGCTCGGCACCGTACGGGCCGGCGTGGACGTCACCAACACCGGCCGCAGGGCCGGTTCGGACGTCGTGCAGCTCTACGTGCGCGACCCCGCGACGACCGGTGAGCCGCCCGCGCAGCTGAAGGCCTTCCAGAAGGTGAGCCTGAAGCCCGGGCAGACCAAGCGCGTCACCTTCCAGGTGCCCGCCTCGGACTTCCGCACCTGGAACGAGACCACGCAGAACTGGCAGGTCGCCGACGGCGCCTACGGCCTCATGGTCGGCGACTCCTCGCAGGACCTGCCCGCCAGGGGCTCGGTGCGGGTCGTGCGCAGCTACGGCTCGCAGGGCGTCACCCTCCAGGCCCCGTCCATCCTCCCGGCCCAGCAGGTCCAGGTCACCGGCACCTTCGTCAACGAGGCCGACGTGCCGGTGCGCGACGTCGCCGTCACGCCCGGCGTGCCGGACGGCTGGAGCGTGAGCCCGCGCGTCGTGCGGATCAGGCAGGCCGCCGCGCACTCCACCACCAAGCTGACCTTCACGGTGACCCCGCCGGCCACCGCGAAACCCGGCTCGCGAACGCTGACGCTGGACGCCGCCTACGACGAGGAGAAGGTCGGCCACGCCCGGGCCACTCAGGCCGTCAGGACCGTCACCACGCCGTACCCGAGCTTCACCGCCGCCTTCGACAACACCGGGATCAGCGACGACTCCGACCCCGCGGCGGCGAACTTCGACGGCTCCGGCTACAGCTTCTCCGCGCAGCAGCTGGCCGCGGTCGGCATCAGGCCGGGGCAGCCGGTCACCGCGGGCACGACCACCTTCACCTGGCCGGACGTCGCCCCCGGCACCCCGGACAACGTCGCCACGCAGGGCCAGGTCATCCCGCTGTCCGGCGCCGGCGGCACGCTCCACCTGCTCGGCGCCGGCGGACCCGGCAACCAGAGCGGCGACTTCACCGTCACCTACACCGACGGGAGCACCTCGACCTCGACGGTGTCCCTGGCCGACTGGTGGGCCAACTCGCCCTCCGCGGGTGACACGCTCGTGGCCACCGCCGCGAACTGGAACCAGCCGCCGAACGGCAACGGACCCCACAAGGTCAGCATCTACGCCACCTCGCTCCCGCTCACCGCGGGCAAGCAGGCCGCGTACGTGACGCTGCCGAACCTGCCCGGCATGCACCTGTTCGCCGTGACGCTGGGCTAGCGGCGGATTCCCCGGCGCCCGGCGCCGGCAACCACGGGCGGGCCGCGGAGCATCGCGGCCCGCCCGTCCGCGTCGGTGTCCGTGTCGGTGTGTCAGGGCGGTGTGCCCGGTCGGCGCGGCGCGTGGCCGGGGACGCCGTCCGCGGCTTTGTAGGGTGGGCGGCATGCCGGACGACGTCACGCACCGCCCCGAGCCCTTCGCGCCGAGGGCGAGCGCCGCCGCGCTCGACGACCTGCGCGCACGGCTGCGCGCCACCCGCTGGCCGGACGCGCCCGAGGACGCCGGCTGGTCGCTCGGCGCCGACCTGGACTATCTGCGCGACCTGGCCGCGTACTGGGCGGACGGCTTCGACTGGCCGGCCCAGGAGGCGGCGCTCGGCCGGCTGCCCCGCTACCGGGTGCGGCTCGGCGGCGGCCTCTCCGCCGGCGGACCATCCGCCGGTGACGGCTCCTCCGCCGGCGGCTCCTCCGCCGGCGGCTCCTCCGCCGGGAGCGCCCGCCGGGCCGGCAGCGCCCCCTTCACCGGAGCCGTCCACTTCGTGCACGTCAAGGCGGTCGCGCCGGCCGGCCGGGCGCTGCCGCTGGTGCTCAGCCACGGCTGGCCCGACTGCTTCTGGCGGTACGCCAAGGTCGTCCCGCTGCTCACCGACCCCGGCGCACACGGCGCCGACCCCGCCGACGCGTTCGACGTCGTCGTGCCCGACATGCCGGGCTACGGCTACTCCGACGCGCCCACGGGCGCGCCGCTGAACTCCATCGAGGTGGCCGGCCTGTGGGCCGAGCTGATGGACGTGCTCGGCTACCCTCGCTTCGGCGCCGCGGGCGGCGACATCGGCAGCCACGTCAGCCGCTACCTCGCCCTGGACCACCCGGACCGGGTGGTGGCCGTGCACCGCACCGACGGCGGCCTGCCGGTGTTCGGCGGCGACCCGGCCGAGCTGACCCCGGAGGAGCGCGAGTGGATGCGGCAGGCCGCGGCCTGGGGCGCCACCGAGGGCGCGTACGGCGCGATGCACCGCACCAAGCCGCAGACCGCCGCCTTCGGGCTGAACGACTCGCCGGTCGGCCTGGCCGCGTGGATCGTGGAGAAGCTGCGGGCGTGGAGCGACTGCGGCGGCGACGTCGAGCGCTCCTACACCAGGGACGAGATCCTGACCCTGGTCACGCTCTACTGGCTGACCGGCACGATCGGCTCCTCGATGCGGATGTACAGCGCGAACGGCGCGATCCCGGTGGAGCAGCTGACCCGCCGCGTCGAGGTCCCCTCCGGCTTCGCGCTGTTCCCCGGCGACATCGTCCGCCCGCCGCGCGCCTGGCTGGAGCGCACCGCGCACGCCGTACGGATCACCGAGCCGCCGCGCGGCGGCCACTTCGCGGCGTTCGAGGAGCCCGAGCTGTACGCGCGGGAGCTGCGCGAGTTCTTCCGCCCGTACCGCGCGGCGGCCGCGTCCCGGGGGTGACGTCGCCCGGGCCGACGCCCCGGAGCCGACGTTCCGGGGGCTGACGTACCGGCCCCGGCGTACTGCACGTGCAGTACGCCGGATTGTCGGCGGTCGCACGACGCGGGTTACGAGGGCGGCCGGAAAGCCTGGAGAGGTTCCCGAGAGCGGATTCGGAGATCTCTTCCATGGCGACTTATCTGTACCGGCTCGGCCGGTGGGCGTTCCACCGGCGCCGCCGTGTGGCGCTGCTGTGGGCGGCGGTGCTGGCCGCCGTCATGCTGGGCGCGTTCAGCGCGGCGGCCGGCCCCGACGACTCGTCCTCGATGCCCGGCACCGAGGCGCAGCGCGCGTTCGACCTCATCGACCAGCGCTTCCCCGGCGCGGAGGCGGACGGCGCGGACGCCCGTGTCGTCTTCGTCGCGCCCCACGGCCACAAGGTCACCGAGCCCGCGAGCCGTGCCGCCATCGACAAGCTGGTGACGACGGTCTCCCGCGGGCCCCAGGTCGCCGAGGTGGTCGGCCCGTTCGGCAGCGGCGGGAGCAGGGTGAGCAAGGACGGCGGCACCGCGTACGCCGGCGTGACGTACAAGGTGTCCGACGACGACCTCGGCGACGGCGCGCGCGAGGCGCTGACCGACGCCGTGCGGCAGGCCAGGGACGCCGGGGCCGGGCTGACCGTGGAGGCCGGCGGCTCCGCGGTGTCCAAGGACCCCGGGGACGGCATCGGCGAGGCGCTGGGCATCGCGGTGGCCGCGGTGGTGCTGCTGATCACCTTCGGCTCGCTGGCCGCGGCGGGACTGCCGCTGATCACCGCCGCGGTGGGGGTCGGCGTCAGCATCGCCGGGATCACCGCGCTCGCCGCGACCTTCGGGCTGCCCGCGACCACCACGGAGCTGGCCATGATGCTCGGCATCGCGGTCGGCATCGACTACGCGCTGTTCGTGGTCTCCCGCTACCGCGAGGAGCGGGGCAAGGGCCACGCGCCCGGGGAGGCGGCCGGGCGCGCGGTGGGCACCGCGGGCTCCGCGGTGGTCTTCGCCGGGCTCACGGTGGTCATCGCGCTGACCGGTCTGTCCGTGGTCGGCGTGCCCTTCCTGACCAAGATGGGCCTGACCGCGGCCGGCACCGTCGTCACCGCGGTCCTGGTCGCGCTGACGCTGGTCCCCGCGGTGCTCGGCTTCTGGCCGGACGCGGTGCTGGCGCGGCGGGTCCGCAGGGGCGGCGCGGGGCGCGAGGGCGGTGCGGGGCGCGAGGGCCGTGAGAGCCTCGACGGCGCGGGCCGCGGGGGCGGCGTGCAGCGCCCCGGCGGCGTGGCCGGGTTCGGGCGGGGGAGCGGTGACCGGGAGAACGCGGGCAGCCGGTGGGCGCGGTTCGTGCGGCGCCACCCCGTACCCGTGCTGGTCGCGACCGTCGGCGCGCTCGGCGCGCTCGCCCTGCCGGTCGCCGACATGCACCTGGGCATGCCGGGCGACGAGGCGAAGTCCACGAGCACCACCGAGCGCCGCGCGTACGACGACCTCGCCCGCGGCTTCGGCCCCGGCTTCAACGGCCCGCTGACCGTCGTCGTGGACGCGACGCACGCGCACGACCCGGAGGCGGCCGTCGCCGCGGTCTCGGACGAGCTGGCGGACACGCCGGGCGTCGTCTCGGTCTCGCCGGCCCGCTTCAACGCCGCGGGCGACACCGCGGTCCTGTCCGCGACGCCCTCCACCGCGCCGACCAGCCGGCAGACCGGCGACCTCGTGCACACCATCCGCCACGAGCGCCCGGCGATCGAGTCCGCGACCGGCGCGACCTTCGACGTCACCGGCACCACCGCGCTCAACATCGACGTGGCGCAGAAGATGCAGGACGCCCTGGTCCCGTACCTCGCGGTCGTGGTGGGACTGGCCTTCCTGCTCCTGCTGGTGGTCTTCCGCTCGCTGCTGGTGCCGCTCAAGGCCGCGCTCGGGTTCCTGCTGTCGGTGCTCGCCTCGCTCGGCGCGGTCGTCACCGTCTTCCAGCAGGGCCACGGCGCCGGCGTCCTCGGCGTCGACGAGACCGGGCCGATCATGAGCACCATGCCGATCTTCCTGGTGGGCATCGTCTTCGGCCTGGCCATGGACTACGAGGTCTTCCTCGTCTCCCGGATGCGTGAGGCGTACGTGCACGGCGAGGAGCCGGGCCAGGCGGTCGTCACCGGGTTCCGGCACAGCGCGCGGGTGGTGACCGCCGCGGCGCTGATCATGATGGCCGTCTTCGGCGGGTTCATGACCGGCGGCGACACCATGGTCAAGATGGTCGGCTTCGGCCTCGCGAGCGCCGTGCTGTTCGACGCGGTCGTGGTGCGGATGGCGTTCGTGCCCGCGGTGCTCGCGCTGCTCGGCAGGGCCGCCTGGTGGCTGCCGCGCCCGCTGGAGCGGGTACTGCCGCGGGTCGACGTCGAGGGCGCGTCGCTCGGCGGCGGCAGGCCGGGCCTCGCGGTCGCGCCGGACGGCGGGACCCGGGACACGCAGCACGTGTGAGGGCCGCGCGGGATGCGGCCGGCCCCGTCTCGCGGAGCCGGCCGCGTTCCGCGTCCCGCGCCGTCGCGCCGAGATCCGCGACCGCGCGCCGCGCACCCTGCATCCTGGACCGAGCACCCGGAACCCGTAGCGGAGACACACATGCCCCCCAGCTGGCGGCGGTTCGCCGAGCTCCACCCGCGCCCGGTCGAGGCGGCGCTGCTGCTGGTGCTGTACGCGGCGACCGCCCGGCAGTACGTGCAGGGCCCGCTCGGCTGGTGGGGCGGCGCGGCCACGGCGGCCGCCGCCTGCCTGGCGCTGCTGTGGCGGCGGCGCCTGCCCGGCGCGGTCACCCTGCTCACCGCGGCATGCACCGGAACGCTGGGGGCCGTCGGCTATCTGCTCTCGCCGCTGCTGATGCTGCCGCTCGTCGTCGCGCTCTACGAACTGGCCGCGCGCTCCCCGCAGCGGACCGTACGGGCCTGCGGCGGCGCCGCGGTCGCCGTGGTCGTCCTGCCCGCGCTGCTGTCCGGCCGCAACCACGAGTCCTGGAAGCTCACGACGGTCGGCACGGTCTTCTGGCTGGTGCTGCCGCTCGTGCTCGGCGCGGCGGTCCGCGGCCGGCAGGCGTACCTGGAGGCCGTACGGGCCCGCGCGGAGGAGGCGGAGCGCACCCGCGAGGAGGAGGCGCGGCACCGGGTGGCGCAGGAGCGCGTCCGCATCGCCCGCGACCTGCACGACGTGGTCGCGCACCACCTGGCCCTGGCCAACGCGCAGGCCGGCACCGCCGCGTACCTCGCCCGTGCCCGCCCGCAGGAGGCCGAGGCGCTGCTCGGCGAACTGTCGCGCACCACCGCGGCGGCGCTGCGCGAGCTGAAGGCGGCGGTCGGGCTGCTGCGCCGGCCCGAGGACGCCGAGAGTCGCCCCGGTCCCGGCCCCGGTGCCGGCCCCGGCGGCGATCCCGACTCGCCGCTCGAACCCGCTCCCGGGCTGGCGCAACTGCCCGGCCTGGTCGCCGCGTTCGCCGCCGCGGGGCTCCGCGTCACCGTCACCGAGGACGGTCCGCCGCGGCCGCTGCCGCCGGTCGCCGACCTGACCGGCTACCGGATCGTGCAGGAGGCGCTGACCAACGTCGCCAAGCACGCGGGCGTCGACGCGGCGCGGGTGCGGCTCGCGTACGGCGCCGACCGGCTGGTCCTGACCGTCAGCGACGAGGGCCGGGGCGACGCGCCCGCGTACCCGTCCGCCGCGAACGGCGGGTTCGGCCTGATCGGCATGCGCGAGCGCGCCGAGGCCGCGAACGGCCGGCTCCGCGCGGGCCCCCGGCCGGAGGGCGGGTTCGCGGTCACCGTGGAGCTGCCGCTGGACCCGTGAGGGGGGTTGCGCCGTGCGCGTTCGTGCGGTCCCGGCGCGCCCGCCGTGCCGGGCGCCCTGTGCCGCAACTCCCCTTCCGTACGCCGCTGTTCCGTACGGCGGCTGTTTCGTACGTCCCTGTTCTGTATGCCGATTCCGTACTCCCGATTCCGTACTCCCGACCCCAGGACCGGATGGACACGATGACGATCCGCGTGCTGCTCGCCGACGACCAGGCCCTGCTGCGGGCGACGTTCCGGATACTGATCGAGGCCAACGACGACATGACGGTGGTGGGCGAGGCGGCGGAGGGCGGGGAGGCGGTCCGGCTCGCCCGCGAACACCGCCCCGACGTGGTCCTGATGGACATCCGGATGCCCGGCGCCGACGGCCTCGCGGCCACCGAGGCGATCTGCGGCGACGCCGGACTGCCGGACACCCGGGTGCTGATCCTCACCACCTTCGAGACCGACGCGTACGTGGCGCGGGCGCTGCGGGCCGGGGCGAGCGGCTTCCTCGGCAAGGACGTCACCGCGGACGTGCTGCTCGACGGCATCCGCACGGTGGCGGCGGGCGAGGCGCTGCTGTCGCCGGCCGCCACGCGGGCGCTGATCTTGCGGTACCTCGCGACGCCGGAGCCGGGCGCTGCGGTGGCGGCGCCCGGTGCGCTGGACGCGGTCACCGCCCGCGAGCGCGAGGTGATGGCGCTGGCGGCCGAGGGCAGGTCGAACGCGGAGATCGCGCAGGAGCTGGTGGTCAGTCCGCTCACCGTGCGCACCCACGTGCAGCGCGCGATGACCAAACTCGGCGCCCGCGACCGCGCACAACTCGTCGTCATCGCCTACCAGGCCGGCCTCGTCCAGCCGGGGCGGCCGTCCTGAGCCCAGGCGCCCGGGCGGCCGTCCCGGCCGCATTCACGTGACCGCACTCTCCTTTGTCGCGACGCGCGGAATATCTGCGAACTGCGCGAGTTGTGAACGAATTTGGCATTCCTTGCGCAGCCTGCGAGCGTGAGGAGCCGCGTCGTGCAACGGCTTGCGGCGCCCTCGGTAGGATGTCCGCAAGGCGGTTATCGGCTGAGCGTGTCAACTCCGCACAGGCCGGGGGTCGTCGAACAGAACAGTGTCATAAATGATCGAGGTCGCCCATCGGCGACCGCGTTCCTGCTCGGCCTTTCGCACGCGCACGCCGCTTGGGCGCAGTGCACCCAAAAGTGATCACTGATGGTCACTACTCGTAAGTAAGGAGTCATGGGATGGGCGCACTGTCGGAGTCGGGGCTCCGCATACCGCGGGCTTCGGGCATGCAACGGCCCCGCCGGGGGTGGGGAATCATGGCTGCCGATGCGGAGCCCACGGCTCTTGCACCGAAGCGCCGGCGGCGCTGTTTCACGGTCCGAGAGGTGGAGCGCGATGAGTCCTAATCCTCCTCACCCGTCCTCCGGGGCGGGAGATCAACCGGAGGACGACGGTCCCGACAACGCTTTTGACGGTCTGCCCGAAAGGCGCATGCTGAGCGAGGCGCGCCGGTCGGAGATCGTCGAACTGTACTTCCATCACGTTCTGCGCCAGACCTTCCAGGGGTATCCCGACCCGCGCCTCGACGTCCAGGGGATCGCCCGGCGGGCGTTCGCGCAGTCCCTGCCCGGCATTCCGGAGCACGCCGGCGACGGCGAGTGCGTGAGCGCCGTGCTGGACAAGGCCATGGACCTCGCCAAGACGGAGCTGGACTCGCAGGAGCGGAACGGGGCCGGGGTCTTCTACTGGCACGCGTTCATGGATCTCTACGCCGACTTCGACCCCGGTGACGAAGGCAACCCGAAGCTTCTGATCGACGGCGACCCGGAGTTGACCAGGGCGGTGGAGGCGATGGACGGGCTCCCGGACCAGGAGAAGATCGCCTTCCATCTGATGGTCGTCTACAAGATGACCAGCTCCGACGCGGCCCGCCTGATCGGCAAGGTCGATGCCACCGTCCGGGGCAATCGGAAGCGCGCCCAGGAACGCCTGACGTCCGCCGGCGTCTCGGTGGAGGAGCTGATCGAGTTCTTCCGTGAGATCCGAAGGAGGGATGAATGAGTTCGAGCGCACAATCGCCGCCCAAGCACGTGATCGGCCCTGCCGGGCCCACCTCGCGTGAGGAGCGGATGGCGCGCAATCGCGCCCACTATCTGGCCATCCAGGCCATGATCGACAACGGAGAGAATGTGCCCGAGCCTCCGCGCACACGTGATTCCGTGGAACCACGGAACGAAAGTCTCGTGTGGAGGTTGGTGCAGCAACTACTCCGCAGCCCGCGAAGTGACGCACTCCGGGGGCTGGCGGCCGTCAACGTGGCGATGGTCAGCCTGGTGTCCGCGCTCGCCGGCCACCGTTCCGGTGGAAAGGGAACACAGGGGGAATCCACCGGAGATCGGCACTGAGCCGCCGGACACAAAAGCAGCCGCCGCTCCTCTGGCCTGAGAAACCCGGAGCGGCGGCACCCGGACACCTACAGTGAGGCACCCGCAGTCCAAGGGTGGCACACGGTGTCAACGAGCATGCGACTTCCGGCCAATCGCCCGTGCGCGGGTGTTTGTTCGAAGCCGCCCGTACAAGGACGTCCGCCCGGAGGTGCACCGGTGCGGCGGCCGCCGGATGCCGGACTCCGACACCCGGTTCACCCACCCTCAGGACGACCGCGAAGGCGGAGAGCATCATCATGGGACAGTCCTCAGCCAAGAAGTCGGTGCCCGCGCCGCGCCGGTCCGGCGCCGCCAGGAAGGCGGCCCCGCCCGCGCCGGCCGGGTCGCCCGCGCCCGCCGGGCCACCCGCGCCCGCCGGGGCGCCCCGTGCGGCTCGGCAGCCCGCCCCGACCGGCGCCCAGGTCCGGGCCGCCGTCGCCGCGGCCCTCGCGGAGGAGCGGCGCGCCCGCGCGGAGCGGCGCCGGCGGCTCGCGTCCCTGCTGGTGGGCGTCGTGCTCGTCGCGGGAGCGGTGACGTTCACCGGTGTGGCCGTGTGGGAGATCTGCCGCCACAGCAGCCAGGTGGCCGCCACGGCCTCCGTCGCCGCCCTGTTCGTGGCCGGCAGCGGCATCTGGCTCGGCCACTCCAGGCGCGCCTCCCGCTGACCGGTGGGTGCCGTCCACGCTGTCCGCCCTCGCGCCTCCCGTCCCGGGGTGCGTCCGCCGACGCCGCGGACGCGCGCCACGCCCGGTGGGAGAACGGGCTCGGGCCGCGGATGCACGAGGATTGCGTGACGGGCGCCGCGCCGGAGGCGGGCCGTCGACGTGGAGGTGGGTGTGCGGGTGGCCGGGGTGGACGGGGTGGCCGGGCTGGTCGGGGAGTTGCGCGGGGCCGGCGTCGGCGAGGTCGAGGCCGGGACGCGGCGCCGCGCGGAGTACGCCTCGGACGCGTCGAACTACCGCGTCGTGCCGCGGGCCGTCGTGTTCCCGCGCGACGCGGACGAGGTGCTCGCCGCGCTGGAGGTGTGCCGCCGCACGGGCGTGCCGCTGACCAGCCGGGGCGCGGGCACGTCGATCGCCGGGAACGCCGTGGGGGAGGGCGTCGTGCTCGACTTCTCCCGGCACATGGGCCGGGTGCTGTCCGTCGACCCGGACGCGCGCATCGCCGTGGTGCAGCCCGGCGCCGTGCTCGACGCGGTCACCGCCGCCGCGGCCCCGCACGGCCTGCGCTTCGGCCCCGACCCCTCGACGCACGCGCGGGCGACGATCGGCGGCGCGCTGGGCAACAACGCGTGCGGCGCCCGCGCGCTGGCGTACGGGCGCACCGCCGACAACGCCGTCGAACTGGACGTGGTGACCGGCGGCGGCGTCCGCTTCACCGCCCGGCGCTCGCCCCGCGACGGCCTGCGCGGCGCGGCGGCCGGCGCCGGCGCCGAGGCCGCGCTGCTGACCGGCCTCGACACCCTCGTCCGGGACCGACTCGCCCTGATCCGCACCGAGTTCGGCCGCTTCACCCGGCAGGTGTCCGGCTACTCGCTGGAACACCTGCTGCCGGAGAACGGCGGCGACACCGCGAAGTTCCTGGTCGGCAGCGAGGGCACGCTCGCGGTGCTGCTGCGGGCGACCGTACGGCTGGTGCGCGCCCCGCGGCACACCGCGCTGGCCGTGCTCGGCTACCCCGACATGCCCGCGGCGGCCGACGCGGTGCCCGCGCTGCTGCCGCACCGGCCGGTCGCGCTGGAGGGCATGAGCGCCCGGCTCGTCGACGTGCTGCGCGCACGGCGCGGCGCGGCCGCGGTGCCCGACGTGCTGCCGGCCGGCGGCGGCTGGCTGTTCGCGGAGACCGTCGGCGACACCGAGCAGGAAGCGGTCGCCGCGGCCCGGGCGCTCGCGCGCGACGCCGGCTGCCCCGACTCCGCGGTGGTCACCGGCGCCGCGGCCCGTGCGCTGTGGCGCATCCGCGAGGACGGCGCGGGACTCGGCGGCCGCACCCCGGCGGGCGCACCGGCCTGGCCCGGCTGGGAGGACTCCGCGGTGCCGCCCGGGCGCCTCGGCCCGTACCTGCGCGAACTCGCCGCGCTGATGGCCGACTTCGGGCTCGACGGCCTGATGTACGGGCACTTCGGCGACGGCTGCGTGCATGTGCGGATCGACTTCCCGCTCGCCGAACGCCCCGCGGCCTTCGCCGACTTCCTCGACCACGCCGCCCGACTCGCCGGGCGCCACGGGGGATCGGTCTCCGGCGAGCACGGCGACGGCCGTGCCCGCGGCGCGCTGCTGCACCACATGTACTCGCCCGCGGCGATCGCCGCGTTCGGCGCCGTCAAGCAGCTCTTCGACCCCGGCGACGTGCTGAACCCGGGCGTCCTGGTCCGTCCCCGCCCGGTCGACGCCGACCTGCGGCTGGCCGCCGCGAAGGCCCGGCCCGGTCCGCTCGCGCTCGCCTACCCCCGCGACGGTGGCGACTTCTCGACCGCCGTGCACCGCTGTGTCGGCGTCGGCAAGTGCCGCGCCGACACCACGTCCGCCGGCGGCGTCATGTGCCCGTCGTTCCTCGCCACCCGCGACGAGAAGGACTCCACCCGCGGCCGGGCGCGGGTCCTCCAGGAGCTGGCCAACGGCAGCCTGGTGCAAGGCGGTTGGCGCGCGCCCGAGGTCGCCGAGTCCCTCGACCTGTGCCTGGCCTGCAAGGGCTGCGCCGCGGACTGCCCCGCAGGCGTCGACATGGCGGCCTACAAGTCCGAGGCGCTGTACCAGCGTTACCGCCGCCGTCCGCGTCCGCGCGCCCACTACGCGCTGGGCCGCCTCCCGTTGTGGGCCCGGGCGGCCTCCGCGGCGCCCCGGCTGGCCAACGCGCTGCTGGGCGTGCGCCCGGTCGCCGCGCTGCTGGGGCGCATCGCCGGGATCGACCCGCGCAGGCCGCTGCCGCGCTTCGCGCCGCGCACCTTCCGCCGGGCCTTCGCGCCGGCGCCGCGCCCGGACGCGCGGCCCACCGTGCTGCTGTGGGCGGACACCTTCACCGACCGGTTCACGCCCGCGGCCGGGCACGCGGCGGTGCGCGTGCTGGAGGACGCCGGCTACCACGTACGCCTCACCGAACGCACCGCGTGCTGTGGCCTGACCTGGATCTCCACCGGTCAACTCGACGCCGCCAAGCGGAGGTTGACGGCGACCCTCGACGTGCTGGAGCCCGCGCTCGCGGCCGGCTGGCCGATCGTCGGCGTCGAGCCCTCGTGCACCGCGGTGCTCCGCGGCGACCTGCCCGACCTGCTGCCGGACGACCCGCGCGCGGCCCGGGTCGCCGCGGCCACCCGCACCCTGGCCGAACTCCTCGCCGCCACGCCCGGCTGGACCCCGCCGGACCTCACCGGCGTCCGCGTCCTCGCCCAACCCCACTGCCACCACCACGCCGTGATGGGCTGGGACGCCGACGCGGCCCTCCTGCGCGCCGCCGGCGCCGACCTGCGGACGGTCGGCGGCTGCTGCGGCCTGGCCGGCAACTTCGGTGTCGAGCAAGGCCATTACGACATCTCCGTCGCCGTCGCCGAGACCGCCCTCCTGCCCGCCGTCCGCGCCGCCGCCCCCGGCACCCTCCTGCTGGCCGACGGCTTCTCCTGCCGCACCCAACTCGCCCACCTCGCCACCCGCGAGTCCCTCCACCTCGCCGAACTCCTCGCCACCCGCCTCCCGCGGGGCTGACCGGCCGGGGCGTTCCGCCGCTGCCTCCCGCGGCGGCGTAATTCCGGTGCCGCCCCGGTCGCGGCGAGGGAGGATGCTCCCGTGACCGTGTCCCTCCCGCCCCCGTCCGGCGATGTCAGGCGCCGGCTGCGGGAGGCGTTCGTCTGGCGTGGCGACCACGGGTTCGCCGACCCGTCGGCCTGGTGGGGGGAGGCGGACCTCCTCGCGGCCCTCGGACCCGCCCTGGTGGGGCTGCACCCCGAAGCGGCTCCCACGCTCGTCCTGTCACCGGAGGCGGTCGGCTTCACCGTGGGCGCGGTGACCGCGGTGGCCGCGGGAGCGGGCTTCGTGGAGATGCGCAGGGAACTGACGGAGTACGCGACCGCGGACCAGGTCCTGCTGCGCAGCACCGCGCCGGACTATCTCGGGCGCACCATCGAGTGGGGTGTGCGCCGGCGGTGGCTGCGCCCCGGCCGGCGGGTGCTGTTCGTGGACGACTGGGCCGAAACCGCGGCGACCGCCGCGGCGGCCCGGCGACTCGTCGAGGACTGCGGGGCCTTCTGGGCGGGAGCGGCGGTACTCGTCGACGCGACCTCGTCCGCGGCGCGGCACGACCTCAACCTGCGCGGACTCCTGCGCAAACGCGAACTGCGGTGAGCCCCACCCGGACACGCGCCCTCGAACTCCCCTCCGCGGCCGAGCCCGCGCAACTGCCGCCTCCTGTGCGCAGCCGAGCCCGCGCAACTGCCGCCTCCGGCGCGACGCCGAGTCTCCCTACCGTGCTCGCGCCGCGCACTTCCCGTACCCGCCTCCCGCCCGGCGCGCCGCGCAGCACCCGCACCGCCGACGCCGTGTCAGCCTCCACCGCCCGCCCTGCGCACGGCCCGTGGCCGGCCCCTCCGCGTCCCACTCGCGCCGGGCGCGCCGCGCGCCCCAACCGCCTCGCTCGCGCCGGGCGTGACGCCGAGCCCAGGCTGCACCCGACGTCACGCCGAGCCCAGGCTGCACCCGGCGTCACGCCGAGCCCAGGCTGCACCCGGCGTCACGCCGAGCCTCCGCGTCCCGCGCCCCCCGGCCGCACCC
>JAJSZB010000680.1:0-1711 GCA_050613715.1 Streptomyces sp. IBSBF 3018
GCGTGAGGGTGTGCGGTGCCGACGGGACGGCGGGGGGCCGTTCCGCTGCGGGTGGACGGTGGGTCCCGGTCCTGCGGGCCGGGGCTTGCGGGTCGGGTTTTGCGGGTCTACGGGCCGGCGGGTCTACGGGCTTGCGGGGTCGGTGCGGCGGGTCTGCGGGGTCGGTGCGGCGGGTGCGCCCGGCCGCCTCGTGGGTCTACGGGCTCGGTGTCGTGTCGTCTCGGGGTCAGCGCGAGGTGTCGAACACCTCGTCGCGTGTGGTGGCGAGCGCGCTCTCCAGCGCGCCGGTCAGCACCGGGTGCGCCGCGACCTCGCCCATCACCAGCCGGGGCCGGGGGACGGCCAGTTCGGCCAGCTCGGACTGGATCAGCGCGCGCAGCGGCTCGCCGCCGGCCGCGGCCACGTCGCCCGCCAGCACGATCAGCTCGGGGTCGAGCAGCGCGACGACCGAGGCGAGGCCGATCGCGTGCCCGGTGGCGCAGCGGGCCAGCAGCTCGGCGTACGCGTCCCGGTCGGCGTCCCGGTGGGTGTCTTGGTCGGCGTCCCGATCGGCGTCCTGGCCGCTGTGTCCGTCCGCGTCCCGGCCGGAGGATCGCTCCGCGTCCCGGGCTGCATCCCGGCCGGCTTCCTCCTCGGCGCTCGCCGCCACGGCTGCCGCGGCCGCCGCGCGCAGCAGCGCCGCCGCCGCGTCCGGCTGGCTGCCGCGCGGGACCTCCAGGCCGAGTTCGCGGGCGGTGCGCACCACCGCGTTGCAGCCGGCCAGCTCCTGGAAGCCGCCGTTGTTGGCCTTGGTGACGTTGCGCACCAGCGGCGTGCCCGGCACCGGCAGGAAGCCGACCTCGCCCGCACCGCCGGTCCAGCCCCGGTGCAGCCGGCCGCCGAGGACGATGGCCGCGCCGAGCCCCTCCTCGTTCCACAGCAGCACGAAGTCCTCGTGGCCGCGGGCCGCGCCGATCCGCTGCTCGGCCACGGCGGCCAGGTTGACGTCGTTGTCGTACTCCAGCGGCATCGGCAGCGCCGCGGCCAGCTCGTCCAGCAGCGTGGGCCCGTGCCAGCCGGGCAGGTGGCTGGCGTAACGCAGCCGCCCGGTGCTGGGGTCGAAGGCGCCCGGCGTGCCGATCACCACCCGGTGCAGGTCGGAGCGGTTCAGCCCGGCCGCCTTCACCGCGCCGTCCAGCGCCTGCACCACCTGCTCCACCGTGCTGCCGGTCCGGTGCTGCGGGGTGGGCAGCCGGAAGTCGCCGACGGTGCGCCCGGTGATGTCGGCGACCGCAGCCCTGATCCGCTCGGTGGTGACGTCCACCCCGGCCACGTGGGCGGCGGCCGGGTTGACCGAGTACAGCTGTGCGTTGGGGCCCGGGCGGCCCGCGGTGGTGCCGGTGGCCAGCACCAGCCCGGCCGCCTCCAGCCGGGCGAGCAGCTGCGAGGCGGTGGGCTTGGACAGCCCGGTCAGCTTGCCGATGCGGGTCCGGGAGAGCGTGCCGTGCTCCAGCAGGAGGTCGAGCGCGGCGCGGTCGTTCATGGCGCGCAGGACGCGCGGCGTACCAGGGGTGCCAGCCATGCGCGCCATCCTCCCTCAGTTCACTGTTAGGAAACTTTCCTATTGGCGAAAGTCAAGGTAGGCCCGCTGTCGGCGGAGCGTCAAGGGGTCCCGGCGCCCCCTCGCCCAAGTCGTTACCTTCGGCGGGAGCGTGGAGGGAGGTAGGGGAGG
>JAJSZB010000681.1:0-1996 GCA_050613715.1 Streptomyces sp. IBSBF 3018
GACTGGGGTCGGCGCACGGCCGGGGCACCCGGGCGGCAGGGCGCGGACGCCGACGCGTCGGCGCGGACCGGCACCGGACCGGCACCGGATCGGCACGGCGACATGGAGGCGAGGAGTACGCATGGCGAGGCGCGGTGAGGAGCTGCGGCGGCACATCCTGTGGACGGCGAAGGACGTCTTCCTGCAGACGGGCTTCGAGCGTGCGTCCATGGACGTGGTGGCCGCGCGCGCCGAGACGTCCAAGCGCTCCCTCTACGCCCACTTCGAGAGCAAGGACAAGCTGTTCNGGCTTCGAGCGTGCGTCCATGGACGTGGTGGCCGCGCGCGCCGAGACGTCCAAGCGCTCCCTCTACGCCCACTTCGAGAGCAAGGACAAGCTGTTCGTCGCCGTGGTCGACCTGGTGCGCGAGCTGTACCTCGGCCGGCTCGGCACCCCGGAGGACTACGCGCGGGACACCGCCGAGGCCGCGGTCCTCTTCTGCGGCCGCTTCCTCCAACTCCAGCTCTGGGAGCAGTCGGTGCGCACGGTACGGCTGGGCATCGCCGAGGCCGAGCGGCTGCCCCAGGCTGCGGCCCAGCTGTACGACGTGGTGTTCGAGGCCACCGCCGAGCGGCTCACGGCCTTCCTGGCCGAGCGCTGCGCCCTCACCCCCGAGCAGGCCGGCGGGACCGCGCTGGCGCTGCTCGGCCGCACGGTGCACCCGCGGCTGTTCCGCGTGCTGCTCGGCGTCGACCAGCCGCTGCCCGCCCGCCCCGAGGAGTCCGCGATCGCCGCGGACGTGGACCTCGCGCCGATCCGCGAGGCCGCCCGCCTGCTGCTCCCCGCGGACGCCTGACCCTCCGGCGGGGCCGCGCCGCGGGAGGCGGGCGATACGTACGGCGCGGGAGCCGGCCGACCCGTGCGGCCCGGGAGCCGGCCGATACGTACGCCGCGGGAGGCGGGCGACCCGCGGGGGCAGAAGGCGGGCGACCCTGCCGCGCTCGGCGGGCGTACGGCTCCCGCGGCCCGCTCAGCTCATCCGCAGCGCCAGGAAGAAGTCCACCTTGTCCTCCAGCCGGCCCAGGTCGCGGCCGGTGAGCTGCTCGATCCGGCCGATGCGGTAGCGCAGCGTGTTGACGTGCAGGTGCAGGCGGGTGGCGCAGCGGGTCCAGGAGCCGTCGCAGTCCAGGAACGCCTCCAGCGTCGTGATCAGCTCCGCGCGGTGCCGCCGGTCGTACTCGCGCAGCGGGTCCAGCAGCCGCGCGGTGAACGCCCGCCGCACGTCGTCCGGCACGAACGGCAGCAGCAGCACGTGCGAGGCCAGCTCCTCGTGGCCGGCCACGCACACCCGGCCGGTTCGCGCGGCGGCCACCCGGCGGGCGTGCCGGGCCTCCTCCAGCGCGCCGCGCAGCCCCTCGGGGGAGTGCACCGCCGCGCTCACGCCTATCGTCAGCCGCCCGTCGCCGTCCAGGCCGCGCGACAGCGGGACGCGCAGCGCGCCCTGGAGCCGCTGCGCGGCCAGCGGCCGGGGCGGCGCGGGCTCGCCGTCCGGGCCCGCGGGCTCCGGCAGCAGCGGCACCAGCGCCGTCGCCTCGCCGTCGGCGTGCGCCACCGCGATCCGGTCGGCCTCGTCCGGGCCGGCCGCCGCCGGGTCCGCGAGCACCTCCTCCAGCAGCGTCTGCGCCACCGGCCCGGCCGGCACCTCGCCGCCCGACCAGTCCACCCGGGCCACCACGACCTGCCACCGCGGCTCGGCGGGGGCCGCGCCGCCGCGCACCAGCTCGAAGATCTCGCCGGCCAGCCGGCGCCTGACCACGCGGGCCGCCTCGCGCCGGTCGCGCTCGACCGCGATGAGCTGGGTGACGCCGCGCAGCAGGTCGAGACGCTCCTCGGGCCACTCGCCCGCGTCCGCCTCCACCGCGAGGAACCAGTCGGAGAGCACCGTGGCCCGTACGTCCGGCTCCGTGCCCGTCCCGCCGTCGCCGTACGTCCCACCCGCGCCGCACCGGGTGACCG
>JAJSZB010000682.1:0-1703 GCA_050613715.1 Streptomyces sp. IBSBF 3018
CCGCCGCACGCCCCCACCGCCAAAGGCATCGTGGAGCGGACCTTCGGCACCATCAACGCCGGGTTCTGCCAGCACCTGCCCGGATACACCGGATCCGACGTCACCCGCCGCGGCCCCGACACCGAGAAAGACGCCTGCTACAGCGTCCCCCATCTGCAGGACCTCCTCGACGAATGGCTGGTGCACTACCACCACCGCCCCCACGAAGGCCTGCGCCACCCGCTGATGCCGAAGAAGGCCCTGACCCCCCACCAGATGTGGGCCGCTCTGATCGCCGTCGCCGGGTACGTCCCCGTGCCTTTGACCGGCCGCGACTACCTCGAACTGCTACCCGTGCGCTGGCAGGCCATCACCCCTGCCGGCATCCGCATCCACCACCGCACCTACGACGCCGACCTCCTCGCCCCGCACCGCGGCCAGCCCTCCCCCGTCGCCGGCCGGGGCGGGAAATGGGAGATCCACTACAACCCCCACGACGTCCGCCAGATCTGGATCCGCCTGCCCGACGGCGACCTCACCGGGATCCCCTGGATCCACCGCGACCACGTCCACCAGCCATTCAACGACCACACCTGGCAACACGTCAGGAAACTCGCTCTCCACGGCCACCACGATGATGTCGAGCAGCACGAGGCCGACCTCGCCGACGCCCTCGACCAGCTCATGCGCCGCGTCCACACCGGCCACGCCACCAAAACCGAGCAGACCCTCGTAGCCCGCACCACCACAGCCCCGATCCCCGCCACCCGACATCCGCAACACGACACGGCCCCCACCACCAACGAGTCGGCGCAGCACGGCGAGGACGACAGCATCGACGATCTCGACGACGCGCCCGACGAGGACTTCAGCCCCGCCCCTGCCACCGGATTCGGGCTCTACGACGCACACGAGGAAGCCGACAAATGGTGAACCCGAACCCGCAGGGTGCGGGCAGCACACGAGTCGGCGCCGACGACAGCGATACGGCCGAGCCGTCCTGGCCCCTGACCACCTGGCAAGGCTGGCAGCGCTTCGCCACCACCGAGCCCGTCGCCCCGCCCCAGCCCGACGACCCGCCCCGCAGCACCGAAGAACGCCTGGCCTACCACTCCGCCTTCGTCACCATCCGCACCCCCGCCATCAGCCAGCTCGCCACCCAGGTCCGCACCCTGATGATCCTCGGCCGCCACCAGCAGACCACCGCACGGCCCTCCCTGATCGTCACCGGACCCGCCGCAGCCGGGAAAACCACCGCCCTGCTGAACGTCGGCCGCACCTGCCACCTCGCCCACACCCGCAAAAACCCCGCACCACCCGGATCAGCGCATGCCACCGTGCCCGTCGCCTACGTCCTCGTCCCGCCCGGCGCCACCGCGAAAACCCTCGTCACCGAGTTCGCCCGCTACCTCGGCATCCCCGTAACCGCCCGCATGACCACCGCCCAGATCACCGAGGCCGTCCGCCACACCTACACCGCCGCCGGCGTCCAACTCGTCCTCATCGACGAGATCCACCGCCTCAACCCCCGCACCACCACCGGCGCCCAAGCCGCCGACCTCCTCAAAGACCTCACCGAACGACTCACCGCCACCTTCGTCTACGCCGGCATCGACGTCACCGACACACCCCTGTTCAGCGGCACCCGCGGCGCCCAACTCGCCGGACGCGCCACCCTCATCACCTGCGGCCCCCTCCCCGCCCGCCACGGCACCCGCCACCCC
>JAJSZB010000683.1:0-1699 GCA_050613715.1 Streptomyces sp. IBSBF 3018
CCGTCAGGCCGCGCCCCCTCCCCCTCCGCACCCCCGGCGCGCCCGGGCGTCACATCATCGGTCCGTCGCGCAGCACTCACGCCTTCACCGTAACCGGGCAGCCCGCGGAACCCCCGGTTCACGCTCCCGGCGAGCGGAAATCAGATACTCTGATTCATATGAAGCTGATGACCGCCACCGAGGCGTCGCGCAACTTCGCCGCCGTACTGGACGCCGCCGAGCACGGCGAGACGATCGTGATCACGCGCGCCGGCCGCCGGCTCGCCCTGATCGGTCCCGCGCCGGCGGGGAACGGCGGCGCGCTCAACGACGTGCTGGCCGGGCACCGGCCGGACGACCGCTTCGCCGAGGACGTGGGCGCGGCGCGCGACCTGCTCACCGACGAGCCGGGTGCACAGTGGCCCGACGCCTGATCCTGGACACGGGTGTGCTCATCGGCGTCGAGCGCACCGGTGCGGCCGTCGCCTTCGCGCCCGACGACGACGTGGCCATCGCCGCCGTCACCGCCGCCGAGCTGCTGCTCGGCGTGGAACTGGCCGACGACGCCCGGCGGCAGGCACGCGAGGACTTCGTCACCGCGGTCCTCGCCGTCGTCCCGGTGGCGGAGTACGACCTCACCGTCGCCCGTACGCACGCGCGCCTGCTCGCCCACGTCCGCCGCCAGGGCCGCCCGCGCGGCGCCCACGACCTGATCATCGCGGCCACGGCCGCCGCCACGGCCCGCACCGTCGTCACCCACGACCGCCGAGCCGCCTTCGACACCCTCCCCGGCGTCCACGTCACTTCCCTCGCGGACTGACCCGCCCCGGTGCGGGCCGGGTCGGCGCGCCACGGTCAGCGCAGGCCGGGGGCTGTCACCGGGAGGCCGACCGCTTCGGCGACCTCCAGCATGCGTTTGTCGTAGCTGACGAGGACGTCCAGTGCGTCGCCGAGGATCTGCGCGCTGGCGACGTGGATCGCGTCGAGGGTGCGGACCCGGCCGGGGACCACGGCCGCGGCGTCGCGGACCTCGTCGGTGAGCAGGATCTCCGTGAAGTCGCGGGTCAGGTCCCGCATGAGCTGGGGGAAGTCGCCGACCTGGTCGAGCGTCCTGACGGTCTCCACGAAGCCGAGACTGCTGGTCGCCATCGGCGCGGGCGGGCGGCGGGCCAGTTCCGCGCGCAGCTCCGGGGCGTACTGGCGGCCGGAGAGCAGCGTGACGATGGCGGAGGTGTCCATGTAGATCACCGCGGGGAGTCCTCACGGTCGGCGAGCAGGATGTCCAGCGGCGACGCGCCGGAGTCCGCGGGCGGGCAGGCGGGCAGCCGGTCGAGGTCGGCGGTGGTCGCGGCCTTCAGCCGGATCTGCCCCTGCGCGACGAGGTCGGCGTACCGCTGCGAGGCCCCGCCGCCGGGCAGCAGGATGGCGATCACGTTGCCGTGCCGGGTCACCTGGATCGCCTCGCCGCCCTCGACCCGGGCGAAGACGGCGCTGGGGTTGTACGAGAACTCGCGGACGGAGATGCTGCTCACTCGCGCCTCCCGGAGATGTACCTGCGTCAGCGAAATAGTACCTACATCTCCCCCGCGAAGGCGCCTCCCCGCGGGGCCCCCGCGAATCCGCCCGCGCGGCGTCGCCTCCCACGGGAAACGCCCACCACAAGCAGGCGCCCCGGTCCGCCTTGCGGTGGGCCGGGGCGCCCGGGGAGCCCGGGGATGCG
>JAJSZB010000684.1:0-1695 GCA_050613715.1 Streptomyces sp. IBSBF 3018
GGGGGGGGGGGTGGGGGGTTGCGGGGGGCGGGGGGGGGCGCGGCGCCGCCCCCCGCGGCGCTCGGGGAGGAGAACGTCTCGATGACGCCGCCGAGGTCGACCGGCGACGCGTCGGTGCCGGACACCGAGCCGGGCGGCACCCGCGAGTCGGTGAACGCGATCTTCGACTGGTAGCCGTCCGCCTTGCCGAGCAGGTGCTCGGGGTCGGTCGCCGCGGTGTAGACGGTGGCGGTGGTCATCGTGGAGATCCGCTGCTCCAGGTACGCGGCGACCTGCTCGGCCGAGCCGAGGCCGACCACCCTCTGCTGCTCCGCCACCGGCGTGCTCGCGTCGGCCGTGCCGGAGCCGCCCGAGGAGCACCCGGTGAGCAGGGCGCCGGCGGCGAGCAGCGCAACGGTGAAACCTGTGGCAGATGTGACAGACGCGGCAGAGGCGGTACGGATGGGCATGATCCCCCCAGACGGGCATGTGAGGGGCACACGGTAACGCCGCTTCCGCCGGGCCGGGAGCCCTACCCGACAGTCCGTTGTCATACCTTGGCCGTACGGTGTCCGTCCGATGACTGGCGGATGACGGCCTACGCCCGGCACCGCGCGCGTCCAGCGGCCGGCGCGAACGCGGTTGCAACCGGGGGACGTTCGCGCGCCGCCCTGACAACCGCGTCCGGTGGGGCCGGAGTTGCGTTCGAGGGACCTCGCCCGGTATCCACAGCGGATACGCCGAATGCGCGCTGGGAAAGGTGACTCCATGTCCTCGCTGTCGGACGCCTGGCACCGCTCCGCGATCGGGCGGCTGACGAAGCAGGCGTCGCACATCGAGCTGATGCACCGCTCGATGGGTTTCGCCGCGCTCGGCTTCGTCACGCTGATGCCGCTGCTCGTGGTGGTCGCGGCGGCGACGCCGTGGGAGCACCGGCCCGGTTTCGCGCAGTGGGTAGTGGACGGCATGGGCCTGGACGCGACCGGCTCGCACGGCGTGCGCAGCCTGTTCGCCGCGCCGACCAACGTGCTCAGCGCCACCAGCGCGTGGAGCCTGGCCTCGCTGGCGTACTTCGGGCTGTCGTTCGTGGCCAGCGTGGAGACCGGCTACCGCAAGATCTGGGACCTGCCGTCGGGCCCCTGGCACCGCGACCTGCGGCGGCTGGTGTGGCTCGCGGTGCTCACCGGCTATCTGTTCTGCGAGTCGCAGAGCGCGGCGGTGCTGGGCAGCGGCCCGGCGCCGGCGGCCGTGCGGCTGGTGCTCACCTTCGCGCTGGGCGTCGTCTTCTTCGCGTGGGGGCAGTGGTTCCTGCTCGGCGGCGGCGTCGACGTGCGCACCGCGCTGCCGGGCGCGGTCTTCACCATGGTGGGCCTGGCCGGACTGCGGGTCTTCTCGCACTTCTTCTTCGCGCAGCTGCTGGTCAGCAACGCGGGCACGTACGGCCCGGTCGGCACCGTGCTGACGGTGGTGACGTGGTTGGTCGGCGTCGGCTTCGTGGTCTTCGGCGGCGCGCTGCTCGGCCGGCACCTGCGGGACGGCCGGATGCTGCGGCAGGGCGGCGAGATACCGCAGCCGCGGCGGCCGCAGGAGTGGTACGAGATGCCGGAGGAGACCGCGCCGGGGGTGCGCTGGCGCTCGGACGGCGCGGGCGGGGCGATCGACTAGCGTTCCGGCCCCTCCCCCGGTCCTCCCGGCTCCTCCCGGCTCCTCTTCGCC
>JAJSZB010000685.1:0-1651 GCA_050613715.1 Streptomyces sp. IBSBF 3018
GCGTTGGACGAGGCGGCGTGGGGGCTGGGGAACCGGCTCGTGGGGAACGAGCCAAACGCCGCCGGGCTGGAGACGACGGTCGTCGGGTGCGCCGTGCGGTTCACGCGGCCCGCGGTCGTCGCGGTGACGGGCGCGGCGTGCGCGGTACGGGTCGAGGGGCGGCCCGCGGCGTGGGGCGCGCCCGTGCGGGTGCCGCGCGACGCGCTGCTGGAGGTCGGCGCGGCCACGTACGGCGTGCGCAGCTATCTCGCGGTGCGCGGCGGCATCGTCGTCGACCCGGTGCTGGGCAGCAGGTCGACGGACCTGCTCTCCGGGCTGGGGCCGCCGCCGTTGGCCGACGGCGCGCGCCTGCCGCTCGGCGACCCCGGGGGGCCGGCCGCGGCCGTGGACGCGCAGCCGTACCCGCCGCTCCCGGGCGCTGCGCCCGGCGCGCCGCTGGCCCTGCCGATCGTGCCGGGTCCGCGCGACGACTGGTTCACGCCCGGCGCGCTCGCGCTGCTGCGCACCGGCACGTGGACCGTCTCGCCGCAGTCCAACCGGATCGGCCTGCGCACGCTCGGTCCCGCGCTGGAGCGCGCCCGCGACGGCGAACTCCCCAGCGAGGGCATGGTGCTGGGTGCGGTGCAGGTGCCGCCGGACGGCCGTCCGGTGATCTTCCTGGCCGATCATCCGACCACCGGCGGCTACCCGGTCATCGGCGTGGTCCCGGCCTCGTCCCTGTCCGCCGCGGCCCAGGCGCCGCCGGGCACGCCGCTGCGCTTCGTCGTGCTGCGCGCGCCTCGCCCGAGCTGAACCGCCGGGGGTTGCGGCCCGGCGTGCTCGGCCACGCCTAGCGCGCGCAGCGCGTCCCGTGTGGCCCGGTCCGCAGCCTCGTCCAGCCGGGCGGCGTCGCCGCGGTACTCCGCGAGGGCCAGCCGCAGCAGGTCGGGCAGCAGGTCGGTGCAGCGTTCCGCGACCCAGCGGGTGCCGCGGGTGGCGAGCCACCAGGCCGCGGCGGCGCGGCCGGCCGCCCGCCCGTCGGGCTCCAGGCGCGGCCCGGCCCCGGAGGCCAGGCCGGCCGCGGCGAGCGCGCGGTGGAAGTCCCGGGCCAGCAGCCGGTGTCCGGCCTCGCTGGGGTGCAGCCGGTCCGCGCCGAGCATCTCGGGGCGCTCGCCCCAGGCGTGGTCGACGACGTGCACGTGGATCGCGCCGTGGTGCGCGGACAGGGCGTGCACGACGTGGTTGACCGCGCGCATCCGGCGGGCGAGCGGACGGGCCAGCGGCCGGGGCAGGCCGAGCACGCTGCCGGCGTCGGGCAGGCACGCGGTGAGGACCTCGGCGCCTGCGGCGCGCAGCGCGCCCATCGCGGCGTGCAGGTCGGCGGCGACCTCGCCGATGTCGAAGGTGCCGCGCAGTGTGTCGTTGCCGCCGGCCACGACCGACGCGAGGTGCGGCCGGTGCCGCAGCGCCGCCCGGAGCTGGGGCCCGGCAACGTCGGCGGAACGCGCCCCGCTCAGCGCCGCGTTGAGCACGCGCACGTCCGCGCCCAGCGACTCCGCGAGCAGCGCGGCCCACCCCCGCCAGCCCCCGCCGGGCAGCGGATCGCCCACTCCCTCGCTGAGCGAGTCCCCGAGCACGGCGAACCGCAGCCCCACGGGCGCGGCCCCACGCC
>JAJSZB010000686.1:0-1641 GCA_050613715.1 Streptomyces sp. IBSBF 3018
GCGGTGGGGGACGCGGGGGACGCGGAGGCCGCGGACGAGGCGGACGCCGCGGGGTTGCTCGCGTCCGCCGGGCGGGAGGCCGTATCGCCCGCCGGTCCGCCGGTCCCCTCGCCAGGCCCCGCGTCCGCGGCTGCGCCCGCGCCCTCCACGGGCAGGCGGACCAGTACGCCGCACGCGCAGTCGAACTCCGGCTGCGGCCACTGGTCGGTGCGCCCGCAGTCCGGGCAGCGCAGCCGTACCCACGAGTCGTCCCACGAAGGGTGCCGCACCAGGACCGGCGCGGCGCCAGTGGCGTACCGCATGCGCAGGGGAACGTCGGCGCGCTGTAGCTGTGCTCGCGTCCGCAGGCCGGACAGCTCACGTGCACGCTCTCAGCCATGGCTCGAACTCCCGGTCGGCCGCGGCTGGTCAGACCGCGGGTGGTCGTCCGTCCATAGTGCAGGAAGTCCGCGGCGCCGGGGCCGTACCCGAGCGGTCCGTGACGAAACGACCGTGTCCCGCGCCCCGGCCGGGCCACCTCCGCCGCCCTGACGGCCCCTCAAGTCTCGCTGCTGCGGCGGTCGTTGGTTCCGTCCGGCGGTGCGCTGGCGCGACGTAGTGTCACGCACCGCCGGACGGGGTTCGGGGGCGTACTCCGGAACGGACCGGCTCAGCCGGCGACGGGGAGGCCGGACAGGCGCTCGACGCCGCGCAGCAGCGCGGAGTGGTCCAGACCGCCGTCGCCCTGCGCGCGCAGCGCGGCGACCAGGCTCGCCACCAGCGAGCCGACCGGCAGCGCGGCGCCGACCGCGCGGGCCGCGTCGGTGACGATGCCCATGTCCTTGTGGTGCAGGTCGATCCGGAAGCCCGGGGCGAAGGAGCGGTCGAGGAAGTTGTCCTTCTTGCGGGCCAGCACGGTCGAGCCGGCCAGCCCGCCGCCCAGGACCTCCAGCGCGGCGGGCAGGTCCACGCCGGACTTCTCCAGGAAGACCACCGCCTCCGCGCACGCCTGGATGTTGACCGCGACGATCAGCTGGTTGGCGGCCTTCACGGTCTGGCCCGCGCCGTGCGGACCGCAGTGCACCACCGTGCTGCCGAGCGCGCCGAGCAGCGGCCGCGCCTCCTCGAAGTCGGCCCGCTCCCCGCCGACCATGATGGACAGCACCGCCTCGATCGCGCCGGCCTCGCCGCCCGAGACCGGCGCGTCCAGCACCCGGACGCCGCGCCGCTTCGCCGCCCGTGCCAGGTCGATCGACGTCTGCGGGGTGATCGAGGAGGCGTCGATCAGCAGCGCGCCGCGCCGGGCGTGCGCGAGGACCCCGTCGTCGCCGTACGCGATCGCCTCCACCTGCGGCGAGGCGGGGACCATTGTGACGATCACATCGGCGTCCTTGACGGCCTCGGCGACGGACGCCGCGGCGGTGCCGCCGCGGTCGGCCAGGCGGCGCAGCTTCTCCGGCTCCAGCGTGAAGCCGGTGACGTCGTATCCGGCCCTGAGCAGGTTCTCGGACATGGGCGATCCCATGATCCCGAGCCCGATCCAGGCGACCTTGGGCAGTGCGGTGGTCATACGTCCGGCCTTTCGTACGGTGCGGGTGCGGGTGCGGGTGCGGGTGGCGGGTGCGGGTGGCGGGCGCGCGGCCCGGGTCGGGGCGGTCGGGG
>JAJSZB010000687.1:0-1635 GCA_050613715.1 Streptomyces sp. IBSBF 3018
GGGCGCTCCCGGGGCGCGGAAGGGGGCGTCAAGGGTCGCGGAGGGCTCGCGGGGCGGTCGCGGACGGGGCCGCGAGGGACGCGCGGCCGGGCTCAGGAGAGCCAGGAACGCCTGGTCGGGGGCAACCCTGACCTGCCGTCACCCGGCGTGCGGACCGCCAGCACCTGGTTCACGCCGATCCGGTTGCGCTCGAAGGAGACCGCCGACGCCGCCATGTACAGCCGCCACACCCGGGCCCGGCCGGGGGACGTCGCGGCTACCGCCTGCTTCCAGTTCGCCTCCAGGTTCGACACCCATGCGCGTAGCGTCCGTGCGTAGTGCTCGCGCAGTGCCTCGACGTCCCGGACCTCGAAACCGGCTTCTTCCAGCCGCGAGACTGTCACGCCGATCGGCGCCAACTCCCCGTCGGGGAAGACGTAGCGGTCGATGAACTCGTCGATGCGGTACTCCTCCTCGGCGCGCAGCGGGCGCCGGCCGATCTGGTGGTTGAGCAGCCGGCCGCCGGGCGCCAGCAGCGCGTACAGGTCCCGCGCGTACTCCAGGTAGCGGTCGCTGCCCACGTGCTCGGCCATCCCGATCGACGAGATCGCGTCGTACGGACCGTCCCTGACGTCGCGGTAGTCCTGCACCCGGATCTCGATCCGGTCGGTCAGCCCGGCGTCGGCCACCCGCTTGCGGGCCAGCGCCGCCTGCTCCACCGAGAGCGTGACGCCGGTCGCCCGCACCCCGTAGTGCTCGGCGGCGTGCAGCACCATCGAGCCCCAGCCGCAGCCGACGTCCAGCAGCCGCTGCCCCTCGCGCAGCCCCAGCTTGCGGCAGACCAGGTCCAGCTTGGCCCGCTGGGCCTCCTCCAGTGTGCCTGCGCCGTCCGGCAGTTCGGGCCACACCGCGCACGAGTAGACCAGCGACGGGCCGAGCACCAGGCCGTAGAAGTCGTTGCCCACGTCGTAGTGGTGGGCGATCGCCTCCTTGTCGCGGCGCTTGGTGTGCGCGATGCCGGTCCGGCGCCGCAGCTCCTCCTGCGGCGCGACCGGCGGCAGCCCCGGGCCGGCCAGCGCCAGCGCCTCGCGGGCCAGCCCATAGGTCGCCGGGTCGCGCAGCGCGCTCGCGGTGCGGCGCAGCGAGCGGAGCGCGGACGGCGGCGTCTCGGGCTCGTCGCGGTCCCAGAACAGGCCGGAGAGCAGGTCGAGCGCGGTGTAGAGGTCGCCGTCGACGTCGAGGTCGCCGGCCACCCAGGCGCGCGCCAGGCCGAGTTCGCCCGGCCGGTAGAGCAGGCGGCGCAGCGCGCGGCGCCTGCGGATGACGAGTGCGGGTGCGCCGGAGGGCCCGGCCTCGCTGCCGTCCCAGGCGCGCACGCGCAGCGGGAACGGCGACGAGAGGGCGTGTTCGGCGAATGCGAGGATGCGGGAAGCCGAGTCAGCCATGGTTCCGAGGTTACGACCGGCGGTCGCGCCTGACACGCACATCTACCTTGTATGTACATCTATTTTTGCGCGGGGGTACCGCCGGGCGGGTGAGGGCGCGCGTGGGCGCCGTTGCGCGGGGCGGCCGGGCGCGGGCGCGGAGCCGGGAACCCCGGGCACCCCGAGCACTCCGGGACCCCCGGGACCCCGGGGTCCCGGGGTCCCGGGGTCC
>JAJSZB010000688.1:0-1635 GCA_050613715.1 Streptomyces sp. IBSBF 3018
GCCCTCTTCCCTGCCCCCGCAGTCCTCCTCCTCGTCCCCGTTCGACGTCGTATGAGCCAGGGGCGGCCTAGTCGTCCGGGAGTTCGAGCATGGGCTCGCCGCAGGACTGGCACTCCGCGTAGACGTCGAGGTCGTTGAGCACCTCGGCGTACTCGGTGTGGCCCTTGAGCGCCGCCGCCGCGGCGAGCAGGTAGCGGGTGCCGAGCTGGTCGAGGTCCGCGGCGACCAGCGTCTCGGCGAGCAGCGCCAACGCCTCGGGCAGCGCGGCCAGATACGCCGCCGCGAGGTCGTCCGGCAGCTCGGGGCCGGGCGCACCGCCCTCGCCCGAGCACATCGCGATCAGCCCCACGACGTAGAGGTACGTGTCCCGTTCGGCGGGCGGCGTGGCGCGTGCGAGGGCGACCAGGTGCGGCACGGCGGCGTGGCCGGCGGGCCATGCGGTGCCCTCGGAGCACAGATACGGCCACAGGTCGTCGAACCGCTCGGCGTCCCCCGGGTCCTCGTACAGCCGGCGCAACTCGTCGGGCACGTACGGCGCGTCAGGCGCACCGCGCCCCTCGGACCAGCCGCGGTGGTCCAGCGCGGCCCAGCGGGGATCGTCGAGTGCCAGCATGACGCGGAGTGTGGCCAGCCGCGCGGACAACGCCCGCCGGGCGTACGGCATATGGTCAACCCCTGTGCGGGGTACGGCGGTTGCTCAACACCCGGCCGCTGTGAGTGCCGCAGGCCGGGCGGGCGTCAGCGGGCCACCAACTCCCGCAGTGCCGCGGCGACTTCGGCAGGCGCCTCCTCGGCCATGAAGTGGCCGTAGGACACGGGCGTGTGGCGCAGGTCCGGCGCCCAGGAGCGCCACAGCGCCGCCGCGTCGAAGCCGAGCGCGGCGCCCCAGTCCTGCTGGAGCACGGCGACCGGCATCCGCAGGCGGTGGCCGGCCTCCCGGTCGGCGCGGTCGTGCTCGACGTCGATGCCGGCCGAGGCGCGGTAGTCCGCGACGATCGACGGGACGGCGGCCCGGCACGCGTCGAGGTACGCGGCGCGGACGTCGGCGGGGATCGCGCCGGGGTCGCCCGTCCAGATGTCCAGGAAGTGGCCGAAGAAGTCGTCGGACGCCGCGGCGATCATCCGCTCGGGCAGGCCGGGCGGCTGCGCCATCAGATAGAGGTGGAAGCCGACGGCCGCGGTGGTCCCGTGCATCACCTCCCACATGTCGACGGTCGGCAGCACGTCGAGGCAGGCCAGGTGCGTCACGGCGGCCGGGTGGTCGAGCCCGGCGCGGAACGCCACGAGCGCGCCGCGGTCGTGCCCGGCCAGCGCGAACCGGTCGTGCCCGAGCGCCTTCGCCAGCGCCACCACGTCCGCGGCCATCGTGCGCTTGGAGTAGGTGTCGGGGCCCGCCTCGGCCGGCTTGTCGCTCGCGCCGTAGCCGCGCAGGTCGGGGCAGATCACCGTGTGGTCGGCCGCGAGGTCGGCGGCGACGTGCCGCCACATCAGGTGCGTCTGCGGGAAGCCGTGCAGCAGGACCACGGGCGTGCCGGCGCCGGCGACGGCGACGTTGAGCCGGACGCCGTCCGCGACGGGGACGCGGTGGTAGGCGAAGCCGGGGATCGCGGCGGTGGCGGCGGGGGCCGCGGGGCC
>JAJSZB010000689.1:0-1624 GCA_050613715.1 Streptomyces sp. IBSBF 3018
GTGTGTGCGGGGGGCGGGCTGCCCCGGCGGTGCGGCGCACGACGACGGGTGGTGCGGGTGACGACGTGGCGCGGAACGGTCACGCGCCGGCCGTCGAGAGTCAGAGGGTCGTCATGCGGGTACTGCCGGGTTTTCCAGGAGCTTGAGCGGGCCGTCCACGGGCCGGCCATGGCCCGTCTGCGGAGTCGAGCGGTACGACGAGATGACGTGACCGTCGTCCGATGCGGCTGCGGCTGCGGATACCGATACGCGTCCGCGGATGCGCGGACGTTTCAGCGGGTGAGGGTGGCGACGGGGGCGGTGCCGGTGCCGGCGGTGTCACTCGCGGACGCGGCGGCAGGGGACCCGGCGGAAGCGGCGGATCCGGTGGAAGCGGCGGGAGCGGAAGCACCGGCGCCCGAAACCGACCCCGAGCCGGACCCGGAGCCGGCAGCAGAACCGTCCGCCACGCCAGCCAAGTCCGCGCCGAGCAGGTCGTCGATCCGCAGGCTGCGCGCGCTCGGGGACGATCCGTGGGCCTCCGCGCCGATGCGCTGCTTCATCGTGGGCGGCAGGGTGCGCTTGCGCCCGAGGTCGAGCCTGCGCTGGTGCGGGTCGTACCCGCGGGGCGCCGGCACGGTCGCGCGCCGCGCCGCCGTCCTGACACCTGCACCTCCTCCCGCGCGCCCGCCCGCCGTGCGGCGCTGCGGCACGCCCGCCACCCCGGCGCCGGCGATCCCGGCCGGCAGGACCTCCGCGCCGGCCACGGCGGCGGTGGCGGTACGCGCCGGGGTGGTGAACCCCAGCGCGGCGATGCACTTGAGCAGCACGCTGAGCAGCGCGCCCCAGAACGACTTCACGTCGGCGGCAACAGCCATGACTTCTCGGCCTCTCACTTCCGGTGATCGGACGCGGATACGGTTGTTCCGTCATCCGCTGAGCTGACAAATCCGATCATGCGGACGCGAGCACAGATTCCCAGCAGCCGCACCCCGAGATCCCCGATTTTCAGACGAACGCCACTCTTCCGGCCTAACCACCCCTTCTCCGGGCGCTCACCCCGCCCACTGCCGAAGCACCACGCACGCGCTCCTGGTGCCGAGCCGGGCGGGGTTCTACAAGTCCGCGTATCCCGTCATCCCGGAGTGATCACCGTGCCCCCTGCCCCCGCTTCCGCTTTCACCTTCGCCTTCAGCGGCCCGTCGGCGCAGTCCGCGGCGCGGGTGCGGGCGGCGGGACTCGACCCGCTGGAGGACACCGAGGACTACGAGTACCTGGTCATGCGGGCCTGCCAGGCGCTGGGCGCGACCGACGCGGCCTTCAGGATCGGCGGCTTCGGCACGCCGGACTGGCGGTTCGACGTGTCCTACGACATGTCCGCGTTCCTTGAGGAGCTGCCGTACCTGGTCGACGCGCTGCGCGCCGGTGACGACGTCGAGCTCGACCTGTACCCGCAGGGTGTCGAGCGCACCCTGACGTTCACCCCGCAGGGCGCGGACGAGGTCCGCGTGGAATGTGTCTCCCGTACGTCTTGGACGCCGCGCCCCGCCGTCGAGACCCACTCCCGCGCCGCCCTCCTGACCCTGTGCGCCCGGTTGGCCCACGACGTGGCCGCCGCCCTCACCGAAACCGCCCCCGCCCTGGC
>JAJSZB010000068.1:0-23803 GCA_050613715.1 Streptomyces sp. IBSBF 3018
CCTCCGCTCCCGCCCCGGCCCGCGTCGCGGTGGACGCGGCCCCGACTCCCGTACGGCCGACGGCCGTTGAGCAGGCGACCCTCGAGCAGGCGGACCTTGAGCAGGCGGCTCCCGCCGCTCCCGTACCGGCCTCCCCGCCGGTCCCCGCCGCCGCCCGGCTCGACGCGGACGACCAGCGCATCGCCGTCATCGGCATGGCCGGCCGCTTCCCCGGCGCGGGCGACGTGCGGCAGTTCTGGCAGAACCTGTGCGACGGCGTGGAGTCGATCAGCTTCTTCACCCCGGAGGAGCTGGTCGAGGCCGGCGTCGACCCGGAGCTGGCGCACGACCCGGAGTACGTGCGGGCGCGCCCGGTGCTGGACGACATCGCCTCCTTCGACGCCGGGTTCTTCGGGATGAGCCCGCGGATGGCGGCGCTCGCCGACCCGCAGCAGCGGCTGTTCCTGGAGGTCTGCTGGGAGGCGCTGGAGCACTCCGGCTACGCCGACGAGGGCTACCGCGACCGGATCGGCGTGTTCGGCGGCGCCAACCTCAGCACGTATCTGCTCGGCATGATCCCGCAGTTGGGTGGGGCCGTGGACGTGAGCCCGTACGAGCTGATCATGAGCAACGACAAGGACGCGCTGACCACCACCGTGTCCTACCTGTTCGACCTGCGCGGGCCGAGCGTGGCGGTGCAGACCTTCTGCTCCACGTCGCTGGTCGCGGTGCACACCGCGGTGCGCAGCCTGCGGGCCGGCGAGTGCGAGACCGCGCTGGCCGGCGGCGTCTCGATCGGGGTGCCGGACCGCAAGGGCCACCGCAGGATGCCCGGCGGCATGGACTCGCACGACGGGCACGTGCACTCCTTCGACGCCGACGCCACCGGCACGATGTTCGGCGACGGCGCGACGGTGGTGGTGCTCAAGCGGCTGTCGGACGCGCTGCGCGACGGGGACACCGTGCACGCGGTGATCCGCGGCACCGCGCTGAACAACGACGGCGCTCTGAAGGCGGGTTACACCGCGCCGAGCGTGTCGGGGCAGGCCGTCGCGGTGCGCGCGGCGATGGCGGAAGCGGGCGTCACGGCCGGCGACATCGGCTACGTGGAGGCACACGGCTCGGCCACCGAGCTGGGCGACCCGATCGAAGTCGCCGCGCTCACCCAGGCGTTCGGCCCGGGCGCCGGTCCCGGCACGATCCCGATCGGCGCGGTCAAGACCAACGTGGGCCACCTCAACCACGCGGCCGGCACGGCCGGGTTGATCAAGGCGACGCTCGCGGTCCGCGAGGGCTTCATCCCCGCCTCGCTCAACTACACCCGCCCCAACCCGCAGATCGACTTCGCGAGCGGTCCCTTCTACGTCAACGCCGAGGCCGCCGTGTGGCCGGAGCGCGGGCGCGGTCCGCGGATCGCCGGCGTCAACTCGCTCGGCATGGGAGGCACCAACGTGCACGTCGTCCTGGAGCAGCCGCCGTCGCGGCCCGAGCGCGGCCCCGGCGCCCGCCGCCACCATGTGCTGGCCGTCTCGGCCCGCACCGAGGCGGCGGCCGACCAGGCGGTCCGCGACCTCGGCGAGCACCTCGCCGAACACGCCGCCGGGCAGCCCGCGCCGGCCGGCGCCGCCGCGCAGGCCACCTCCGCACAGGCCGCCTCCGCACAGGCCGCCCCCGCACAAGCGACCGCCCCCGCCACCGCTGACGTCGCCTACACCCTGCACGTCGGCCGCAAGACCTTCGAGCACCGCAGGGCCGCCGTGGTCACGGGCGCCGCGCACGCCGCGGCGGTGCTCACCGGCGCCGACGACTCCGTGCCGGTCGCGGCGCGGGTGGAGACGGCCTCGGGCCGCGGCGTGGCCTTCCTGTTCGCCGGCGTCGGTGAGCAGTACCCGGGCATGGTCGGCGACCTGTACCGCCACGAGCCGGTGTTCCGCGCCGAGTTCGACGCCGTCGCGGCGCTGCTCGCGCCGCTGCTGCCGGACACCGACGTGGCCGGCCTGCTCACCGGCGACCGGCCGGGCGGCGGCATGGACCTGGCCGCGCTGCTGGGCCGGGCGAGCGCCGCGGCCGACCGGCGGGCCGAGGAGCTGGAGCGCACCGAGGTGGTGCAGCCGCTGATGTTCGCGGTGGAGTACGCGCTGGCCCGCACCTTCCTCGCCTGGGGCGTGCGGCCCGCGCTGATGCTGGGCTACAGCCTCGGCGAGTACGTGGCCGCGTGCCTGGCAGGGGTGCTGTCGCCGCGGGACGCGGTGGCGCTGGTCGCGTACCGCGCCCGGCTGATCTCCGGGGTGGAGCGCGGCGCGATGGCCGCGGTGCCGCTCGGCGCGGAGCAACTGCGCGCCCGCTACCGGCTCCAGGCACGCGGCCTGGACGTCGCGGTCGAGAGCGGCCCGGCCTCGGTGGTGGTCGCGGGACCGCAGCAGGCGCTGGACGACCTGGTCGCGGCGTTGCAGCGGGACGGCGTGCCGGCCCGGGGCCTGCGCACCACGCACGCCTTCCACTCCCGGATGCTGGCCGGCGTCGCCGACGAGCTGACCGCGTGGGTGGCGGAGCACGTCACGCTCCACGCGCCCCGGTCGCCGTACATCTCGAACGTCACCGGTGACATCGCGGACGCGGCACTGGTGACCGACCCCGGCTACTGGGCGGCGCACATGTGCCGCACCGTGCGGTTCGACGCGGGGATGCGGCGGCTGCTGGAGGACGAGGAGCTGGCGGTCGTGGAGATCGGCCCCGGCCCGTCGCTCGGCGCGATGCTGCGCGGCGCCGGCTGCCCCCCGCGGCGCTGGCCGCTGATCACCGCGACGCTGCCCGCGCAGAGCGACCCGCGGCCCTCGGACGCGGTGCTCACCGAGTGCGTGGCGCGGCTGTGGCTGACCGGTGTGGAGCTGGACTGGGCCGCGTACCACGGCCGCGCGCCGCACACCGCGCCGCTGCACGGCGACGCGCTGCCCGGCCGGGTGCCGCTGCCGACCTATCCGTTCCAGCGGCAGCGCTACTGGATCGAGCCGGCTCCGCTGCCCGGCAGCGGTCGGGTCGCCGCGGTCACGGCCGGCGCGCCGGCCGCGGAGGGCCTGACCTCCTTCGAGGACCTGGACCGGGTTCCGCGGCTGCCGGAGGAGCAGTGGCTGTGGCAGCCGGTGTGGCGGCAGACCGCCGCGCCCGCCCCGGCCGCCGGGCAGCCCGCGCACTGGCTGGTGTACGCCGACGGCGCGGACGACCCGGTGCTGGCGGAGCTGCGCGCCGCGGCCCTCGCCGAGGGCGCCGCCGTCACCGCGGTACGCCCCGGCGCGGCCTTCACCGCCGACGCCGACGCCGGCTACGCGGTCCGCCCCGGCGACCACGCCGACGCGCAGTCGCTGCTGCGCGCGCTGCGCGACCGCGGCCTCCCGCTCGACCGCGTCGTCCACCTGTGGACCCTCCCGCACCCGGCCGCCGGCACGAACCCGACAGCCGCGACAGCCGGAGCCACCCGCACCACGGGGACCACCGCGAGCACCGCGACCGCCGAGGCCACCGCGACCGCCGAAGCCACCGCGACCACCGCGACCACCGCGCCGACCCGTACGGCGGCCGGCGGCGACCCGACGGCCGAGGCCGTGCGGCGCGGGCTGCACACGCTCGTCGCGCTGGCCCATGCCGCGGGTGAACTCGGCTTCACCGACTGGTCGCTGGACCTGGTGACCGCGGGGGCGCATGCCGTGCTCGACGGGGCGGAGGCGCGACCGGAGGCGGCGACGCTGGTCGGGCCCGCGCTGGTGGTGCCGCTGGAGTACCCGGGGGTGACGACGCGGCTGGTCGACGTGGAGCCCTCGACGCCGGCCGCGGCGATCGCCGCCGAGCTGCGCCGGCCGCGTACCGGCGCGACCGTGGCGCTGCGCGGCGGACGCCGCTGGACGCCCGGCTACGAGGCGATGGCCGCCCCCGACGCGGGGGACGCCGCCCGGCAGGTGCTGCGCGAGGAGGGCGTCTACCTGATCACCGGCGGTCTCGGCGGCATCGGCCTGGCGATGGCCGGGAACCTGGCGCGCGAGTGCCGCGCCCGGCTGGTGCTGCTCGGCCGCCGCGGGCTGCCGCCGCGCGAGCGGTGGACGGCCGTCGCGGACGGCACGGAGCCGGCCGAGGAGTCGGTGCGCGAGCGGGTGCGCCAGGTGCTGGCGCTGCTGGCGCTGGGCGCCGAGGTCGAGGTGGTCGCCGGCGACGTGGCAGAACCGGCCGACGTGCGCCGGGCGGTGGCCGCCGCGCACGAGCGGTTCGGCGCGCTGCACGGCGTGCTGCACGCGGCCGGCGTGCCCGGCACCGGGCTGATCCAGTTCAAGCGGCCCGAGGACTCCGACCTGGTGCTCGCACCCAAGGTCGACGGTGCGCGGGCGCTCACCGAGGGCCTGCGGATCGGCGAGGCCGACGAGGTCCCGCTGGACTTCCTGGCCTTCTTCTCCTCGATCACCTCCGCCACCGGCGGCGGCCCCGGCCAGGTCGACTACTGCGCCGCCAACGCCTACCTGGACGCCTGCGCCGCGCGGCTGGCCGGCGAGGGCCGCCGGGTGGTGTCGGTGGACTGGGGCGAATGGCAGTGGAACGCCTGGGAGTTCGGGCTCGCCGGCTACGACGACCGGCTGCAGGCGTTCTTCCGCGGCCACCGGGAGACCTTCGGCATCGCGTTCGACGAGGGCTGGCGCTCGCTGCTGCGGGCCCTGGCCTCGGGCGAGCCGCGGATCGTGGTCTCCACCCAGGACCTGCCGACCATGGTCGACTACGCCACCGGCTTCACCGTCGCGGCGGTCCTCGACCCGGCGGGCGGCGGCACGCCCGGCGCCCGGCACCCGCGGCCGGAGCTGCTCACCCCCTACCGGGAGCCGTCCGGCGCGGACGAGGAGGCCGTCGCGGAGGTGTGGCGCGACCAGCTGAAGCTGGAGCGCGTCGGCACCGGCGACAACTTCTTCGAGCTCGGCGGCAACTCGCTGCTCGGCATCGCGCTGCTGGCCAAGCTGCGTACCGCCTTCCCGGACGCCGAGCTGCCCCCGCACATCCTCTACGAGGCCCCGACCGTGGAGGCCCTGGCCCGGGTGGTCGGCTCCGGTGCGCAGGCGCCGGCCGGGTCCGCGCCGGAGGGCGCCGGTGCCTCCGGGCGGGCCGGCGACGCCGACCGGTCCGGTCAGGCCGAGCGGCGGCGTTCCGGCCTGAAGACCGCGGCGGCGCGCCGCCGCAAGGCCGCCTGACCGAGACCGACCGTCCGATCCCCACGGTCCGGTCCCCGGTCTTTCCACCGGCCGACCCGTAAGGCCCCCTTTCGTATCCCGTCCCAACTCGTACACGCTCGGCGGTAGCGCCGTGGAAACGGAGAGAGCAATGACTGTCGTTGGAGTCGTCGGCGCAGGCGTCATGGGCGTCGGAGTCGCCCAGAACCTGGCCCAGTACGGCTACGAGACCATCCTGGTCGACATCAGCGAGGAGGTCCTGGACGGCGCCAAGGCCGTCATCTCCCGCAACTGCCGGCTCAGCGGCCTGATGGGCGGCCCGGTGCTCGACCCGGACGAGATCCTCGGCCGGATCACCACCGCGGTCGGCCTGGACGCCCTGGCCAAGGCCGACTTCGTGATCGAGAACGTCACGGAGGACTGGGAGACCAAGCGCGAGGTGCACCGCGAGCTGGACCAGGTGCTCAGCCCCGACGCGGTGGTCATCGTCAACACCTCCGCGATCCCGATCACCCGGGTCGCCGCGGTCGGCGAGCACCCGCAGCGGGTGGTCGGCGTGCACTTCATGAACCCGGTGCCGGCCAAGCCGGTCGTGGAGCTGATCCCCGGGTTCCACACCACCCGTGAGGTCGTCGAGGTCACCCGGCAGTTCCTGGCCGACTTCGGCAAGAAGGCCGTCGAGGTCAAGGACGCCTCGGGCTTCGTCTCCAACCGGGTGCTCATGCTCACCGTCAACGAGGCCGCCTACCTGGTCCACGAGGGCGTCGCCACCGCCGAGTCGGTGGACGAGGTCTTCCGGGGCTGCTTCGGCCACCCCATGGGTCCGCTGGAGACCGCGGACCTGATCGGCGTCGACACGATCCTCTACAGCGTCGAGGTGCTCTACGAGCACTACGCCGACAGCAAGTACCGGCCCTGCCCGCTGCTCAAGCAGATGACGGACGCCGGCCTGCACGGCCGCAAGACCGGCCGTGGCTTCTACACCTACGACACCAAGGGATGACCATCATGTCCGAGACCGTCACCACCACCGGCACCTCCATCGACGCCCTGGCCGCCGCGCACGCCGAGGCCGCCCCGCAGACCCCCGCCGAGCGCGTCCAGTCCTTCGTCCAGGGCCGGTTCCCGCAGGCCGACATCACCCCCGACCAGGACATCTTCGCCCTGGGCTTCATCAACTCGCTGTTCGCGATGGAGCTGGTGATGTTCATCGAGAAGACCTTCGGCGCCACCGTCCCCAACGACGAGCTGCGCATCGACAACTTCCGCACCGTCGAGTCCATGGCCGCGCTGGTCGCCCGGCTGACCGATCCGGCGCCGGTCTCCTGAGGAGGACAGCATGACGAGTGTGACCGTGGCGCCATCCGTGGCGCCACCGGCACCGGCACCGGCACGGACATCGGCGCCGGCGCCGGCCCCCATCGACCGGGCCTCGGTGCGTGCCTTCGTCGACGAGTGCATCGTGCCGGTCGCCGACGCGTACGACCGGGCCGGCGCGGTGCCGGAGGAGGTCCAGGAGCGGGTCGGGGAACAGGGCCTGTGGGCCCCGTTCCTCCCCGCCCGCTGGGGCGGCAGGGACCTGGACATGGTGACCCTGGGCGCGGTGCACGAGGAGGTGGGCCGCGGCTGCTCCTCGGTCCGCTCCCTGCTCACCGTGCACACGATGCTCTCCTGGGCGCTGCTGCGCTGGGGCAGCGACGTACAGCTGGAGCAGTGGGCGCGCGACCTGGCCACCGGCCGGGTGCGGGGCGCGTTCTGCCTGTCCGAACCGGGCGCCGGCAGCGACGCGGCCGGCATCTCCACCCGGGTCGAGCCGCACCGCGGCGGCTGGCTGCTCAACGGCCGCAAGAAGTGGATCACCGGCGGTCAGCGCGCGGACCTGTACCTGGTGTTCGCGCGCACCGAGACCTCGATCGTCGCGCTGCTGGTGCCGCGCAGCGCCCCCGGTGTGCGCGTCACACCGATCGAGGACATGCTCGGCACCCGCGCCTCGCTGATCGCCGAGATCGAGTTCGACGACGTGGAGCTGGGGCCCGACGCGCTGCTCGGGCCCAGCTCGTTCGCCTCCGGCATGGTGCTCAGCGGCACCCTGGACCTGGGGCGGTACAGCGTGGCGTGCGGATCGGTCGGCATCGTCCAGGCATGCCTGGAGGCGTGCGCGGCCTACACCTCGCACCGCACGGTGGCCGGCAGCCGGCTGCGGGACCTGCCGCTGATCCGGTCCAAGCTCTCCGACATGGTCACCGACGTACGGGCGGCGCGGCTGCTGTGCCGCCGCGCCGGGGAGCTGAAGGACGCCGGGGACCCGGCGACGATCATGGCCACCTGGGTGGCGAAGTACTTCGCGTCCACGGCCGCGGCCCGGCACTCCACCGAGGCCGTCCAGGTGCACGGCGCCAACGGGATGACCGCCGACTTCCCGGTCGCGCGGATGTACCGGGACGCGAAGGTGATGGAGCTGATCGAGGGCAGCAACGAGATCCAGCGGATGACGATCGCCGACGAGGCGTTCCGGGAGGGAGCACAGTGAGCACGGTGACGCGGACCGCGGCGGACGCGGCGGTGGAAGCGGCGGAGGCGGCCGTCGAGGCGGCGGTCGACCCTTACCGCAAGCCCAGGCAGGGGCGCATCAAGTGCGTGGTGTGGGACCTGGACAACACCCTGTGGGACGGCGTCCTGCTGGAGGACGGCGAGGTCCGGGTGCGCCCGCACGTGGTGGATCACCTGCACCGGCTGGACGCGCTGGGCGTCCTGCACTCGGTGGCCAGCAAGAACGACCACGACACGGCGGTGGCCAAGCTGACCGAGCTGGGCCTGAAGGACATGTTCCTGTTCCCGCAGATCGGCTGGGACGCCAAGTCCGAGTCGGTGCGCCGGATCGCCGCCAAGCTCAACCTGGGCCTGGACGCCTTCGCGTTCGTCGACGACCAGGAGTTCGAGCTGGCCGAGATGGAGTTCTCGCTGCCCGAGGTGACCCGGGTGAACGCCGCGGACGTGGACACCGAGCTGCTGCGCGAGGAGTTCCGGCCGCGGTTCGTCTCCGACGAGTCCGCGCAGCGCCGCGCGATGTACCGCGGCCAGCTGGCCAGGGACGAGGTGGAGAGCGACTTCAAGGGCACCAACGAGGAGTTCCTCGCCTCGCTCGGCATGACGTTCACGATCGCGCCGGCCGCCCGCGAGGACCTCCAGCGGGCCGAGGAGCTGACGGTGCGCACCAACCAGCTCAACGCCACCGGCCGCACCTACTCCTACGACGAGCTGGACGAGCTGCGCGAGTCCCCCGACCACCTGCTGCTGGTCGCCAGCCTGGTGGACCGGTTCGGCTCGTACGGCAAGATCGGGCTGGCGCTGGTGGAGAAGGGCGACCCGGACTGGCGGCTGCGGATGATGCTGATGTCGTGCCGGGTGATGTCCCGCGGCGTCGGCTCGGTGCTGCTCAGCCACGTCATGGAGCGCGCCCGGGCGGCCGGCGCCGGGCTGACCGCGGACTTCGTGGAGACCGGGCGCAACCGGATGATGCAGATCACCTACGCGTTCGGCGGGTTCCGCGAGGTGTCCAGGGACGGCGCCCGGGTGCTGCTGGCGGCGGACATGACGCAGATCCAGCCCGCGCCGGGCTACGTCACGCTGGAGGTGACGCCGTGACGACGGCGCTGCGCGCACCGGCGGCGGCCACCGCGTGGTTCCCGTTCGCCGAGCACCCCGGCAGCGTCGGGCCGCGGCTGTACTGCCTGCCGCACGCGGGCGGTTCGGCGTCGGCGTTCCGCTCGTGGTTCGGCCGGATCGGCGAGGTGTCGGTCCGGCCGGTGCAGCCGCCGGGCCGCGAGACCCGGCTGCGGGAGACCCCGTACCGGGAGATGGACCGCCTGGTCGCGGACCTGGCGGACGCGGTGCTCGCGGACCTGGTGGACGAGGAGGGGCCGGCCGGCGCGGCGGTGCCGGGCGGGCCGGTGCGGCCGTACGCGGTGTACGGGCACAGCCTGGGCGCGCTGGAGGCGTTCGAGCTGGTCCGGGAGATCCGCCGGCGCGGCGGGCCCGATCCGCTGCACCTGTTCGTCTCCGGGTGCAGCGCGCCGGGCGACGACCCGGACTCCGGCGAGCCGCCGATCGGCGGGATGTCGGACGAGCACGTCGTGGCGCTGCTGCGGCGCATCGGCGGCACGCCGGAGTGGATGCTCGGCGACCCGTCGGTGCTGCGGATGATCCTGCCGCCGTTCCGCGCGGACTTCGCGGTCAAGGAGTCGCACGCGCCGCGGGCCGAGCCGCCGCTGTCCGTGCCGGTCACGGCGCTGGCCGCGGACGGCGACGCGCGCACCGGGACCGCCGGCATGGCCGGCTGGGAGCACCACACCACCGGCCCGTTCCAGGCGTACACCCTGTCCGGCGGCCACTTCGCGGTGCTGGAGCAGGCCGGCGTGACCCAGCGCTACATCGCCCGCGCCCTGCGGGGGGTGTGAGATGGCCGCGCTGGATCTCACGGCCGCGGCGCCGGACCCGCACGGCTCGCCGGCCGCGGGCCCGGGCGGGGTGTCCGGTACGGGCCCGGGCGGATCGTCGGCCGCGGGCCCGCGCGGGGTGTCGGCTACGGGCCCGGGCGGGGTGTCCGGCTCGGGGCTCGTCGGGGAGGACGTGCGGGCCGCGGCGGCCGGGACGCTCACCGGGTGGTTCCTGCGCGGGCTGGCCGCCGGGCCGGACGCGGAGGCGCTGCGGGTCGGGCGGGCCCGGCTCGGCTACCGGGAGCTGCACGAGCGGGCGCTCGCGCTGGCCGGGACGGTCGTCGCGGCGGTCCCGGGCGGCCGGCCGCGGCGGGTCGGACTGCTGGCCGCGCGCAGCGAGCAGGCGTACGCGGGGCTGCTGGCCGCCGGGTACGCGGGCGCGGCCGTGGTGCCGCTGCACCCGGACTTCCCGGCCGAGCGGACCGCGGCGATGGCCGCCGCGGCCGGCCTGGACGCGGTGATCGCCGACGACCGGGGGGCCGGCGCGCTGCCGGCCCTGACCGGGCCCGGCGGCCCGCTGGCCGGCGTCCCGGTGGTGCGGGAGCCGGCCGGCCCGGCGCTGCCCGCGCCGCGCCCGGCCGGCCCCGACACGGTCGCGTACATCCTGTTCACCTCGGGCTCCACCGGCCGCCCCAAGGGCGTGCCGGTGCTGCACCGCAACGTCGACGCGTATCTGCGCTTCGTGCACGACCGCTACGGCTTCCACGCCGGCGACGTGTTCTCGCAGACCTTCGACCTGACCTTCGACCTGGCGATGTTCGACCTGTTCACCGCCTGGGGCAGCGGCGGCACGGTGGTGAGCGTGCCGCCGACCGCGTACGCCTCGCTGGAGCGCTTCGTCGCCGAGCAGGGCATCACGGTGTGGTTCTCGGCGCCGAGCCTGATCTCCCAACTGGGCCGCCGCCCGCAGGGGTTGGCGGCCGGCGGGCTGGCGAGTCTGCGGTGGAGCCTGTTCTGCGGCGAGCCGCTGCTGGCGCACGACGCGGCGGCCTGGCAGGCCGCGGCGCCCGGCTCGACGGTGGAGAACCTGTACGGGCCCACCGAGTTGACCATCTCGTGCAGCGTGCACCGCTGGGACCCCGAGCGCTCGCCGGGCCGCTGCGTCAACGACATCGTGCCGATCGGCACCCTGCACCCGGGCCTGCGCCGCCTGCTGCACGACGGCGAACTGTGCGTCACCGGCGACCAGATGGTGCCCGGCTACCTCGACCCGGCCGACGACGAGGGCCGGTTCCTGGAGCGCGAGGGAGTGCGCTGGTACCGCACCGGCGACCTGGTGCGGGAGCTGGACGGCGGCGAGCTGGCGTATCTGGGCCGCCGCGACCACCAGGTGCAGATCCACGGCATCCGGGTGGAACTGGCCGAGGTGGAATGGGCGTTGCGCCGGCTGGCCGGGGTGGCGGACGCGGTGGCCGTCGCGGTCGACGGCGAACTCACCGCGTACCTGCTGGGCACGCCCGGCGCGCCCGCGCAACTGGCCAAGGAGCTGGGCGAGTTCCTGCCCCGCCCGCTGGTGCCGCGCCGCTTCGTCCGGCTGGCGGCGTTCCCGCTGAACGCCAACCGCAAGGTGGACCGCAAGGCGCTCACCGCCCGCGCCGCGCAGGGGCGTTGAACGCGGCGGGCGGGGGCGGCCCGCGGCGGGCCGCCCGCGCCGGGCCGGGCCCGCGACGTCAGAGGGTGTGGCTCTGGCCGCCGTCGCAGCGGACGGCGGTCCCGGTGATGTAGGCGGCCGGTGCGCCGGCCAGGAAGGCGACGAGGGCGCCGAACTCGGCGGGGGAGCCGTAGCGGCCGGCGGGGATGGCGGACCGGGCGGCGGCGCGGACGGCGTCCTCGGTGCGGCCGGTGCGCTCGGCGGTCTGCCGGTCGAGGTAGACCAGACGGTCGGTGGCGATCCGGCCGGGCAGCGCCATGTTCACGGTGACGCCGTCCGCGGCCACCTCGCCCGCGAGGGTCTTGAGGTAGCCGGCGAGCGCGGCCCGGCCCGCGTTGGACGCGACCATGCCGGCCAGCGGCGCCTGCACGCCGCCGGAGCCGACCGCGAGGATCCGGCCCCAGCCGCGCTCCCGCATGCCCGGCAGCACCCGCCGGACCAGCCCGAGGTGCGGCGCCAGCAGGAGGCCGACCGCCGCGGCGGCGTCCGGCGCGGTGAAGTCCGCGGCGGAACCGGGCCTGGGACCGGGGCCGTTGAGCACCAGGACGTCCACCGGGCCGAGATCGCGCGTCACCCGGTCCACCAGTGCGTCCGGCGCGTCCGGCGCGGTGAGGTCGGCGGCCACGCCGATCGCCCGGCCGCCCGCGGCGGTGATCTCCGCGGCGATCGACTCCGCGAGGTCGCCGCGCCGCCCGGTCACCGCGACCGCCGCGCCCTCGGCCCCCAGCGCCCGCGCCGAGGCCAGCCCGAGACCGCCGGTTGACGCGCACACCAGCGCCACCCGCCCGCCGAGTCCGAGGTCCATGCCCATCCCTCCGTCGCACGCGGCAGACCCCCGCGCCCGGCCGGCGCGAAGGCGGTGAAGATCACCGCCAGCGTAACGCCGGACCCTGCGCCCGGCCTCTACGTCCGGTCCTTGCGCCAGATCCTGACCTCCGTGTCGGGGAGGTGCTCGGCGAAGGCGCCCCCGGCCAGTGCGTCGCGCAGCAGCCCGCGCAGGTCCTCCTCGAACGCGGCCAGCCGGCCGCCGAAGAGGTGAGGCGCGGAGTCCGAGCGGGACAGCGTCCAGGCCACGAGGCTGTCCTCGTCGCGCCGGACCACCTCGCCGCCCGGCACGACCAGCCGCTCGCGGCGCCCGAACCCGGCCCGGGCCAGCACCGCCTCCTCCCCGCCCGGCGTGCCGTGCACCAGCACGCCCTGCCCGGCGCGCCGCCGCGGTCCCAGATACCGGCGCACCAGCGCGGCGATCGCCTCGTACGGCGGCGCGGGCGCAGACGCGGGAGCGGGCGCGGGCGGTCCGGCCGGAGCGTGGGGTGCGCGAGGTGCCGCGGTCGCCGTGCCGTCGGCGGTCTTCGCGTCGGCGATGAGCACGCACGCGCCGCCCGGCTCCAGCATGTCCCGTACGGTCGCCGCGACGCGGTCGCGGTCGGTCCAGTGGAAGGACTGAGCGAACGTCACCGCGCGGAAGGCGCCGAGGCCGGCCGGCAGCTCCTCGGCCCGGGCGGCGTGCCAGCGGACGCCGGGCGTACCGGCGCGCTCCGCCCGCCGCGCGGCCTCGGCCAGCATCCCGGCGTCAGGGTCGACGCCGACCGCCTCCTCGACGTACGGCGCGAGCGCGAGCGTCACCGTGCCGGGCCCGCAGCCGACGTCCAGCAGCCGGCCCCGGCCGTCCAGTCCCAGCGCGGCGGCCACCGCGGCGGCGAGACCGGGTGCGTAGGGCAGCCGGCCGCGGACGTAGTACGGTGCGGCGCCGCCGAACAGCGACGGGTCCCAGGTCCATCCCTCGGGCACGGCGTGCCTCAGGCGACGACGCGGGCGCGCCAGGTGCGGTGGGCGAGCAGGGGGGAGCGTTCGTCGAGGAGGTGCCAGGGGGACTCGGTGGCGCGGTGCGGGCCGAGCAGGCCGAAGAGGGTGCGGGCCGGGACGTGGTCGCCGGCCAGGGCGAAGGCCATCGCGAAGGCGTTCGCCGCCAGGGCCCAGTCGGCGCGGCGCTCGAACGCCGGGTGCAGCACCGAGCGCACCGCGGCCTCGCGCAGCGCCGTCACGACGGCCTCACCGGTGAGGTAGGGGGAGTCGGGGTCGGCGCCGAGGTCGCGCCACTGCTCCAGGTGGGCCAGCGCGACCAGCTCGCCGAGCCGGCTGCCCTCGGGCGCGTCCAGCATCGACCGGCGCGCGAAGGCGTGCATCCGCCGGTACGGGTCGCCGGCTCCCTGCTCGTCCCGGGAGGAGTCCGCCGATGCGTCCGGTACGTCTGACCCGTTCGCCGCGTCCGGCGCGTCCGGCGCCTGTGCCGGCCGCTCGTCCGTCACGTCCGTCGAGGCCACCTGGCCCGCCGCGGACCACGCGGGCGACAGCTGCGCCAGCCGCAGCCGGTGGGCGGCCGCGTGGCCGGGAACGCGCCGGACGACCGCCGCGAAGCGCCGCGCGGCGGTCTTCTGCGCGCCGACCGCGGCGCCGGACCGCGTGCCCGCGCCCGCGCTCGCCATCAGGAAGTACCAGGGCGCCGCCCACTCCGGCTCTCGCTCGGCCACCTCGAAGAGCTGCTCCTCGGCGTTCTCCAGCCGGACCCGGGCGACCTCCGCCTGCTGCCCCGAGACCTGCGGGGGCCGCCGTACGCCGGCGTAGCCGGAGCGGGCCAGCAGCCGCGCGCCGGAGACCAGCAGGGCCAGCGGGTCGTCCGGGTCCGCGACCACCGCGTCGCCGATCCAGCGCTCCACGTCCGGCACCGACTGGAGCCCGCGCACCAGGAACGCCAGGTCCTCGTCGTCCTCCGCGGCGGCCAGCACGGCACGGATGCCCGGCCACGCGTCCGCGCCGAGGCCGGCCGCCGAGCCGCGTCCGCCCCGCGGACCCTTCGCCCCCGCGCGCCTGGCGCCCGCTCCCGCGGCCCCGGCCGCCCCGCTCGCCGCCGTCGCCGCGGCCCGGATCTCGGCCAGCCGCCGGTCGCCGTACGACGCGTCGATCGCCGCGGAGCGCCTGCGGCGCAGCAGGTACGTCTCGCCCTCCGGCGTGCGCGCGGACAGCAGGGAGGTCCAGGACGGCAGCGACAACGGCATGGGGCCAAGTAAACCGCGCGGACCGTCGGCGCGCGCCGCGCCCGGCCCCGGGCCGGCCGGGCGGTCCGCCCGAGCCGGGCGCCCCGCGAGTTTGGAGGACCGCCGTGGCGAAACGTAAAGTCAGCCCGTTACCCGGGGGCGCGACCAAGAGAGCAGCGGCGGCATGACGGCGATCACGCAGGACCTTCACGAGCCGGGGGAGCAGCAGCCCGTGGGGCCGCAGTCCGGGGGACCGGGGCCTGCGGTGCCGGAGTCCCGGGTGCCGGAGGCCGAGGGCGCGAAGTCCGGGGTGCGGCAGCCCGGGGCGCGGCAGCCCGCGCAGCCGGAGCCCGCGGTGCCGGAGTCCACGGAGGCGGAGGCCGGGGAGCCGGAGGCCGGGGAGCCGGGGGCCGGGATCGATCCGGAGCGGATGGCGGTCTGCCTCTCGGTGCTCGCCGAGCTGGACGCGCTGCCGGTCGACCACCCCGACGCGATCACCGTGCGCCGCGCCACCGCCGGCATCTACCGCACCGTGAAGCAGCGCCGCCGCCAGGAGCGCCGGGCCGCCAAGACCGCCAACGACAAGGCGGTCACCGAGGCCACCGCGACCGGCGCGGCCGACCGCATCGACGACGAGACCCTCGGCATCCAGCTGACCACCAGCGTCACCACCGAGATCGCCGGCATCCTCCAGCGGCCCCGCTCGTGCTACGTCTGCAAGACCCGGTACGTCGAGGTCGACGCGTTCTACCACCAGCTGTGCCCGCCGTGCGCCGCGGAGAACCGGGCCAGGCGCGACGCCCGCACCGATCTGACCGGGCGCCGCGCGCTGCTCACCGGCGGACGCGCCAAGATCGGCATGTACATAGCCCTGCGGCTGCTGCGCGACGGCGCCCACACCACGATCACCACGCGGTTCCCGGTCGACGCGATCCGCCGCTTCAAGGCCATGCCGGACAGCGACGCCTGGCTGCACCGGCTGAAGATCGTCGGCATCGACCTGCGCGACCCCGCGCAGGTGGTGGCGCTGGCCGACTCGGTGGCCGCCGCGGGACCGCTGGACATCCTGATCAACAACGCGGCCCAGACCGTACGGCGCTCCGAGCGCGCGTACAGCGAACTGGTCGCGGCGGAGTCCGCGCCGCTGCCCGCGGGGGAGCTGCCGGCCTCCGAGGTGTTCGGCGCGTTCGGGTCCGGCGCGCAGACCGCGGCGGCGCTGCCCGCGCCGCGCGGCCGGGCGCTCACCGCGCAGGACGTCACCGACCTGGCGCTGGTCGGCGGCTCCGCGTCGCTCGCCCGCATCGAGGCGGGCACCGCGATCGACGCGGGCGGCCTGGTCCCGGACCTCGACCCGACCAACACCTGGGTGCAGACGGTCGGCGAGGTCGGCGCGGTGGAGCTGCTGGAGGTGCAGCTGTGCAACGTGACCGCGCCGTTCGTGCTGATCAGCCGGCTGCGGCCGGCGATGGCGGCGGCCGCGGCGCGGCGCAAGTACGTGGTCAACGTCTCGGCGATGGAGGGCCAGTTCAGCCGCGGCTACAAGGGCCCCGGCCACCCGCACACCAACATGGCCAAGGCCGCGCTCAACATGCTCACGCGCACCAGCGCCCAGGAGATGCTGGAGACGGACGGCATCCTGATGACCGCGGTCGACACCGGCTGGATCACCGACGAGCGGCCGCACCCGGACAAGGTCCGACTCGCCGCCGAGGGCTTCCACGCGCCGCTGGACCTCGTCGACGGCGCGGCGCGCGTCTACGACCCGATCATCCGCGGCGAGCGGGGTGAGGACCTGTTCGGCTGCTTCCTCAAGGACTACGCGCCGGCCGCGTGGTGACGCCTCGGCCGTCCTCCCGCCGGCGGGACTCCCTCCACGGGCCTGCGGCTACGGGCGCGGCGCGCGGTAGGAGGCCAGGCGGCCCAGGTGCAGCGGGCGGGTGCGCCAGCGGACGGTGAACGTGCCGGTGCGGCGCGAGCACGTGACCAGCAGGTGGTGCGGGGTCTCCAGGAAGATCACGTCGGCGACCAGCGTGTCCTGGTCCGTCCACCCGGCGCTCACCGCGGTGGGCGGCCGCGGCGTGCCGCCCGCGTCGGGGCCTGCTCCGGCGCCCGCCCCCGCGTGGGCGCCCGCCACTGCGCCGTCGTCCGCGCCGTGGTCCGCGTCGCCCTCCGAGTCGCCGTCCGCGTCGACCGTCCACCTCGCGCCGCCGAAGCGGAGGTCCAGCGGGCGGCCGTCCTCGGTGAGGGTGAGCGTCCAGGCGCCGTCCGCGCCGCGTACGACCCGCGCCGCGGTCAGCTTCGGCTGGTCGAGCGGGGAGTCGCCGGCCGCGAAGAAGGCGCGGCCCGCCTCCGCGTCCGCGCCGTCGTCCGGACCGGCCCCCGCGCGGGTGAAGTGCGCCTCGTCGGGCCAGTCGGGGCCCGGCCCGGTGCCCGCCGCCTCGCCCGGCGGCAGCGCCAACCCGCCCAGCCGCTCCGCCAGTTCGCGGTCGGCCGCCGCGCCCGCTCCGCTCGCCCCGGCTTCCGCGCCCGCCCCGGCCTCCGGCGCGGAGCCGAACGCCGGCAGCAGGTGCTGCCACACCAGGTCGAGCACCCGCTGCATGGCCTCCGTGTCGGAGGTGAGCGCCAGCACCGCGTCCTGCTCGGGCAGCACGATCATGTACTGCCCGTACGCGCCGTCGCCGCGGTAGCCGTGCCGCGACATCCAGCACTGGAAGCCGTACCCCCGCGCCCAGTCGGACCCCAGGTCCGGCTCCGGTCCCGCGGTCGCGACGTGCGGGCGGGTGGCCTCGGCGACCCACTCGGCGGGCAGCAGCCGGCGGCCCTCCCAGACGCCGCCCGCCAGGTGCAGCTGCCCCAGCCGGGCGATCGCGTCGACCGTGGTGTGCAGCCCGCTGAAGGCCAGGTCGTGCCCCTGGGGGAACTGCCGCCAGAAGGCGTCGGCGATGCCGAGCGGCTCGAACAGCCGGGCCCGCAGGTACCGCGTCAGCGTCTTTCCGGTGACGCGCTGCACGATCGTGCCGAGCGTGTACGTGGCGGGCTGGTTGTACGCGAAGACCGTGCCGGGCTCGCGGTCCACGGGCAGGCTCAGGAAGCCGCGCACCAGGTTGCCGCGGTCGACGGCCAGCGCCCGCTCGACGGTGTCCGACAGGTGGCCCGAGGCCATCGACGCGACGTGCCGGACCCGGATCGCCCGCGCCCGCGGATCGGTGATCTCCGCGTCCAGCTCGGGGAAGTACCGCAGCACCGGGGCGTCGAGGTCGAGCAGCCCGTCGCCGTACGCGAGACCCGCGGCGGCCGAGGTGAAGCTCTTGCTCAGCGAGTAGACCAGCTGCGGGCGGTGCGGCGTGTAGGGCGCCCACCAGCCCTCGGCGACCACCCTGCCGTGCCGTAGCAGCATCAGGCCGTGCGGTTCGACGCCGGGCTCGGCGCCGAGCGCGTCCACCAGGGCGAGCACGCCCGCGGCGTCGACCCCCTCGGCGGCGGGCGTGCTGCGCGGCAGCGGTCGTCCTGCGTGGCCGGTCATCCGAACGTCCCCTCCGCCGACGCGTCGTGCGGCCCGGCTCAGGCCGCCAGTCCACCCGGCGCCGTGATCATTTGTCAACGGAGTCCGCGGCGGCCACGGCGTCCGCGATCCGCGACGCGCCCGTTCTCCGACGTCCCCGTTCCGCCACGCCCCCGTCCCGCGACGCGGCAATCCGGAAGAGGCCGAGGGGGGAGACCGGTCAGCACCATGGGGAGGCGACCCCGACGCCTCTGGAGGAGAGCGATGTCGACCGTAATCGGTTCGCTGCGGCGCCTTGCGATGGCGCCGTCACTGGAGGACGTGACGTTCGTGCGGCGGGGCTTCCCCGTCGAGCCCTCCGCGATCACCGAGGCACTGGAGGCGATACCCCAGTCGGTGATCTGCGGCTTCGAGTGGGCCATCGACTCCCGCAGCCAGTGGGAGATCGAGCGGCGCCTGGAGCTGGTGGAGCCCAAGATGCGCGGCTTCGCCTACGAGGGCGCGACGATGGCGCTGACCATCCGCGACGTCATGCACGGGGCGCGTACCCGGGAGTTCCTGCTCGGGCCGGGCCAGCGGCACATCTTCCTGACCTACATCGGCATCGGCTTCGCGATGGCCCGTTTGCCGAGGCCGACGTGGCGAAAGGTGCTGCCCGACCTGAGCGGGTCCCCGTACTTCCCGACGATGAGCTGGCTGGCGGTCGACGGCTACGGCTTCGACCGGGCCTACTTCGACATCAAGCGCTGGGTCGACCAGCAGTACGTGCCCTCCCCCTACCCGTGGGCCGGCGACAGCGACTACTTCCTGCGCGCGGTCGACCAGGGCATCGGGCGGGCGCTGTGGTTCATCCACGGCGCCGACGTCGCGGGCGTGGCGGCCCGGGTGGACGGCTTCGCCGAGCACCGCAAGCGCGACCTGTGGAGCGGCGTCGGCCTCGCGGCCACCTTCGCGGGCGGCGCGACCCCGGCCGACCTGCGCAAACTCGCCGACATGTCGGGGGAGTTCCGCCCCGAGGTCGGGCTCGGCGCGACGTTCGCGGTCAAGGCGCGCGACTACGCGGGCCACATGCCCGAGCACAGCGCCGCCGCGGCCGACGCGCTCACCGACGGCATGACACTGGGCGAGATCCTCGAACTCGCCGACGCCACCGAGGAGGCGGCCCGCGACGACGCCGCGGTGCCGGCGTACGAGCTGTGGCGGCAGGCCATCCGCGCGCACTTCGCGGAGGCGGCCGCCCCGGTCGCGGACTGACCGCCGCGGTGAAGGCGGACGAGCGGCGCGCCATGGTGTTGCGCGCCGCCCTCATCGAATTCGGGCAGTGGGGTTACGAGGCCACCTCGACGATGGCGATCGCCGAACGCGTCGGGGTGTCGCAGCCGTATCTCTTCCGGCTCTTCAAGACCAAGCGCAGGCTTTTCGAGGCCACCGCGGAATGGGCGCTGACGGAATTGCGCCGGCTGGTCCGCGAGGCGGGTCTCGAATGCGGCACGGCGTCCGGTGACGAACTCGCGGAGGCATTCGCGAAACCGTCCCAGGCGCGCCGCGACCTGATGCGTTTCGAACTCGCGCTGTGCGGCGCCGCGGGCGATCCGGCGATGGCCGAGGTGGCCCGCCGTCACCTGGAGTCGCTGGGCGCGGAGGCGGCCGGCGCGATCGGCGCGGCGGAGCACGAGCTGGCCGGCTTCCACGCGGGCCTGTCCGTGCTCATCGTCAGGTCGCTGCTGGACGAGTGAACGCCGCACTCCGTGCCCGGCGGGTGAACCCCGCCCCCCATGCCTGACAGGTGAGCCCCTGCTCTCGCGCGTGACACCGGCCGGTCGCCTCGCGGCGACCGGCCTGCGCGTTCACTGCTCGACGAGCGAGGCCGGGCCCGCGCCCACCGACGAGGCGGGGGCGCCGTCCGCGGGGGCCTGGCCCGCGGGACTCGGCCGCCGTACCGCGAGCGCCGCGCCGGCCGCCAGCACGCTGGCCGCCGCGAGTCCCTCCCAGCCGTGGTGGTAGCCGGAGACGACGCCGGCCACCGAGTGCGGCGTGCCGAGGATGCCGATCAGCACCGCGACGCCCAGCACCGAGCCCAGCTGCCGCGCCATGGTGAGGATCGCCGAGCCGGTGGCGAAGCGCTGCGGGGGCAGTGCGATGGCGCCGGCCGCGGTCAGCGTGGGCAGCGTCAGGCCGACGCCGATGCCGCCGATCAGAAAGCCCGGCAGCATGTCGCTCGCGTAGTGGTGGCCGGCCCCGGCGTTGGCCGCCCAGTAGAGCACGCCGCCGCCGAAGACGAGGTTGCCCACCGCGGACACCGGGCCCGCGCCGAACCGCTTGATCAGCGCGCCGGACGCGGCGGCCAGCGGCGGCACCATCAGCGGGCCCGGCGCCATCGCCAGGCCGGTGCGCAGCGCCGAGTAGCCCCACACGTTCTGCAGCCACAGCGCGGAGGACAGGATCATCCCGGCGAAGGCGAGCGCGAACAGCAGGGTGGCCAGACTCGCGGTGCTGAAGCGGGAGATGCGCAGGATCGCCATCTCCACCATGGGCGCCGGATGGCGGCGGGACTGCGCCAGGAAGGCCGCGAGCAGCACGCCGGCGGCGACGAAGCTGCCGGTCACCCGGCCGCTTGCCCAGCCCCAGTCGTTGCCCTGCACCAGGCCCAGGGACAGCGCGCCGACGGCCGCGGTCAGCAGCACCGCGCCGAGCAGGTCGGGGCCGGGCCCCGACGCGTCGGGCCTGAGCTTCGGCAGCACCCGGATGCCGACCACCAGGGCCAGCACGCCGATCGGCACGTTGATCACGAACACCCAGCGCCAGCTGGCCTGCACCAGCAGCCCCCCGAGCACCGGGCCGAGCGCGGCGGCGACCGCGCCGACCGCGCTCCACGCCCGGACCATCGCGGGCCGCTTGGCCGCCGGGGTGACGGCGAGCATCAGCGCGAGCGAGGTCGGCAGCAGCACCGCGGCCCCGGCCGCCTGGGCGACCCGCGCGGCGACCAGCACCGGTACGTTGCCCGCCGCGGCGCACAGCGCGGAGCCGGCCGTGAACAGGCCGAGGCCCAGCAGGAATCCGGACCGCTGGCCGTGCCGGTCCGCGAGCCGGCCGGCCACCACCAGCAGCGAGGCGAAGACGATGGCGTACGCGTTCAGGATCCAGGACAGTGATCCCAGCGAGGCGCCGTGGAAGTCGCGGCCGACGTCCGGGAGTGCGACGTTCACCACGAAGAGGTCGACATTGGACACGAACACGGCGACGAACACCGTGGCCAGTACGGCGACCGAATGATTCGGCCTTGCCGTATTCGTATTTCCCGTGGGTACCATAGAACTCAGGCTAACGGCAGGGTAATTGGAAACTCAATCACGCACTTGTCCTCTGCTCGGCAATTTGGGAGTAGTGCCCGAGCGGTGTGAGCAGGGACGATTATGCGGGGAATTGTTTCCCTTGTGGCACCGAGGAGGAGGCGAACGTGACCAGTGCACTGCGCAGCCTGAGGCGGCGCATATTGACGCCGGCGGATTCTCAGACGTCCAGTTCCGTCCGCGGGTTCAACGAGAAGACCCCGGAGTCGACCGAACTGCTCGAAACGGTCGGCAAGATGTTCCTGCGCGGGTACGCCTACGCCGTGGAGTGCCGCGTGCCGGCCGAGGCGGAGGAGAAACTCGAACAGCTTCCCGACCGCTTCCGCGGCTTCGCCTACGAGGGCGCGGGAATGGGCTTCGCCATGCGCGACGGACTGCCCGGCGGCCGTCACGACTTCATCGAGCGGTTCCTGCAGGGCCGCGGCGGCGACCACATCTACATGGTGTACGTGGGCGTCGGCTGGGCGATGGCCCGGCTGCCGCGGTTCCGCTGGCCGCTGGTCGACGTCAAGGACCCGCTGCTGCGGTGGCTGGTGCTCGACGGCTACGGCTTCCACCAGGCGTACTTCAAGACCAAGAAGTACGTGCACCAGCAGTACCGCGAGCCGGCGTTCCCGTGGCCGTTCGACGGCCCGCGGTGGTACGCCGACCGCTGCATCGACCAGGGCATCGGGCGGGCCATGTGGTTCGTCGCCGGCACCGACCCGGACCTGGTCGGCGACATGATCGACGCGTTCCCGCAGGACCGGCACGGCGACCTGTGGAGCGGCGCGGGGCTGGCGATCACCTACGCCGGCGGCGTCACCGAGCAGGAGATCCTGCGGTTCAAGGAGCGGGCCGGCGCCCACCTCGGGCAGGTCGCCCAGGCCAGCGCGTTCGCCGTCACCGCGCGGGTGGAGTCCGGGACCCTGGTCCCGCACAGCGACCTGGCCGCCAAGGTGCTCACCGGCGTGACCGGGCAGCAGGCGGCCGCGGTCAGCGACGCGTCCAAGCCGTCGCCGCCGTACGACAAGGAGGAGGTGCCGTCCTACGAGGTGTGGCGCACCACGATCTCCCGGCAGCTGGTGCCGGTCGGCCTGGTGGACCTGCCCGAACCGGCCGCACAGGCCGAACCCGCCGCACAGGCCGAACCCGCCGCACAGGCCGAACCCGCCGCGCAGGCCGAGCAGGCCCAGCCGGCCGCCGAGGGGGGCCAGCAGTGACGACCGTCGCCCCGCCGACCCGCCGCGGACTGCGGCCGCCCGGTCCCGGCCGCAGCCACGCACTGTCGCTGCTGTACCGGATGAACAAGAACCGGATCGAGGTGATCGCCGAGGCCGCCAGGCTCTACGGGGACGCGACCCGCATCCCGCTCGGCCCCAAGACCCTCTATCTGTTCAACCATCCCGACTACGCCAAGCACGTGCTGGCCGACAACCCGCTCAACTACCACAAGGGCATCGGCCTGCAGCACGCCCGCAAGGTCATCGGCGACGGGCTGCTGACCAGCGAGGGCGACCGCTGGAAGGCGCAGCGCAAGACCATCCAGCCGGTCTTCCAGGCCAAGCGCATCAACGCCCAGCTCGGGGCCGTCGCCGACGAGGCCCAGAACCTGGTCAAGAGCCTGCGCTCGCACATCGGCCAGGGCACCGTCGACGTGCGCTCCCTGATGACCGACCTGACCCTGGGCGTGCTCGGCCGCACCCTGCTGGACTTCGACCTGAGCGAGTACGCCACGCTCGGCGAGGACTTCGAGGCCGTCCAGAACCAGGCCATGTTCGAGATGATGACGCTCAACGCGGTGCCCACCTGGGCGCCGTTCCCGATGCACAACCGCTTCCGCAAGGCCCGCCGCAACCTGTCGGAGGTCGTCGCCCGGCTCACCGCCGAGCGGCGCGCCCACCCCAGCGAGGACGGCGACGACGTGGTGTCGCGGCTGATCCAGTCCACCGAGCGGGAGACCGACAGGACCCGGGCGCTCGCCAGCATGCGCGACGACCTGATGACGCTGCTGCTGGCCGGCCACGAGACCACCGCCTCCACCCTCAGCTGGGCGTTCTACCTGGTCGACAAGCACCCGGAGGTGCGCGAGCGGCTGCACCAGGAGGCCGTGGAGGTCCTCGGCGACGGCCCGATGACGCTGGAGGACATGCACAAGCTGACGTACACCACGCAGGTCCTCGAAGAGGTCATGCGGATGTACCCGGCGGTGTGGCTGCTGCCGCGCATCGCCCAGCAGGAGGACGAGATCGGCGGCTTCCACGTGCCGGCCGGCGCGGACGTGCTGATCTGCCCGTACACCCTGCAGCGGCACCCGGACTTCTGGGAGGACCCGGACCGCTTCGACCCGGAGCGGTTCGCGCCCGGCAAGGCCGCCAAGCGGGCCCGGTACGCGTACATCCCCTTCGGCGCGGGGCCGCGGTTCTGCGTCGGCAACACGCTGGGGATGATGGAGGCGACCGTCGTGCTCGCGTCGGTCGCCCGCGAGCTGAAGCTGACCGCGGGCCCGGGCTTCAAGGCCTTCGGCGAGCCGATGCTGACGCTGCGCATCCGCGGCGGACTGCCGATGACCGTGCACTCCGCGAGCTGACCGCGGGGACGCCAAGAGGCGGG
>JAJSZB010000690.1:0-1611 GCA_050613715.1 Streptomyces sp. IBSBF 3018
CCCGCGCCCCGGCCCCCTGGAGCTACAGTGCGCCCCGCGCACGCCGGCGCCTCACCGCGGAGGTCCACCCGACAGGTCCTAACGGACCGAGAAGTGGATGATGTCTTCGAGGAACGGGATCCGGATGATCGGGTCCGGCTGGGCCATCAGCGCCAGCAGCAGGATCCCGAGCCCCAGGACGGCATACGTGATGACATCCGTGAAACGGCTGCGCACCGCGAGCATGCCGACGTTGGCGACCGCCCACCGCAGCACCGCGCCGGTCAGCAGGGCCACCGCGACCACGATGCAGCCGGCCCTGAACTGGCCGGCCGCGGTGACGATGAGACCGATGACCGTACCCGCGATGACCAGCAGGATCGGCCACTGACGGGCCGGCGCGGGCGCGTCGCTCCCGGCCGCGCGGCCGCCGCCCTCGGGTCGCGCGGTGTCGCGGGTGACCGCCGGCCGCCCGCCGGGCTCGCGCGGCGGCCGGCCCGCGTGCCGCCAGGCCGGTTCGGGCGCGGGCGCCTGGCCGGCGCCGGCCGACTCAGCCGACACGTTCCGCCGCCTCGGCCGCCTCCACCACGTTCCACAGCAGCAGCGCGCGCGTCATCGGGCCGACGCCGCCGGGGTTCGGCGAGAGCCAGCCGGCCACCTCGGCCACACCGGGGTGCACGTCGCCGACGATCTTGCCGTTCTCGTCGCGGCTCACGCCGACGTCCAGGACGGCCGCGCCGGGCTTGACGTCCTCGGGCTTGACGATGTGCGGCACGCCCGCCGCCGCCACCACGATGTCCGCCTGCCGCAGCAGCGCCGGCAGGTCGCGGGTGCCGGTGTGGCACAGCGTCACCGTGGCGTTCTCCGACTTGCGGGTCAGCAGCAGGCCGATCGACCGGCCGACGGTGATGCCGCGGCCGATCACCACCACGTGGGCGCCGTTGATCTCCACGTCGTGCCGGCGCAGCAGCTGGACGATGCCGTTGGGGGTGCACGGCAGCGGCCCGGGCACGCCCAGCACCAGCCGGCCCAGGCTCGTCGGGTGCAGGCCGTCCGCGTCCTTGGCCGGGTCCATCAGCTCCAGCACGCGGTTGGTGTCGATGCCCTTGGGCAGCGGGAGCTGGACGATGTAGCCGGTGCACTCCGGGTTCTCGTTCAGCTCGCGGACGACCGCCTCGATCTCCTCCTGCGTGGCGGTCGCGGGCAGCTCGCGCTGGATGGAGGCCAGGCCCACCTCGGCGCAGTCGCGGTGCTTGCCCGCCACGTACCACTTGCTGCCCGGGTCGTCGCCGACCAGCAGCGTGCCGAGTCCGGGGGTGATCCCGCGGGCCTTCAGCGCCTGGACGCGGGCGGTCAGTTCTGACTTGATCGCGGCGGAGGTGGCCTTGCCGTCGAGAATCTGGGCGGTCATGTGCCCATACTCGCGGATCGGGGCCGCCGCCGACCAATCACCCCCGGATCACGCCCGGACGTTGGCGCCCCGGACCGCGCCCGGACCGCGCCGGGTCGAGCCGGCGTCGCGGCCGGCATGCGCTCCCGGCACCGTTGCCCCCGGCCCCTTGCGCCCGCACCGGCCCGGGCCGGACGATGTGCCGCGTCCCCCCGCACCGCCGTCCCGCCCCTCCCTAGGAC
>JAJSZB010000691.1:0-1604 GCA_050613715.1 Streptomyces sp. IBSBF 3018
GGTGGCGGCAGGGCGCGGGCGGGCGCCCCGGCGGTGTCCGGGGGCCGTTGCAGGCCACCGGCCTGGGCAGTGCTCATGCGTGCTCCTCAATCACGGGTGCTGCCGGCTCCGGTGCCGGTCGTGCCGGTCGTGCCGGTCGTGCGGGCCGTGCCGGGAGCCGCCGGTGTACGCGCGGCCCCCGGCGCGGCGGGACCGCCGTGCCACCGGGACGGTCGGCGACACGGCGGGGCGGGGAGGGCGGACCGCTCGGCCGTCCGGGCCGGGGCGGGGCGGCACGGTCCGGGCGAGGCGGGACCCTAGTCCTGGTGGTTCTCGACGGCCTTCTGCGCCTCCTGGAGAGCCGCCTGCGGGCTCTTGCCGCCGGAGAGCGCGCCCTGGACGGCGCCCCACATCTGCTCGGAGATGACGGGGTACTTGACGCCGAGGCCGCCGCTCGTACGGCCGCGTGCGTCGCCGACGGCCGTCTTCCAGGGCCCCAGCTCGGGGTCCTCGGCCGTCTGCCGGGCCTGGACGGTGGTGGTGGGCGCGATGTAGGACAGCGTGGTGTCGGTGGCCATCAGATTGGCGTCGCTGGTCAGGCAGGCCACGATCCTGGCCGACACGGTGTAGCGGGCGCTGTCCTTCTGGACGGGCACGGTGACGAACTCGCCGCCCGTGGGAGCGGGCGCCGCGCCGCCGTTCCTGCCGGGGATCGAGATGACGCCGTAGGGGAAGCCGGCCTTCTTGGCGTTGGCCAGCTGCCAGGTGCCGTTCTCGCCGAACGCGAAGTCGCCGGTGGCGAACTCCTGCCAGCTCGTGGTCTGGGTGTCGGTCAGCACGTCGTTGGGGGCCAGCCCCTGGGAGACCCAGTCCTTCCACAGCGAGAGCGCGGCCAGGCCGCCCGCGCCGTCCAGGTGGTTCAGGTCGCCCTGGGCGCCCCAGAACCACGGGAGGAACTGGAAGCTGCCCTCCTCCGTGCCGATCGCGGAAAAGGTGATGCCCTTCTTCCCCGCGGCCCTGACCTTGTGCAGCGCGGCCGTCAGCGACGCCCAGTCCTTGATCGAGGACACGTCCACCCGGGCGGCGTCCAGGACGTTCTTGTTGTAGTAGAGGGCCAGCGTGTTGGCGCCGATCGGCACGCCGTAGGCCGCCCCGTCGACGGTGCCGGCACCGACGATGTTGGGCTGCATCGAGGACGTCGACACGCCGACGTCGCTCATCTTGTTCAGGATCCCGGCCTGCACCAGCGTGGAGACGACCGGGTTGTCCACCAGCATGACGTCCGGCGCGTTGCCCTGCTGCGCGGCCAGCAACGCCTTGTTGCCGAGGTCGGTGGTGTCGTACGCGGTGCGCTTGACGGTCACGCCGGCCTTGGTGCCGCACGAGGCGACGAGCTTGCCCCAGCCGGAGGAGCCGTCGAACTGCGGATAGGGGTCCCAGAAGGTGTAGGTCCCCGACGCGGCGGACGAGGAGGAGCCGCCGCCGGAGCCGCCGCAGGCGGTGAGCGCGGCCAGCGCGGTGCAGAGGGCGACGACGGCGAGGGCACTGCGTGTTGGTCTCATGGCGATCCTTGCTCGGTGCGTGGCGGTCGGGTGGGGCGAGAGGCGGTGGCGGCGGTTCGGTGG
>JAJSZB010000692.1:0-1591 GCA_050613715.1 Streptomyces sp. IBSBF 3018
TCCGCGCCCCTGACCTCCCGACGACCCCCTGATTCCCCTGGAGTCCCCGCATGACTGCTGTCCGTTCAGAGAGCACCGAGGTCGCCGACGCCTCGCTCCGCTTTCCCCCCGGCTTCGTCTGGGGGGCGGCCACCGCCGCCTACCAGATCGAGGGCGCCGCGGCCGAGGACGGCCGCACCCCCTCGATCTGGGACACCTTCAGCCACACCCCCGGCCGCGTGCTCAACGGTGACACCGGTGACATCGCCGCCGACCACTACCACCGCTTCCGCGACGACGTCGCGCTGATGTCCGACCTGAACCTGGCCGCGTACCGCTTCTCGGTGTCCTGGTCGCGGGTGCAGCCCACCGGCCGCGGCCCGGCCGTCGAGCGCGGCCTGGACTTCTACCGGCGCCTGGTCGACGAGCTGCTCGACAAGGGCATCACCCCGGTCGCCACCCTCTACCACTGGGACCTGCCGCAGGAGCTGGAGGACGTCGGCGGCTGGACGGTGCGCGACACCGCCGAGCGGTTCGCCGAGTACACCGCGATCGTGGCCGGCGCGCTCGGCGACCGGGTGCCGTTCTGGACCACCCTGAACGAGCCGTGGTGCTCGGCCTTCCTCGGCTACGGCTCCGGCGTGCACGCCCCCGGCCGCACCGAGCCGGAGTCCGCGCTGAAGGCCGCCCACCACCTCAACCTCGCGCACGGCAAGGCGATCGGCGTGCTGCGCTCGGCCGCCCCGGCCGCGCAGACCTCGATCACCCTCAACCTGCACCAGATCCGCCCGCTCAGCTCCTCGGACGCCGACCTGGACGCGGCCCGCCGCATCGACGCGGTCGGCAACCGGGTCTTCCTCGGCCCGATCCTCGGCGGCGACTACCCCGCCGACCTGCTCGCCGACACCGCGCACCTGGTCGACTGGGAGGCGCTGGTCCACGAGGGCGACCTCGCCGAGATCTCCCGGCCGATCGACCTGCTGGGCGTCAACTACTACACCCCGACGCTGGTCTCCGACGGCACCGCGCACGGGGACGGCGACCTGCAGCGCAACGACGGGCACGGCGCCAGCGACCACTCGCCGTGGCCGGGCTCGGAGCACGTCGCCTTCCACCTGGCGCCCGGCGAGACCACCGCCATGCGCTGGGCGGTGGACGCGAGCGCGCTGTACGACCTGCTGATGCGGGTGCACCGCGACCACCCGGGCCTGCCCATGATGGTCACCGAGAACGGCGCCGCCTACGACGACTACATCTCCCCCGAGGGCACGGTCGCCGACCCGCAGCGCATCGCCTACGTGCGCGGCCACCTGTCGGCCGTGCACCGCGCGCTGGCCGACGGCGCGGACGTCCGCGGCTACTTCCTCTGGTCGCTGATGGACAACTTCGAGTGGGCGTACGGCTACAGCAAGCGCTTCGGCGCGGTCTACGTGGACTTCTCCACCCAGCGCCGCATTCCCAAGCAGAGCGCGCACTGGTACGCGGCAGTGGCGCGCGACAACGTCCTCACGGACCTCCCGCAGGAGGACGGGAAGCCCTGAGAGGACGCAAGAAGGGGAGCGGCGCGGCAGTCCGAGGGTGCTGCCCCACCGCCTCTTCGGCGTACGGGGGG
>JAJSZB010000693.1:0-1590 GCA_050613715.1 Streptomyces sp. IBSBF 3018
GCCCCGGGACCGCCCTCGCCCGCTCGCGGGCCCGCCCGCCCCGGCCCGGCGCCCGCGGACCTGACGCCCGCATCCGCTTCCGCACGCGCGGCACGCCCCCCGTGCGGCATCATCACGGCATGGGGAAAGTCGCCGGAATAGACAGCTCGACCACAGGCACCACCATCGTCGTGTGCGACACCGACAGCGGCGCGGTGCTCAAGCAGGGGCATGCCCCGCACCCACTGGAGGACGGGGAGAAGCACACCGAGATCGACCCGCAGGCATGGCTGCTGTCGCTGGGCGAGGCGGCGGCCGGCGGCGTGCTGGAAGGTGTGCAGGCGATCGGCATCTCCGGGCAGCAGCAGGGCCTGCTCGCACTGGACGCGGGCGGCGTGACCGTGCGCCCCGCGCTGCTGCGCGGCGACAAGCGCGCCCAGGTGCAGGCCGCCGACCTCGCCGACGAGCTGGGCGGCCCGTCCGCCTGGGCGGAGGCGGTCGGCACCGTGCCGCAGTCCGGCCACCCGGTGGCCAAACTGCGCTGGCTGGCCCAGCACGAGCCCGCCGCCGCCAAACGCGTCGCGCAGGTGATGCTGCCGCACGACTGGCTGGTCTGGCAGCTGCTCGGCCGCCCGGCCCGCCGCACCACCGACCGCGGCGACGCCTCCGGCACCGGCTACTGGTCGGCGGCGACCGGCGCGTACCGCACCGATCTGGTGGAGCTGGCGCTCGGCCACCAGGTGCAATTGCCGGACGTCCTCGCACCCGCCGAGCCGGCCGGGCAGACCCCCGAGGGCCTGCTGATCTCCGCGGGCACCGGCGACACCATGGCCGCCGCGCTGGGCCTGGGTCTCGGCCCGGGGGACGCGGTGGTCTCGCTCGGCGCCGGCGGCACGGTCTTCGCCGTGCACCACGAGGCGCTCGGCGACCCCACCGGCACGGTCACCGCGTACGCCGACGCCACCGGCCACCACCTGCCGCTGGTCCAGGTGCGCAACGCCGTACGGACCCTGCGCGGCGCCGCCGAGCTGCTCGGCACCGACCTCGCGGGGCTGTCGGAGCTGGCGCTGCGGTCGACGCCGGGTGCGTACGGGCTGGTGCTGCTGCCGTATCTGGAGGGCGAGCGGACCCCCGACCTGCCGCACACCGCGGGCACGCTGGCCGGGCTGCGGCGCGAGTCGATGAAGCCGGAGCACCTGGCGCGGGCGGCCTTCGAGGGCATGCTGTGCGCGCTGACCGACGCGCTGGACGTGCTGCGCGACAAGGGCGTGCCGGTGCACCGGGTGTTCCTGCTGGGCGCGGCGGCCGAGCTGCCCGCGGTGCAGGCGATCGCGCCGGCGCTGTTCGGCACGCTCGTGGCGGTGCCGCCGCCCGGCGAGTACGCGGCGCTGGGCGCGGCCCGGCAGGCGGCGTGGTCACTGGGCGCGGTGCTGGGGTCGCGCGCGCAGGACGAGCTGCCGCAGTGGCGCCAGGCGGCGGTACGGCTGCTGGAGCCGGGCGACGAGACCGCGGTCGGCACGGCGGTGCGCCAGCAGTTCCGCGCGGTGCGCGACCACACCCACCCGGGAGCCTTCGACAGCCTGCGCTGACCCCCGGCCCCGGTCCCGGCCC
>JAJSZB010000694.1:0-1585 GCA_050613715.1 Streptomyces sp. IBSBF 3018
GGGTGAGGAGGGTGGCCTCGGGGGGGCAGGCGAAGCGGACCGGGGTGAAGCGGTTGGCGCCGCAGCCCGCGGAGACGTGGAGGTGGGAGGTGAAGCCGGTGGCCGTGTGGGTGGACAGGCCCTTCACCCGGTCGGTGTCCAGGTCGCAGTTGGTGACCAGCGCGCCGTAGAAGGGGATGCAGATCTGGCCGCCGTGGGTGTGGCCGGCCAGGATCAGCGGGTAGCGGTCCGCCGTGAACGCGTCCAGGACGCGCAGGTAGGGGGCGTGGACCAGGGCCAGGGTGAAGTCCGCGTCGGGGTCGGGGCCGCCGGCCACCTTGGCGTAGCGGTCGCGCTTGATGTGCGGGTCGTCCAGCCCGGTCAGTCCCAGCACCGGCCCGTGGTCCAGCTTGATCCGGCCGCGGGAGTTGCTCAGCCCCACCCACCCGGCCGCGTCGAAGGCGTCCCGCAGGTCCCCCCACGGGTTCCTGATCACGCCGTGCGCGCTGTGGCTCTTGCCGTTCAGCCCGTGCTGGCCGCGGGCCTTCTCCACCAGATACCGCCCGGGGTTGCGGAACTTGGGGCCGTAGTAGTCGTTCGACCCGAAGACGTACGTGCCCGGGAACTGCATCAACGGGCCCAGGGCGTCCAGCACTTCGGGTACGGCGGTGGGGTCGGACAGGTTGTCCCCGGTGTTCACCACCAGGTCAGGGCGCAGCCCGGCCAGCGACTGCAGCCAGCGCCGCTTCTTCGTCTGCCCCGAGACCATGTGGATGTCCGAGAGCTGGAGGATGCGGATCGGGCGCATCCCGGGTGGCAGCACGGGGACCTGGACGCGGCGCAGCCGGAAGGACCGGGCCTCGAAACCGGCCGCGTACGCCACGCAGGCCGCGCCGACCGCCGTTACGCCAAGGGGGATTCCGTATCGCGCGCGCATACGGACATCGTGTCAGAGTCCGCGCGCTCCCCGGGCCCCGGGCGCGGCGCCTGTGGACAACCGGCCGGACAGCGCGGGTCCGCTCCGTCTCCCGGCCCCGCCGGTTAATGCCAGCGGCCGCCCCCGCGCGGTGCGAAAATCGCAGCATGACCACGACGCTCAAACAGCGACTGCAGGACGACCTCACCGCGGCCATCAAGAGCCGCGACGAGCTGGTCTCCGCCACGCTCCGGCTGACCCTTTCCGCCATCACGAAGGAGGAGGTCGCGGGTACCACCGCCCGTACGCTCTCCGACGACGAGGTGCTGAAGGTGATCGCCCGCGAGGCGAAGAAGCGGCGTGAGGCCGCGGAGGCCTTCGCGCAGGGCGGGCGGCCCGAGTCCGCGGAGCGCGAGAAGGCCGAGGGCGTCGTGCTCGCCGCGTACCTGCCGCAGCAGCTGAGCGACGAGGAGCTGGCCGAGATCGTACGGGCCGCCATCGCCGAGAGCGGCGCGCAGGGGCCCAAGGCGATGGGCCTGGTCATGAAGACCGTCGGCCCCAAGGTCGCCGACCGCGCGGAGGGCGGCCGCGTCGCCGCCGAGGTCAGGAAGCAGCTCGCCGACTGACCCGGCCGCTGCGCGAAGGCGCCGCGCCGACCCGCCCGGCCGCCCCCGCGCCGCTGGCCCCGGC
>JAJSZB010000695.1:0-2096 GCA_050613715.1 Streptomyces sp. IBSBF 3018
GGCGGGGTGTCCGGCGCTGCGTCGGGTGGGACGCCAGGTGGGGTGTCGGGCGGCGGTTCCGGGTCCCCGCGGGGGCGGCCCCGGGGCGGGACGCCGGTGCCGCGGCCGTTCCTGTCGCCGAAGAACCGCCGCTCGAAGTCGCCGACGATCCCCCGGCTGCCGGCGAAGGAGCCGCACCGGCCGCGCCGCGCGGCGGACGCCGCGGACGGCCCGGCCCAGGCCCGGGGCCAGCAGCAGCCGGGCCCGTCGCCCGCGTCGGCCCCGGACGAGCCGGGGGAGTAGTGAGGTCCGGGGCGCTCGGAAGGCACCCGGTCCTGGCCCGGCCCCTGCCCCGGCGTCGCACCCGGTCCCGGCCCTCGGTCGCCGCCTGCTCAGCCGAAGAAGCTCAACAGCTCGGCGGCGGAGGGGCGTTGCGGGTGCGGATCGGGAGCGGGATCGGGGTCCCGGGCCCGGTCGCGGTCGGCCTCCGGATCGCGGCGCGTGCCGTCCGGCCGGGGGAGCGGGGCCGGCGGTTCGGTCGCGTCGGCGTCCTNGGCCCGGTCGCGGTCGGCCTCCGGATCGCGGCGCGTGCCGTCCGGCCGGGGGAGCGGGGCCGGCGGTTCGGTCGCGTCGGCGTCCTCGTCGCTGTTGACGCGGGCGAACATCCAGTTGGCGGCGGCGAGATGGTCCACCGCGGCCGCCAGCAGGTGGTCGGTCACCGCCCAGTCGGCGGCCTCCCCGTACAGCTCGCGGTGGACCGCGCTGTCCCGCGGCAGGTGCCGGACCAGCACCGCGAGGCGCCGGCTGGAGAGCCGGCCGCGGTGCCGGTCGAGCAGGTCCACCCCGTAGAACCTGAGCAGGTCCGCTTCCAGGGCCTCGGCGTGTTCTTCGGCGAACTCGTCGAGGCTCAGCCTTCCCCCAGGCCGAGCCCGGTCTCCTTGCCGTAGGCCTCCAGGACGGCGGCGACGTCCTGCATGGTCAGCTCGTGCTGCTCGAAGCGCGGGTACTGCTCGTCGCCGAGGAGGAGCCTGAGCAGCCCGTCCACGTCGTTGTCGTCGAGCGCGCGCAACTGCCGGGCGACGGTGCGCGGCAGCTCGGTGGGCAACTCGAAGGACTCGTCGTCCAGTTCGAAGGACCAGGTGCGGCCGAGCGCCTCCTGGCGCTGGGCGCGGGCGGCGTTGACGTTGAAGGACATGGCTTCCTCTCGGGAATGACGGATCGCGGGTGGGGCGGTGACGCGGTGGCGCGGTTGGCGCGGGGGCCGCGGGCGGCGCGAAGTGCCGTACGGCGGCACGGTGTTGCGGTGGTGCGGTGTTGCGGTGGTGCGGTGTTGCGGTGGTGCGGGCGGACGCGGGGCGGCGGGGGTGCCGCCGCCCCGCGCCGTACGGTCGGTCAGGCGGCCGGGGCGGCGTAGGCCGCGTCCTTCATGTAGAAGGTGGCCAGCGGGTCGGTCCCGTTGTTCAGCGCGGTGAAGGTGACGCCGAGCTGCGCGGCGGCCTTGCGGGCCAGCTTGATGTCGTCGCTCGCGGTGACCTGGCCGCGCGGGATGACGAAGCGGTACGTGACCGCGCCGCCGTCGGTGAACTCCAGGCCGAGCGCGCGCTCGTCCGCGCCGGGGCCGTCGGCCAGGTCGTAGCGGTAGACGTCGCCGGTCGCGCCGGTGACCGCGGCGACCTTGCCGCCGCCCATGAACAGCGGCAGCGTGTCGGCGTTGAACTGGAGCAGCGAGAACTTCAGCGTCAGGTCCCGGTCGGAATAGACGAAGCGCACCGGGCTGACCGCCTGCCAGGTGTCGACCGGGTCGAGCTTGTCCTTCTTGCTGAAGGTCACACCGTCGGACGAGGTGAAGCCGAGGTCGGTCCAGCCGGTCCAGTCGGCGCTCCCGTCGGCGCTGAAGGTGCTCGGCGCGGTGGCGCCGATGGCGCCGACCAGGACGCGGCCGGTGCCGGCGATGCGGATCTCGGAGGAGTTGTTGCTGTTCGCCATGGTGTTCTCCCAGGGGGTTGTGGATACGGCAGAGGGGCCCCCCGCGGGGGGGGGGGCGGGGGGGGGGGGGGGGGGGGGGGGCCGGGGGGGGGGGGGGGGGGGGGGGGGGGGGGGGGGGGGGGGGGGGGGGG
>JAJSZB010000696.1:0-1543 GCA_050613715.1 Streptomyces sp. IBSBF 3018
GGGGGTGTATGGGGGTTACCATTTTGCGGGGGGGGGGGGGGGGGGGGTTGGGGGGGCCCCCCCCCCCGGCGTGGGGTCCGGGCCGCGGACGGGCGGCTGGGGGGTACCGCTCCGCCCGCGACCCGGTGCGGAGGGCCGTCAGGCGGCCGTCCACTTCTGGTTGGCGCCGCCGGTGCAGGTCCAGGTCTGCAGCCGGGTGCCGTCCGCCGAGGAGTTGTCCTTCGCGTCGAGGCACTTGTCGGCGCCGGTGTTGGTCAGGTCGTGCGCGGCGGTGTACGTCCACTGCTGCGCCTTGGTGCCGTTGCAGGTGTAGAGCTGCACGACCGCGCCGTCCGCGGTGGAGGCGCCGTTCACGTCCAGGCACTTGCCGAGCGCGCGGACCGTGCCGTCGGCGCCGATGGTCCACTGCTGCGCGGGGTTGCCGGTGCAGTTGTGCAGCTGGATCGGGGTGCGGTCGGCGGTGGAGGCGCCCGCGACGTCGACGCACATGCCGCCGATGCCGGTGATCGGGCCGGTGTGCCCGGTGCCGGAGCCGCCGGTGGAGCCGCCCGCTGTCGAGCCGCCGGCGGACCCGCCGGACGTGGAGCCGCCCGAGGTCGTGGACCCGCCGGTGGACCCGCCGGTCGTCGAGGAGCCGCCGTCGGACGCCGAGACGCGGACGTAGTCCACGACCATGCTCTGCGGGAAGGCGGTCGCGCCGTCGGGGCCGCCCGGCCAGTCGCCGCCGACCGCGAGGTTGAGGATCATGAAGAACGGGTGGTCGAACACCCACTTGTTGCCGCCCGCGTCGGCCGGCGTACGGGTCTCGTACGCGGTGCCGTCCACCGACCAGGTGATCGCGCCGGGGGTCCAGTCGACCGCGAAGGTGTGGAAGTCGTCGGCGAACGCCTTGCCGCCGGGCAGCGTGTACGGCGCGCCGAGGCCGTTCGCGCCGGAGTAGCCGGGGCCGTGGATCGTGCCGTGCACGGTGCCGGGCTCCTTGCCGATGTTCTCCATGACGTCCAGCTCGCCGTTGTCGGGCCAGCCGACGCTGCCGATGTCGTTGCCCATCATCCAGAACGCCGGCCACATGCCCTGGCCGCGCGGGATCTTGATGCGCGCCTCGAAGTGCCCGTAGGGCTGGGTGAAGGTGCTCGCGGTGTTCAGCCGCGCGGAGGTGTACTGGCAGGGGCCGTTCCAGCAGCTGAGGCCGGCGTCGGTGTTCTTGCGTGCGGTGATCACCAGGTGGCCCTGGCCGTCCAGCGAGGCGTTGGACGTCGAGTCGGTGTAGTACTCCAGCTCGTGGTTGCCGTTGCCGCTGCCGCCGGTCTCGTGGGTCCACTTGGCCGGGTCGGGCGCGCTGCCGGCGGCGCCGTCGAACTCGTCCGACCAGGTCACCGCCCCGGCCGCGTGCGCCCGGCCGGAGGCGGGGCCGGTGGTGGACACCAGGACGGCGCTGACGAGCGCCGCGGCGGCCAGCAGGACGAGTCCGCCGAGCGAGTACCGGCGTGCGCGATGTGCTGCCATGGGGTGGGGCCCCTTGTCATGTGGTGAGGGGGTGGGG
>JAJSZB010000697.1:0-1538 GCA_050613715.1 Streptomyces sp. IBSBF 3018
GAATGGGAGGGTTGGGCATCACGCGGAGCGGAGGGTGGACGGATGGCGGAGGCCGGGGCGGAACGGGGTCGCGAGGACGACGCGGGGCGGTCGAGGCCGCGGCGGCCGGTGCCGCTGACGTTCGAGCCGGGCGCCCCCGCCGACACGGGCGGCGACCGCTTCTTCGACCTGGAGTCGATGGACGACCCGAGCGAACTGCTCGACCGCGCGACCGAGCTGGCGCTCGCCTTCCGCGCCGCCGCCGACCGCGCCACCGAGTTCCAGGCGATCGCCGCCGCCCAGCTCGCCGACCCGCGCAGGTTCGACCGGCTGACGTTCGAGGGACTGGCCGAGCAGGCCGGCTGGACCGAGGACTACGCGCGCCGGATGGTCGAATACGGCGAGAGCCTGATCAAGGGCGACGGCATCGCCCCCTGACCGGCCGCGGCGGCCCGATCGGGCGGCGGAGCCCGACCCCCGGCGGCAGCCCGCTAGGCCGCGGAGCCCGATCCCCCGGCGACCCCCCGGCGACCGCCTGATCGGCCGCGGAACCCGAGCCCCCCGGCGGCAACCCGACAGGCCGCGGAACCCGACCGGCGGCGTCTCCCGCCCGGCCGCCCGCACCAGCCGCCCCGCCGGCCGGCCCGCCAGCCCGGCCGCCGCGACGCCCCGTCGTCACACCTCGCCGCGGCGACACCCGGCCTTCACTCCGGCATCACCCCAGCGTCACCACACGATCACCGCGCGCCACGGTACTCCCCCGACGACCCCCGCGTCTCAGGTTCCGCCGATTCCCCCGGGGCAACCACGTCACCAGGTACATGTAGGACCCATGGATGAATGGCACGCCATGGACATCGTGGACATCGTCGCCGTCAGCATCGCGGACACCCCCGGCTTCGGGGACGGCGCGGGCCTCGCGGGGAGCGCGGGCCTCGCGGGGAGCACGGGCTTCGCGGACGGCGCGGACATCGTGACCGAGGCGCTGCGCCGGCAGCACACCGCGTCCGTCACCTCCGAGGGGGCCGCCTGGCTCGCCTCCGCCAGCGCGTTCCCGCGCAGCGTGGAGGCCCTGTGGTCGGCCCGGCCCGGCGCGCCGAGCGTGCTGCCGTGCGGCACCGCGTTCGACGTGGTGAACGTGCCCGCGCTGTTCGGCCGCCGGGTCCTGGAGCAGTTATGGGCGCAGGGCCCGGGCAGCGGTCCGGTGGCGATGCACCGGGACCGACTGCTGCTGTTCGCCGTGCCCGGCGCGGCCCGCCGGCTGCCGGCGCTGCTGCGGTGGGAGGAGTGGTCGACCGCGATCCCGCCGCTGCTGTGCCACGGCACGGGGGACGCGGTGACCGTCCCGCCGCTGTACGGACCGCTGCCGGGTGACGGGCCCGGCGGCCGGGCCGACAGCGGCGGCGCCTCGCGCTGGCTGGTCGCGCCGGACGTCCGGCACCCGTGGCTGCCGACCGCGGAGGTCCTGCTGTGGGCCTGCGTCCGCGCGGCCCGCCGCACCGGCACGACCCCGCCCGCGGGCCCTGCCCCGAAGCCGGGCGCGAACCCGTCCGCGAGCC
>JAJSZB010000698.1:0-1532 GCA_050613715.1 Streptomyces sp. IBSBF 3018
GAGTTGCCGGGGCTGCGGGCGGTGCCGGGGGCGGCGGCGCTGACCCGGGTGCCGGCGGTCCACCCGCACCGGCCGCCCCGCGCGGAGCCCGTCGCGCTGCTGGTACGTCTGCGTTCCCCGCATCTGCTGGCGCCCGCCAGGACCGCGGCGACACGGCTGCTGGAGGCGCTGGCGCCCGCGGCCGCCCCGGGCGACGCCGGGACGGGCCGCCGCGCGGCCGGGGACGCCCAGAGCGCGGAACCGGGCGCGGCGCCGTACCGCGCACACGCTGGCGCGACCGCCGTCCCGACCGCCGTCGCCGGGGTGAGCGGCGGACGGGAGGGGATCGGCGCGCTGCCGGAGGCGTGGCGTGAAGCCGTGGCCGCCGCGCGCGCGGCCGAGGCGCAGCCGGACCTCGGACCGGTGGCGCGCTGGGCGGACCTGGGTCCGTACCGGCTGCTCACCGCACTGCCCGAGAACGCCTCCCCCGACCCCGCGGTGGCGCCCCTGCTCGACCCGGCCCACCGCGAACTCGCCCGCACCGCCGAGCTCTACCTCGACCTCGCCGGCCAGGCCGCCCGCACCGCCGCGGCCCTTGCAGTGCACCGCCAGACCCTCTACTACCGCCTGTCCCGCATCGAACAGCTCACCGGCCTCGACCTCTCCGACGGCGAGTCCCGCCTCCTCCTGCACATGGCGCTGAAGGCCGCGCGGCTCTGAGCAAGGCGTCGCCCCGGGGAGCTGCGCCCCCGCAGGGCAACACGCCCCATTTGTCTACATGTCGTCGATCTCGGTGAGGTCGATGTCGACGGTGAACGGGGCGGAGAGCTTGAGGCGGTCGTGGTGGATGCCGGTCAGCTCGTACTTCAGGCCCACCCGGTCCAGCTCGTAGGTGTGGACGGCGGGGCGGCCGTTGTTCGTGCGCTCCACGAGCCAGAAGTGCGGGATCTCGGCCTGGGCGTAGAGCAGCGGCTTGCGCTTGCGGTCGCGGGCGGCGGACTCGGGAGACACCACCTCGACGGCGAGCACCACGTCCTCGGCCCGGTAGCGGGTCTCGTCGTGGCCTCCTGCGGGCACGGCGTCCCGTTGGATCACCACGAGGTCGGGCTCCGGCCGGCTGCTCTTGTCCACCACCACGGTCATCTCACGCCGCACCCTGAGCGTCGGCGGCACATGCGAGCGCAGCCCGCTCTCCAGCAGATACATCGCCAGCGTGTGAAAACTCTTCTGCGGACTCACGAAGACGAGGCTCCCGTCGATCAGCTCTGTGTGCGGCGGGAGATCGGGGATGCGGTCCAGGTCGTCCGCGGTGAAACCGCCCTCGGGCGGGAACACCCAGTCCGGCAGCGGTTCGGCAGTCATGGTTCCTCCCATGGGCGGGATTCTGTCCGCAGTGCTCAGACTAGCGCCGGGAAACGACATCACCGCCACCCGTTCGGGTGAATGACACTTGGTGGCGGGGCTTCCGGGCCTGGGAAAATGGGTTGGCCGGGGGCGGAGGGGGTCTGGGACGATGCGGGCATGACACGCGCCGATCCCCTCTGTCGCATGGT
>JAJSZB010000699.1:0-1519 GCA_050613715.1 Streptomyces sp. IBSBF 3018
GCACCCGGCCGCGACAGCGGGAGCCGGCGCCCCGGACACCGCCCCCGACCCCGTCACCGCGGAGGACTTCCTGTGACGCACCCCGTGCGTACGCCCCCGAGCGCCGCACCGCCCGCGGGCCCCGGCGCGACGCCCGGCGCGACCCCCGGCAAGGCCGCCGCCGAGGCACCCGCGTTCGACCCGGGCAAGGCCGCCGCCGAGGCAACCGCCGCGATCCTGCACAGCACCCTGCACGGCACCGCCCGCGGCGTCGTCGTGGACTCGCCGCCGGGCGCCGGCAAATCCACCCTCGTGGTCCGCGCCGCGCGCGAACTCGCCGCGGCCGGCGAGCAGTTGATGGTTGTCGCGCAGACCAACGCCCAGGTGGACGACCTCGCCGACCGGCTGGCCACCGCCGACCCCGAGCTGCCGCTCGGCCGCCTGCACGGCACCGACTCGCCGCCGGACGCCGCGCTCGACCGGCACCCGATGCTCGCGAAGTCGACGTCCGTCGCGGACCTCAGGGACCGCGCGGTGGTGATCGCGACCGCGGCGAAATGGGCGTACGTCAAGGACGTCGAGCCGTGGCGGCACGCGATCGTCGACGAGGCGTACCAGATGCGGTCCGACGCGCTGCTGCGCGTGGCCGGGCTGTTCGAGCGCGCGCTGTTCGTCGGGGACCCGGGCCAGCTCGACCCGTTCAGCGTGGTGGGCGCCGAGCAGTGGGCGGGGCTGAGCTACGACCCGTCGGCGAGCGCGGTGGTGACGCTGCTCGCGCACAACCCCGGGCTGCCGCAGCACCGGCTGCCGGTGTCGTGGCGGCTGCCGGCCACCGCTGCGCCGCTGGTGTCGCGGGCCTTCTACCCGTACACGCCCTTCCGCAGCGGCACCGGGTACGGGGACCGGCGGCTGGCGTTCGGCGTCAAGGGCGACGGCGACGGTCCGGACCGGGTGCTGGACGAGGCCGCGGAGAGCGGCTGGGGCCTGCTGGAGCTGCCCGCGCGGCACACTCCGCGCACCGACCCCGAGGCGGTGCGCGCGGTGGCGCTGGTGGTGCGGCGGCTGCTGGACCGCGGCGGCGTGACGTACTCCGCGCCGGATCCGGAGCCGGCGCCGCTGACCGCCGAGCGCATCGCGGTGGGCACCGCGCACCGCGACCAGGCCGCGGCGGTGCGGGCCGCGCTGGCCGCGCTCGGCGTCGGCACGGGCGTGGGCGGCGTCGCGGTGGACACGGCGAACCGGCTCCAGGGCCGGGAGTTCGACGTCACGGTCGTCCTCCACCCGCTGTCCGGGCGGCCGGACGCGACCGCCTTCCACCTGGAGACCGGCCGCCTGTGCGTGCTCACTTCACGCCACCGGCACGCCTGCATCGTCGTCTGCCGGGCCGGCGTCGCCCGCCTCCTCGACGAACACCCGTCCTCCGAGCCCGTCCAGCTCGGCGTCACCGTCAAATTCCCCGACGGCTGGGAAGCCAACCACGCCGTCCTGGCCCACCTCGCCGAACACCGCACCCCCTGGCCCCCCTGACCCACCCGCCCCC
>JAJSZB010000069.1:0-23376 GCA_050613715.1 Streptomyces sp. IBSBF 3018
CCCCCCCCCCCCCCCCCCCCCCCCCCCCCCCCCCCCCCCCCCCCCCCCCCCCCCCCCCCCCGGCCGGGTGGACTCGCCGCCCACGTCGACCAGGTCGGCGCCCTGCGCCACCAGGTCCAGGCCGTGCTTGACCGCCAGCTCCGGGTCGAACCACTGCCCGCCGTCGGAGAACGAGTCGGGCGTGACGTTCACCACGCCCATGACCGCGCAGCGGCCCCACTCCGGCAGCCCGAGGGGCCCGGACCGGCCGGGCGGGGCGCTTCGACCCTGTGACGTACTCATGCGCCCAGCGTACGGGGCCGCGCCCGGCGCCCGTCGTCTCCCCGGGCCGCCCGGCCGGGCGGCCCGGAGGGGGCGAGGCCCCGGCAGCCGTGTCACGCCGCCCGGCCGGTCAGGCCACGCTGCGGCCCACCGGGGTGCGCTTGCCCGCGGCCGGCTCCTCGTAGGGCTCGGGCGCGGCGGCGTACCCGCTCTGCTGGCGGTGCGGCGGGCGCTTGGCACGGCCGGGCAGGAACCGCTGGACCGCGGCGGGCAGCGGCAGCGCCAGCGTCACGAACCCCTCGGCCTGCATGATCGCGAAGCCGATCCGCGGCAGGTCGCGGGAGTTGCGGAAGACCAGGAACCGCGGCACCCACTCGGGCTGGAACTTGGCGTTGAACTTGTACAGCGACTCGATCTGGAACCAGCGGGAGAGGAACACCAGCAGTCCGCGCCAGCCGCGCAGCACCGGGCCCGCGCCGATCCGCTCGCCGCGGGCCAGCGCGGAGCGGAACATCGCGAAGTTCAGCGACACCCTGGTCACCCCGAGCGCCGGGGCCTCCTGGAGGGCGGCGACGATCAGCAGCTCGTTCAGGCCCGGGTCGGCGGAGCGGTCGCGGCGCATCAGCTCCAGCGACATGCCGTCAGGGCCCCACGGCACGAAGTGCAGCACCGCGCGCAGGTCGCCGAGTTCGGGGTGCGGCGCGCCGGGCTCGCGCTCCTTGTGGGCGGTGACCACCACGCAGTCGCCGTCGGCCTCCTCGCCGAACCGGCCGAGCGCCATGGAGAAGCCGCGCTCGGTGTCGGTGCCGCGCCAGGCGTCGGCGGCCAGCCGCACCTGCTGGCGCTCGTCCTCGGTCAGCTCGCGCACCCGGCGCACCCGGCACACGTAGCCGGCCCGCTCGATGCGCTTGACCATCTGCCGGACGTTGCGCATCGCGCGGCCGGTGAGGGTGAAGTCGGCGGTGCGCACGATCGCCTCGTCACCCAGCTCCAGCGCGTCCAGGCCGGTCTCGCGGGTCCACACCTCGCCGCCGGTCTCGCTGCAGCCGACCACCGCGGGCAGCCAGGCGTGCGCGCGGGCCAGCTCCATGTAGCGCTCGATGGCGCCCGGCCACGCCTCGACGTCGCCGATCGGGTCGCCGCCGGCCAGCATCACGCCGGACACCACGCGGTAGCAGATCGCGGCCTTGCCGCTGGGCGAGAAGACCACCGACTTGTCGCGGCGCAGCGCGAAGTGGCCGAGCGAGTCGCGGGCGCCGTGCCGGGCCAGCAGGGCGCGCAGCCGGGCCTCGTCCTCCTCGCCCAGCTCGGCGACCGGGCGGGCCGGGCGCAGCAGCAGGTAGAGGGTGGAGCAGGCGATGAGCAGGCCGAGGCCGCCGAGGGAGTAGGCGACCAGGTCGCTGACCCGGTCGCTGGTGTACGACACCGGGCCCTCGAAGCCGAACAGGCCGTAGAGCACGTGCTGGCAGCGGTCGAGGAAGCCGGGCGCGCCGCGCTCGGAGGCCGGGTGGGCGCTGGTGATGACCAGGCCGAGAGCGAAGGCGAACAGGCTCAGGCCGACGAAGTTGACGGCCGCCCGCCAGCGGGTGCGCGGGTCGGACAGCGCGGTGAACTGGCCGCGGTAGCGTACCAGCAGCCCGAGCAGCACCAGGGAGACGACGGCGCCGAAGACCGAGTGGCGGTAGATCAGCTGGGTGGCCGCGCCGACCGGCAGCAGCAGCACCGCGGCCCACCAGGCGCGCCGCTTACCGCGCTTGAGCGCGTGCGCCAGCATCAGCAGCAGGATGCCGGTGACCACCGAGGTGGCCGCGGCCAGCGTGCTGACGGTGCCGGGGAAGAGCGCGGCGAGGTGGTGCATCCGCCCGTTGCGGAACGCGGGGAAGACCGCGGAGACCACGTCGAGCAGTCCGATGACGGCGGCGGCGGTGCCCATGATCCGGGGGACGGCCGAGGGGCGCAGCGGCCCGCGCCGCCACATGGGCTCGGCGCGGTCGGCCTCACGGTCGCAACTGCGGTCAGCCGACACGTCGTGCCTCCCGCGGAACCCGGACCGGGCTTTCGCCCTCTACCTGTACAGACATGGGTCACCAAACCCCAATAACACCGGGAATCACGGGACATGGCCCGCAATCTGCTCCAGTCACGAATAATATGCGCCCTCTAGGACGGGAAGCGGGGGTCTCGGGTTCCGTCCCGGCGGGCGCACTTGGCCGACACGGAAAGTACACCTGCCGACATGGGTCTCACGAGTAAGAAGGTCCTCCTCCTCGCCGCTGTGGTGGCGGTGGTGCTCTTCGGGCTGACGGTGTGGCTGTGGCCACGGCTGTCACGCAGAGGCGTGGCCCCGGTGCTCGGCAGAGTGGGGATACTCGTGGCCACCCAGCTGTCCCTGATCGCCGCGCTGGGCCTGATCGCCAACTACAACTTCGGGTTCTACGGCTCCTGGGCGGACCTGTTCGGGCAGGAGACGGCGCCGGGCGTCGTGGTGGACCACAGCAACGGCGGGGCGGCCGAGCAGCTGCGGGTGACGAGGACGCTGGCGGTGAACACGCCCGGCGGCGGGGTGCCGCGGCTCGGCGGCCAGATCCAGAAGGTCCAGGTCAGCGGGCCGAAGTCGGGCATCAGCAGCACGGCGTACGTCTATCTGCCGCCCGAGTACTTCCGTGAGCCGCAGCGGGTCTTCCCCGCCACCCTGGTGCTGACCGGCTACCCGGGCATCGCCGAGTCGCTGTACAAGCACCTGAAGTACCCGACGATCGCCGCGCAGCAGGTCCGCAGGGGTCAGGCGCAGCCGATGATCCTGGTGATGATGCGGCCGACGGTGGCGCCGCCGCGCGACACCGAGTGCATGAACGTGCCCGGCGGGCCGCAGACCGAGACGTTCTTCGCGAAGGACCTGCGGGCGGCGATGCTGGCGCACTACCGGATCGGCCGGGGCGGCGGCAGCTGGGGCGTGATCGGCGACTCCACCGGCGGCTACTGCGCGCTCAAGCTCACCCTGGAGGACCCGCAGGACTTCTCCGCGGGCGTCGGCCTGTCGCCGGACTACGCGGCGCCGAAGGACCCGACGACCGGCGACCTGTTCGGCGGCAGCAAGGCGGTGCGCCGGGAGAACGACCTGGCCTGGCGGCTGCAGCACCTGCCGCAGCCGCCGGTGAACCTGCTGGTGACCACCAGCCGGCACGGCGAGAAGAACTACAAGGCCACGATGCGCTTCATCGGCCTGGTCAAGGGGCCGACCCGGATCTCCTCGATCATCCTGGCCAGCGGCGGCCACAACTTCACCACCTGGTCGCGGGAGATCCCGCCGGCGCTGAGCTGGCTGTCCTCGCGGCTGGTGCCGGACGCCCGCCCGGTGACGGTGCCGGCCGGCCACGGCGCCACCCGCCACGGCCGTCCCGGCACCCACCACGCGCCGCCGCACGGCACCGGGACCCACACCCCGCCGCCGGCGCTGCCGGGCGGCACGCAACCGGTGACGCGGGCGGCCGGGCGGCTCAGTGGCCGATGATCAGGCTCATCGCCTCGGAGCGGGTCGCGGGGTCGCGCAGCTGCCCGCGCACCGCGGAGGTGAGGGTCTTCGCGCCGGGCTTGCGCACCCCGCGCATCGTCATGCACATGTGCTCGCACTCGACGACCACGATGACCCCGCGCGGCTCCAGGATGCGCATCAGCGCGTCGGCGACCTGCGTGGTGAGACGTTCCTGCACCTGCGGCCTGCGGGCGTACACGTCGACCAGGCGGGCCAGCTTGGACAGGCCCGTGATCTTGCCGCTGGTGGACGGGATGTAGCCGACGTGCGCCACGCCGACGAACGGCACCAGGTGGTGCTCGCAGGAGGACATCACCTCGATGTCCTTCACCAGCACCATCTCGTCGTGCCCGAGGTCGAAGGTGGTGGTCAGGACGTCCTCCGGCTGCTGCCAGAGCCCGGCGAATATCTCCCGGTAGGCGCGGGCCACCCGCGCCGGGGTCTCCCGCAGCCCCTCGCGGTCGGGGTCCTCGCCCACCGCGATCAGCAGCTCGCGGATCGCGGCCTCGGCCCGCTTCTCGTCGAACTCGCCGGGAGTGATCTCCCCGTCGAGCGTCACGGGATCGGTCATGAGTGCCTCGTTTCGTGTACTGCCATGGCCGCGGTCAGCGCCATGGAACGCCGTGAGCCTGCCACGGACGGGCCATGGCCGAAAAGCAGCGGCCCCGAGGTCGTAAACCCCGGGGCCGCTGACTGCATTCCGATGGGCTCAGCTGTCGGCTGTGCCCTCCTCGGGCAGCTCCACCGGCGGCTTGGCGGTGGAGACGGCCGAGGGCCCGCTGCCGTTGGCCTGCTGGGTGCCGTTGGTCAGCGCCAGCTCCTTCTCCTTCGGGGAGAGCACCGGCGGGCGGGTGGAGGGGGTGCGCCGCGCGGAGCCGGTCCACGCGGGGCGGGCCGGACGCTTGATGATCGGGGCGAAGATCTCGGCGATCTCCTCCTTGTTCAGCGTCTCCTTCTCCAGCAGCGCCATCACGAGGTTGTCCAGGACGTCGCGGTTCTCGACCAGGATCTCCCAGGCCTCGTTGTGCGCCGTCTCGATGAGCTTCTTGACCTCCTCGTCGACCAGCCCGGCGACCTCCTCGGAGTAGTCGCGCTGGTGACCCATCTCACGGCCGAGGAACGGCTCGGAGTTGTCCGAGCCGAACTTGATCGCGCCGAGCCGCTCGGTCATGCCGTACTGCGTGACCATGGCGCGGGCGGTGGCGGTGGCCTTCTCGATGTCGTTCGAGGCGCCGGTGGTCGGGTCGTGGAAGACCAGTTCCTCCGCGGCCCGGCCGCCCATCATGTACGCGAGCTGGTCGAGCATCTCGTTGCGCGTCGTGGAGTACTTGTCCTCGTCGGGCAGCACCATGGTGTAGCCCAGCGCCCGGCCGCGGGACAGGATCGTCACCTTGTGGACCGGGTCGGAGCTGGGAGAGGCCGCCGCGACCAGGGCGTGTCCGCCCTCGTGGTACGCGGTGATCTTCTTCTCCTTGTCCGACATGATCCGGGTGCGCTTCTGCGGGCCGGCCACCACGCGGTCGATGGCCTCGTCCAGCGTGCTGTTGTCGATGAGCTTCTTGTCGCTGCGGGCGGTCAGCAGCGCCGCCTCGTTGAGCACGTTGCTCAGGTCGGCGCCGGTGAAGCCGGGGGTGCGGCGGGCGACGGCCTTGAGGTCGACGTCCGGCGCGATCGGCTTGCCCTTCTGGTGCACGGTGAGGATCTCCACCCGGCCCTGCAGGTCCGGCGGGTCCACCGCGATCTGCCGGTCGAACCGGCCCGGGCGCAGCAGCGCCGGGTCGAGGATGTCCGGGCGGTTGGTGGCGGCGATCAGGATGACGCCGCCCTTGACGTCGAAGCCGTCCATCTCGACGAGCAGCTGGTTGAGGGTCTGCTCGCGCTCGTCGTGGCCGCCGCCGAGGCCCGCGCCGCGGTGCCGGCCGACGGCGTCGATCTCGTCGACGAAGACGATCGCCGGGGCGTTCGCCTTGGCCTGCTCGAACAGGTCGCGCACCCGGGAGGCGCCGACGCCGACGAACATCTCGACGAAGTCCGAGCCGGAGATCGAGTAGAACGGCACGCCCGCCTCGCCGGCCACGGCCCTGGCGAGCAGGGTCTTGCCGGTGCCGGGGCGGCCGTAGAGCAGCACGCCCTTGGGGATCTTGGCGCCGACCGCCTGGAACTTCGCCGGCTCCTGCAGGAACTCCTTGATCTCCTGGAGCTCCTCCACGGCCTCGTCGCAGCCCGCGACGTCGGCGAAGGTCGTCTTGGGGGTGTCCTTGGTGATCAGCTTGGCCTTGGACTTCCCGAACTGCATGACGCGCGAGCCGCCGCCCTGCATCTGGTTCATCAGGAAGAGGAAGACCACCACGATCAGCACGAACGGCAGCAGCGACAGCAGGATGCCGACGAAGGCGTTCTGCTTGGACTGGGTGACCGTGTACTTGTCCTGGAGCTGAACCCCGGGCACCTTGCCGTCGACGATCCGCTGGAGGTCACCGGCGATGTCGGCGCCCTGGTCGCCGATGTAGCTGGCGCGGACCTTGCTGCTGCCCTCGATCTTCACGCCGTCTTTGAGCTGGACCTTGATGGAGTTGTCGTCCCCGGTGGTCAGCTCTGCTGATTTGGCCTGGTTGGTGTCGATCGCGTGCAGTACCGCGCCGGTGTCCACCGTCTTGTAGCCGCCGCCGGACCCGACGACCTGCATCAACACGACCACGGCGAGGACAGCCAGCACGATCCACATCACTGGCCCACGGAAATAGCGCTTCACGTCCATCCATGCGGGGCGGTCACGCCCCGTCCCTCCTGCCACAGTGAGGCACGGCCGCCCGTTGGCGACCGGTGCATCCGGTGTATTGACCCGACTGTATTGACCCGACCTTCGGACGGTACCTCAGCATTGTCACCCGAGGCTGCCGCAGACCGTTAACAATCCCGCTTTCCCCTGCTCCAACGGCGGAAAACCGGTCCTGGTTCCCCGCCGGTCCGGTACCGGTCCGCAGGGGGTGGGTCAACCGCCGTAGACGTGCGGCGCGAGGGTGCCGACGAACGGGAGATTGCGGTACTTCTCGGCGTAGTCCAGGCCGTATCCGACGACGAACTCGCTCGGGATGTCGAATCCAGTGTATTTGACATCGATCCTGACCTTGGCGGCCTCGGGCTTGCGCAGCAGGGTGCACACCTCCAGCGAGGCGGGGCCGCGCGAGCCGAGGTTGCTGATGAGCCAGGAGAGGGTCAGCCCGGAGTCGATGATGTCCTCGACGATGAGCACGTGCCGGCCGGCGATGTCGGTGTCCAGGTCCTTCAGGATGCGCACCACGCCCGAGGACTTGGTGCCGGCGCCGTAGGAGGACACCGCCATCCAGTCCATCGTCACGTTGCTCGACAGGGCGCGGGCCAGGTCGGCCATCACCATGACGGCGCCCTTGAGCACGCCGACGATCAGCAGGTCCTTCCCCGCGTAGTCCCGGTCGATCTCGGCGGCCAGCTGTACCAGCTTCGCGTCGATCTCTGCCTTGGAGATGAGCACCTTTTCGAGGTCGGCGCCCATGTCGTTCTCGTTCACTGCGCGGTACGTCCCTAGGTCTGCGGCTCTACGACGGCGAGAAGACCAGTCTGCCATCCGACCTGCGGACGCTGACGCCGCCCGGCAGGTTGAGCGCTTTCTGCCCGCGCCAGCCGGTGACCAGCCGGTCGACCTCCTCGATGTGGCGGGCGAAGAGGAAGCCCGGCGGCGATCCGGCGGCGACCGCGGCGCGGCGCAGCACCCGGCGGCGGACCGCGGCGGGCAGGCCGTACAGCCGCAGCGCGTCCAGGCTGCCGTCGTCGGCCAGGGCGTCGCGCTCGGCGTCGGCGGCCCACTGGTCGAGCGCGTCGGCGTCGTCCCTGGACAGCTGGGCGGTCCTGGCCAGCGCCTCGACGACGCCCTTGCCGAGGGACTTCTCCAGCACCGGCAGCGCCTCGTGGCGGACCCGGGAGCGGGTGTACGCGGGGTCGTGGTTGTGCGGGTCCTCCCACACGGTGATGCCCTGGGCCAGGCAGCCCTGGCGGACGGTGTCGCGGTCCAGCAGCAGGAAGGGGCGGCGGTAGCGGCCGCCGATGCCGGAGACGGCGGCCATCCCGGACAGCGAGCGGGTGCCGGAGCCGCGGGCGAGCGCGAGCAGCACGGTCTCGGCCTGGTCGTCGCGGGTGTGGCCGAGCAGGACCGCGGCGGCGCCGCGGCGCTCCGCGGTGGCGTCCAGCGCGGCGTAGCGGGCCTCGCGGGCGGCGGCCTCGGGGCCGCCCTGGCGGCCGACGGTCACGCCGACGGCGTCGACCGGGTCGAGCCCGAGGGCGCGCAGCCGGGCGGCGACCTCCTCGGCGCGGACGTCGGAGCCGGCCTGCAGGCCGTGGTCGACGGTGACGGCTCCGGCGCGCACGCCGAGCCGGGGGGCCTCGAAGGCGAGGGCGGCGCCCAGGGCCATCGAGTCGGCGCCGCCGCTGCACGCGGCGAGCACCAGGGGGTGGGGTTCGGTGGTCGCGGTCAGCACGTCGTGCAGCACGCGGCGGACCGCCAGGCGTATCGCCGCGACCGTGGGGTGCGGTCCCATGTCCGGTTCCCTCCTGAGGAGGCCGAGCGGGGGCTCGGAGAGGAGTTCGGTGCAAACGGTGGAAGGTGACGCAGGGTGTTCAGATGGTGACAGAAGTCCGGGCATTACCCGAGCATCGCACGCGTCACCCCACCGCAACGGTCCCTCGGACGGGTGAACCGGGTCCCCGGGAGGGCGGAAAGAGGGCGCGCGCGGGTCAGGACCCGCCCTTGCCGTGCACCCGCGCGACCCACTCCGCGGGTTTGGCGATCTCCGTCTTGGTCGGGAGGGTGTTGGGCGAGGTCCACACCCGGTTGAAGCCGTCCATGCCGACCTGGTCCACCACGGCCCGCACGAAGCGCTCGCCGTCGCGGTACTGGCGCAGCTTGGCGTCCAGGCCGAGCAGTTTGCGCAGCGCCAGGTCGAGGCGGCCGGCGCCGCTGGCCCTGCGCTGGGAGAACTTCTCGCGGATCTCCGCGACGGACGGCACGACCTGGGGGCCGACGCCGTCCATCACGTAGTCGGCGTGGCCCTCCAGGAGCGACATCACGGCGGTGAGCCGGCCGAGGATCTCGCGCTGGGTGGGGGTCTGCACCAGGTCGACCAGGCTGCGACCGTCGGCGTCCGCGGGCTTCCCGGCGCGCTCCGTGCCTTCCGTGCCTTCCGTGCCCTCGGCGTCCGCGGCGTCCTTGGACTCGCGCGCGCCCGCCGCTTCCTCGGCGTCCTTCGCGTCCTTCGCGTCCCTGGCCTCCTTGGCGTCCCTGCCGCCGGCGAAGGACTGCACGGCCTCGCGGATGCGCTCGATCACCGTCGAGGCGTCGAGCTCGGTCTCGCCCAGGAAGGACTGGATCTCGCCCTCGATGTGGTCGCGCAGCCACGGCACGGCGGAGAACTGGGTGCGGTGGGTCTCCTCGTGCAGGCACACCCACAGCCGGAAGTCGTGCGGGTCCACGTCGAGTTCGCGCTCCACATGGACGATGTTCGGCGCGACCAGCAGCAGCCGTCCGGCCCGTGACTCGCCGGGGCCCGGCTTGACCGGCCCGGCCGGCAGCTCGCGGCTCGGCGGCGCGAAGGTCTCGTACTGGCCGAGCACGCGCGAGGACAGGAAGCTCAGCAGCATCCCGACCTCGACGCCGGTGACCTTGCCGCCCACCGTGCCGAGCACCGCGCCGCCGGGGCCGCCGGGGCGGCGCTCCTGCATCTTGCCGAGCAGCGGCTTGAGCACCTCGCGGAAGCCCGCGACGTTCGCCCTGACCCAGCCGGGGCGGTCCACGATCAGCACCGGGGTGCCGTGCCCGCCCTCGGGCGCCTCGGCGTCGCCGTACATCCGGGTGAAGGCACGCACGTGCGCCTCGGACTCGCGCGCGTGCGCGCGCAGCTCGGCGACGATGGCGCGCGCCTCGTCCCGGCTGACCTCGGGTCCCGGCCGGGTCAGCCGCTGGGCGGTCGCCACGGCGAGGTTCCAGTCGACCATCTCGCTTGCACCGATGCTCGTCATGTCTTCACCGTACGTTGCCGGTCCCGCTTTGGGGGTACGACCGCTGCGGTTCGCGTCCCGGCCGGGAGCCCCGCGGGCGCCCGGCGGGCGGCGGACGGGCCGGGAGCAGACCGCGGGCGGGCCGGAAGCAGACCGAAAGCAGACCGGGAGCGGGCCGGAAGCGAACGTTGCCATGGCGTGTCCGGGACGTGAAGCATCGAAGTTCCGGACACGGTGGCGGAAAAGGACTCCTTGCCGCGACCCGTTGGCCTCAGGCATACCTTCCGTCAGCTCCTGCACGTCCCGGCACGTTCCCCCCACCCCCGTCCCCACGGCTTGCGGGACCGACCTCTCTTGGAGTTGACACACCATGCGGCAGTTATTTGACGCGCGCGGCGCCATCGGTGACGCGCGCCGGATCGACGCGGACCGCGCCCGTCCCGTCGTCATCGGCCTGTTCCGGATCGTCGTCGCCTTCCTGTTCACCTGCCACGGCGCCGCCACGATCTTCGGCGTCTTCGGCGGCGCGGCCGACGGCGGTCCCGGCCCGGCCGCCTTCACCTGGCCCGGCTGGTACGCCTCGGTCATCGAACTGGTCGGCGGCATCGCGGTGTTCCTGGGCCTGGGCACCCGGCTGGCGGCGCTGATCTGCTCCGGCTCGATGGCGTACGCGTACTTCGACGTCCACCAGAAGCAGTCGCTGCTGCCGATCCAGAACCACGGTGAGCCGGCCGCGATGTTCTGCTGGGCGTTCCTGCTCATCACGGTGCTCGGCGCGGGCGCGTTCTCGCTGGACGCCCTGCTGCGGCGCTCCCGGCCGACCGCGGGCCCACCGGCGCAGTCCGGCCCCGGCAAACGCTCCGCCGAGCAGGCGCCCGCGGTGGCGCTGACCTCGGAGGGCTGAGCCGAGTCACACCGCGCGGGGCCCGGCCGACCGTCCCACCCCCCACATGGGGACGGCCCGGCCGGGCCCTGTCGCGTCTCGGACCGGGCGTGCCGCCTCAGGACTCGGCGAGGGCCGTCGCCAGGGCGTCCAGCGCGGACTGGGCGTCGGCGGGCGAGGAGGCGTCGTCGGCCATGAAGGAGAACGCCAGCAGCCGGCCCGAGCGCGTCAGCACGGTGCCCGCGACGGTGTTGACCCCGGTGAGCGTGCCGGTCTTGGCGTGCACCAGGCCCGCGCCGGGGCCGCCGGTGAAGCGCGAGGTGAGCGTCCCGGTGAACGCGGCGACCGGCAGCCCGGTCAGCACCGCCCGCAGTTGCGGGTGGGCCGGCGAGGCGGCGAGCGCGAGCAGCGCGGCCAGCGTGCGCGGCGACAGCCGGTCGGCGCGCGCGAGACCGCTGCCGTCGGTGAACACCGCGCCCGCCAACGGCACGCCGTAGCGGGTGAGTTCGGCGCGGACCGCGGCCGCTCCCCCGGCGAAGGTGGCGGGCCGGCCGGTGGCCAGCGCGGTCTGCCGGACCAGCGCCTCGGCCAGGTCGTTGTCGCTGTTGGTCAGCATCCGCTCGACCAGGTCGGCGAGCGGCGCGGAGCCGTGCGCGGCGAGCCGCGCGCCACCGCTGCCGGAGCCGGGCGCCGGGGTGCCGCGCACGGTCACGCCGTGCCGCCGCAGCAGCGCCGCGAACTGCGCGGCCGCCGCCTTCGCCGGGTCGTCCGCGCGGGTCGCGGGCCCGCTGGAGGAGCCGTCGAGCCGGCCCTCGCGGACCATCAGCGCGGTGACCAGCGCGAGGTTCTCGTTCGGCCCTATGGGGTGCTGGGCGGGCCCGGCGAAGTACGAGGTGTCGTACGCCAGCGCCACCGAGGTCGTGCCGGCCCCCCTGAGCGCGGCGGCGGTGTCGGCGGCCAGGCCGGTCAGTTCCAGCGTGGGGTCGCCGCCGCCGACCAGCACGATGCGGTCGGGCGCGGTACGCACCACCGTGGTGGTCAGCCGGTGCTCGGGGCCGAGGGCGGCCAGGGCGGCGACGGCGGTGGCGAGCTTGGTGACCGAGGCGGGCGTGCCGGGGACGGTCGCGCCGTGCCCGTACAGCAGCCGCCCCGACGTGACATCGGTCACGGCGCCGGTGGGGGCGTGGCCGAGGCCGGGGGCGGCCATCAGGTGGTCGAGCCGCGCGGTGAGCGCGGCGGGCAGCGCGGCGGCGGGTCCTCCGGCGCCGGAGGTGGCGCTGCCTGCGCCTGCGCCGTCGCCCGTGCCGGGTGCGCCGGTTGTGCCGGACGGGCTCGCGGCCGCGGGGGCCGGCGCGGCGGGGACCGGGGCGAGGACCGGTGCGGCGAGCGGGGGCGGCGGCGCGGCGGCGGGCGTCCGCGCGGCGGCGGAGGTGTGGTGGTGCTGCCGGTCCAGGGCGGCGGCGCGGGTGCGCTCGGCCTTGCGCTGGCCCGACTCCCACGGTCCGGCAGCGGCCGCCGTCCCGGCCGCCACCGCCAGACCTATCGCGGCGGAACCCGCCGCGACCTGCCACGTCCTGCCGAGCGGCACTGCCGACCAGCCCCTTTCGCGACCACCCCGATGCGTGGGGGACACTTAATCACCCGCACCGTGTGCCGATGATGGAGGAGTAGGGCCTTGGAGTTCGACGTCACGATCGAGATCCCGAAGGGTTCGCGGAACAAGTACGAGGTGGACCACGAGACCGGTCGTATCCGCCTGGACCGCAGGCTCTTCACCTCGACCAGCTACCCCGCCGACTACGGCTTCATCGAGAACACGCTCGGCCAGGACGGCGACCCGCTGGACGCGCTGGTCCTGCTGGACGAGCCGACGTTCCCGGGCTGCCTGATCACCTGCCGGGCGATCGGCATGTTCCGGATGACGGACGAGGCCGGCGGCGACGACAAGGTGCTGTGCGTGCCGGCGTCGGACCCGCGGGTGGAGCACCTGCGCGACATCCACCACGTCAGCGAGTTCGACCGGCTGGAGATCCAGCACTTCTTCGAGGTCTACAAGGACCTGGAACCCGGGAAGTCCGTGGAGGGCGCGAACTGGGTCGGCCGCGCGGAGGCGGAGGCGGAGATCGAGGAGTCCTTCCGCCGCCTCAAGGAATCCGGCAACGGCCACTGAACGCTGGGCGCTGAGCCAGTAGGGGGTACGGGGTCGCGCTGTCCGCCCGGTCACGCCGCGCGGGCGTGCGCTCCCCGTCCCCCTCGCGCTGGAGGTCGCCCCCTCAGGGGCGCGGGGAACTGCGCGCCCAGGTCTCTGCGGCCCGCAGGTCGTCACCGTCCGAAAGGGGCCGTTCGGATCGCTCCGGACCGCCCCCAGAGCTTCGCCTGGGAGGTACCCCCAGCCGGTGGACGGCTGCTGGGGGTACCTCCCGGACAGAGTCTGGGGGAGCAGTTCCCCGCGCCCCTGACGGCTGACGTCCAGCGCGAACGCTGCCCCGCGCCCCTGAGGGGCTGACGCCCAGCGTCACTAGGGCTAGAAGCCGCGGGTGCGTTTGGCGGCGCGGCGGGGCGTGGGGGGCGGGGTGCGCAGCGCCATGCGGGCGATCTCGTTGCCGAGGTTCACGCCGATCGCCAGCGCGAGCGCCAGCGCCGCGGCCGTGGTGAGCCGGCTGAGCGCCTGGTCGGGGTGGTGCTTGGTGAGCGCAAGCAGCCCGAAGTACGTCGCCGAGCCGGGCAGCAGCGGCCCGATCGCCGCGGTCACGTAGGGCAGCACCGAGACGTACCGGTAGCGCGCCATCAGCTGGCCGAAGAGGCCGACGAGACCGGCCGCCGCCGCGGTGGCGGCGACCTGGTTGCCGCCGGCGTCCTGGTGGAGCACGCCGAAGACGCTCCACGCGATCCCGCCGTTGAGGGTCGCCGGCAGCAGCACCCCCCGCTCGCACTGGAGCAGCACCGCGAACGCCAGCGTCAGCACCATCGCGGCCAGCACCTGCACCCACGGGTGGTCGTAGGCACGCGGCGCCTGGTCGGGGTCGAGGTCCGCGCCGAGCGACACCCCCGCGTACAGCACGAGCGTGACGCCGACGACGATGCCGACCACCAGGTAGACCACCTCGAGCAGGCGCGCGGACGCGGTGATGTAGAAGCCGGTCAGGCCGTCCTGGACCGCGGCGACCAGCGCGCGGCCGGGCAGCAGCGCGAAGAGCCCGCCGGTGATGACCGCGGAGGACTGAACCCCGCTCGCGCCCGGTATCCAGTGCGCGTAGCGGTCCACCACCACGCCCGCCGCGGCGGCCGGCATCGCGGCGGCGGCGAACTGGTAGAACTCCGGCAGCCCGCGCCCGGCCAGCAGCCAGGCCAGCCGGTCGCCGAGCATCGCGGCCAGCGCCGCCGCCAGGAAGATGATCATGTTGCCGCCGACCAGCACGCTGGCCGCGCCCGCCAGCAGCCCGGCCGCGCCGGTGAGCACCCAGGAGTCGTACGGGTGCCGGTTGCGCCGGATGTCGGCGAGCCGCCGGTACGCGTCCTCCGGCGACACCTCGTGCGCGGTGATCCCGTCGACCAGGTGGAAGACCGCGGCGAGCCGGGTGTAGTCGGTGCCGCGGCGGCGGACCGTACGGCTCATGGTGACCGGCGGCTCGGTCAGCGCGGGCTGGTACGAGATGCCGAGCAGCGTGAAGGTGACGGTCGGCTCGACCCGGGCCAGCCCGTAGGCGTAGGCGACGCCGAACATCGCCGCCTCGACGTCCTCCGCGCCCTCGCCGCCGGCCAGCAGCAGCTCGCCGATGCGCAGCGTCAGGTCGAGCACGCGCGGCACGGAGACGCCGCCGGCGGTCGCGGCGGCCCCCGCGGCCACGGCGGGCGCGGGCCGCTCGGTGGCCGGCAGCCGGATCATCGCCCGCATCCGGTCCTGCCACAGCGCGCCCTCGGGCGGCAGCACGGGAATGCCCTCCGGCGGCGTGAACGCCGAGCGGAACCCGCCCTGCCCGTAGGGGTCGACGGACGCGGGCGTGCCGGAGCCCAGCGCACCGCCGGAGCCGGGCCCTTCGGGGGGCGGCGTCGTGCCGCGGTCGTGCTCGCCGCTCAAGGCGTCAGCGCTTCTGCGCCCGGTGCCGGCCGCCGCGGCCTTGCCGCGCGAGCGGAGGTACTCGATGCCGATGGGCACCAGCGAGACCAGCACCACGAGCACGAGCATGGCCTCGATGTTGTCGCGGACCACCGAGATCTGTCCGAGCCAGTAGCCGAGAAGGGTGACGCCGGCGCCCCACAGGGTGCCGCCGAGCACGTTGTACGTCGCGAAGGTGCGGTAGTTCATCCGGCTGACGCCGGCCACGATCGGGGTGAAGGTCCGCACGATCGGCACGAAGCAGGCCATCACGATGGCCTTGGGCCCGTGGTGCTCGAAGAAGCCGTGCGCCTTCTCGATGTTCTCCATCTTGAACAGCCGCGAGTCCGGCCGCCGGAACAGCGAGGGACCGACCTTGCGGCCGAACCAGTAGCCGGTCTGCTCGCCCAGCACCGCGGCGCAGGCGATCAGCGCGGCGACCAGCGCGAGCGGCTGGTGCAGCGTCCCGGACGCCACCAGCAGCCCGGTGGTGAACAGCAGCGAGTCCCCCGGCAGGAAGAAGCCGATCAGCAGCCCCGACTCGGCGAACACGATCAGCAGCACGCCCCACAGGCCGTACGTGTTGATCAGGTGATCGGGGTCGAGCCAGCTCGGGCCCAGCGCGATGGTGGTGGTCACCGTCCAAAAGTATCAATCGAGTGTTGATACAAGCGTTCCGCAACCTACGGGTGGTGCACTACGGTCTGCGCAGCGTCACCGCGCACCGTGGCAAGCCCGGCAAGTCACACAGGTTTCACAAAGACCCTTCCGACACGCAAGTCCCCCCACGTGCCCCGACATCGCGTTCGATATATCTGGCGGCTCCGCTTATGACTCGCGCCATCACCTTGCACGAAGTATCCAAGTACTACCCGAAACAACCGTCCCCGGCCGTGGACCGCTTCTCGCTCGACATCGCGCCCGGTGAGTTCCTGGTGCTGCTGGGCCCGTCCGGCTGCGGGAAGTCCACCGTGCTGCGGATGATCGCCGGCCTGGAGGACATCACCACCGGCGAGCTGCTGCTGGACGGCGAGTACTCCAACGACCTCGCCCCCGGCGACCGCAAGATGGCGATGGTCTTCCAGAACTTCGCCCTCTACCCGAGCATGACCAGCCGGGAGAACATCGGTTTCCCGCTGCGGTTCGAGATGCCCGGCGAGGAGCACGGCCCGCGAGTCGACGAGACCGCCCGCATCCTCGGCATCGAGGAGATCCTCGACCGCTATCCGGGGCAGCTGTCCGGCGGCGAGCGGCAGCGCGTGGCGATGGGCCGGGCGATCTCCCGGCACCCGTCGGTCTTCCTGATGGACGAGCCGCTGTCCAACCTCGACGCCAAGCTCCGCGCCCACCTGCGGGCCGAGATCGCCCGGCTCACCCACGGCATGGGCGTCACCACCGTGTACGTGACGCACGACCAGGCCGAGGCGATGTCGCTCGGCGACCGGGTGGCGATCATGCGCAGCGGCGTGCTGCAGCAGATCAGCACCCCGCGCGAGGCGTACCACCTGCCGGAGAACGTCTTCGTCGCCGCGTTCGTCGGCACCCCGCGGATCAACCTGCTGCAGGCCACCGTGATCGCTCCACTCAGCGGAGGGATGTGGATCGATTTCGGTCGCCAGCGCCTGGGTCTGCCGGAGCCGCTCAGCTACGACCACCAGATGCTGCGCATCCAGCAGGGCCGGCCGATCATCGTCGGGCTGCGCTCGGAGGCGGTGCGGATCGCCCAGCCGAGCGCGGCGCACGCGGGCGAGGTGGTGATCAGCGGGATCGTGGAGCACGTGGAGTACCAGGGCCACGAGTCGCTGGTGCACCTGAACACCGGCTCGCGCCCGGCGATCGTGCCGGAGCTGGAGGCGCCGCGCCCGGCCGGTCCCGGCGCACGCTCCGGCGGCCGGCGCTCGGGCGGCACGGTCGGCCTCGGCAAGCTCGCGCAGAAGGCCGCGCGGCGGCTCCAGGCGTCGGTGCTGGACCGCGACGGGTCCGGCTCGGGCAGCCACGCCGCGGGCTCCGGCGGCGGCTCCGGCTTCCGCTCCGACGGCGGCCCCGAGCACTCCGGCGGCCCCGGTGGCAGCGACCGCTCCGGCGGCGCCGACCGCTCCGGCGGCCTGCCGGCCAAGCCCGGGTACGCGCCCGGCGGCCCGCCGGTGTCGGTGATGGACCGCCCGGCCGCCGCGCCGGAGACGCAGACCGGCGACCTGGTGGTGCGTACCGGCCCGGACATCCGGGTGCGGCGCGGCGACCGCGTGCCGCTGCTGGTGGACCTGGCGCACCTGTACGTCTTCGACCACGAGGGCCGGCGGATCTGCCCGGCCCCGGCGCAGCAGCCGCGCCTGGAGTAACCGTGCGGGGAGCGGCCGCGCGGCCGGCGCGGTCGCGGGCCCGGCGCGGCCGTGCGCCCGGGCGGGGTCCGCGCCTGGCGTAGTCGCGGGTGCGGGCCGGCCGAAGCGGGGGAAGGCTGCCGTCATGGGCATCGACGCGCGTGGCGGCGGCCGGACTCGCCGGGCAGGCCGTGGCGTCGGGCGAGGAGAGACGTCATGGCGTTGCACAAGGGCTCCGGCGAGGAGCCCGAGGTCGCGGTCAACCCGTTCTTCGGGGCGGCCGACCCGGTAGGCGGCATGGAGACCGCGCCGCCCAAGCACCGGCTGGCGCGGCGCCCGATGCTGCCGTCGGCCGCGTACCAGCTGGTGCACGACGAGCTGATGCTCGACGGGAACGCGCGGCTGAACCTGGCGACGTTCGTCACCACGTGGATGGAACCGCAGGCCGCGGTGCTGATGAACGAGTGCGCCGACAAGAACATGATCGACAAGGACGAGTACCCGCGCACCGCGGAGCTGGAGCGGCGCTGCGTGTCGATCCTGGCCGACCTGTGGAACGCGCCGGACCCGTCCGCGGCGGTCGGCTGCTCGACCACCGGCTCGTCCGAGGCGTGCATGCTGGCCGGCATGGCGCTCAAGCGCCGCTGGTCCCGGCGCACCCCCGGCTATCCGGCGACCGCCCGGCCGAACCTGGTGATGGGCGCGAACGTGCAGGTGTGCTGGGAGAAGTTCTGCACGTTCTGGGAGGTCGAGCCGCGGCTCGCGCCGATGACCGAGGACCGGCTGCACCTGGACGCCGAGGCGGCGCTCGCGCTGTGCGACGAGAACACCATCGGCGTGGTCGCGGTGCTCGGCTCGACCTTCGACGGGACCTACGAGCCGGTCGCGGAGATCTGCGCGGCGCTGGACGACTACGAGTCGCGTACCGGCGTGCACATCCCGGTGCACGTGGACGGCGCGTCCGGCGGCATGATCGCGCCCTTCCTCGACCCCGACCTGGTGTGGGACTTCCGGCTGCCGCGGGTCGCCTCGATCAACACCTCGGGCCACAAGTACGGCCTGGTCTACCCGGGGGTGGGCTGGGCGCTGTGGCGGGACGCCGAGGCGCTGCCCGAGGAGCTGGTCTTCCGGGTCAACTACCTGGGCGGCGACATGCCCACCTTCGCGCTGAACTTCTCCCGGCCGGGCGCGCAGGTGGTCGCGCAGTACTACACCTTCGTCCGGCTGGGCTTCGACGGCTACCGCGAGGTGCAGCAGGCCGCGCGCGACGTGGCCGGGTCGCTGGCCGGACGCTTCGCCTCGTACGACGACTTCCGGCTGGTCACCCGCGGCGACCAGTTGCCGGTGTTCGCCGTCACCACCGCGCCGGACGTGGAGAGCTTCGACGTCTTCGACGTGTCCCGGCGGCTGCGCGAGCACGGCTGGCTGGTGCCCGCGTACACCTACCCGGCCGACCGGCAGGACCTCGCGGTGCTGCGCGTGGTGTGCCGCAACGGCTTCTCCTCCGACCTCGCCGACCTGCTGATGGACGACCTGGACCGGCTGCTGCCCGAACTGCGCCGCCAGCCGCACCCGCTGAACCGGCCGGAGAGCGTCAAGACCGCGTTCCACCACTGATGATCGGAGTTCACACCATGGCCGAGCACACCTACCGCGTCACCGAGATCGTCGGCACCTCGCACGAGGGCGTCGACGCCGCCGTGCGCAACGGCATCCGCCGCGCCTCGCAGACCCTGCGGGGCCTGGACTGGTTCGAGATCACACAGGTCCGCGGGCACATCGTGGACGGCGAGGTCGAGCATTACCAGGTCGGCCTGAAGGTCGGCTTCCGCCTGGAGGAGACGGAGTAACGGGGGCGGATGTGGGCCGTACGGGGGCGTTTCCCCGTACGGCCGCTCCCCGTACGGCCCAATCCGGGTGGCCAAGTCGGACAATCTGTCAAAACTTCTGTCGTTAAGGCGCATCACGCCGGAAACGTTCCAGGAAGTCCAGGGAGAGCCCGACATGAGCCATGAGCAGTCCCCCACCGCTTCCAGCTCCCCGAGGTCGGCGCACCCCCGCCCGCCGGAGCACGACAGCCGCGGCGCCTGGGCGGCCGGCGGCACCGTCTTCGCCGGGATGCTGCTGCTGATCGCGGGTGTGATGGCGATCCTCGAAGGCATCGTGGGCATCGCGAAGGACTCGGTCTACGTGGTCACCCGCGGTGACTACACCTACAAGTTCGACGTGTCGGCCTGGGGCTGGATCCACCTGGTCCTCGGCATCATCGCGGTCCTGGTCGGCTACGGGGTGCTCACCGGCGCCGCGTGGGCCCGGCTGGCCGGTATGGCGATCGCCGGACTGAGCATGATCGCGAACTTCATGTTCCTGCCGTACCAGCCGGTCTGGTCGGTGATCATGATCGCGATCGACGTGTTCGTGATCTGGGCGCTGGCCGTGTACCCGCACTACGCGCGGGGCGCGCGCTCCGGGGGTGCCGAGCTGTGATCGTCACCGCCCCGGCCGAGGGCACCCTCACACCGAGCCCGGAACATCTGCGGCGCTGCTCGATGGCGGTCGACATGGGCGCCGCCCGGACCCGCGTCTATCTGCGCAACGGCGGCCTGGTCGTGGACGAGCCCAGCGTCGCGGCGGTCGACGGGCGGACCGGCGCGCTGATCGCGGTCGGCGCGCGGGCCGAGATGATGGCCGGGCGCACCCCGGACCACATCCGGGTGGTCCGGCCGATCTCCAGCGGCGCGGTGGTCGACGTGGCGATGGCCCAGCGGATGCTGCGGCACGTGCTGGGCGACAAGCTGGGCCGCCGCTGGCTGCGGATGTCCGTGGTCCGCGGCATGCCGGTGATGCGGGCCGCGGTGTGCCTGCCGCACGGCGCGGAGCCGATCGCCCGGCGCGCGGCGGTCGAGACGATGTACGGGCTCGGTGCGCGCCGGGTGGAGCTGGTGGACACGCTGATCGCGGCCGCGGTGGGCTGCGGGCTGCCGGTGGAGCAGCCCGAGGCGACGATGATCGTGGTGTGCGGGGCCGGCACCACGCACGTCGCGGTGCTCTCGCTCGGCTCGATCGTCGCGGCGCAGACCGTGCCGGTGGGGGGCGACGCGATCGACCGCGCGGTGGTGGAGCATCTGCGCAGCCGGCACGAGCTGCTGCTGCCGAGCCAGTCGGTGCGGCCGCTGCACCAGGTGCTCGGCGGCCCGCTGAACGGCGGGACGGCGTCCACGGAGGTGCACGGGCGCGATGTGATCAGCGGGCTGGCGCGGACCGTGCGGGTGGAGACGGAGGACATCCGGCAGGCGATGCGGACGCCGCTGACGGGGGTGCTCGACGCGATCACCGGGGTGCTGCGGCGCTGCCCGCCGGACCTGGTCGCGGACCTGGCCGACCGGGGCATCATGCTGGCCGGCGGCAGCGCGAGGATGCCGGGCCTGGACCCGATGCTCCGCCAGGCGACGGGCATGCCGGTCCACATCGCCCCCAACCCGGACACGGTCGCGGTCCGCGGCCTCGGCTCCATGATCGACGCCCGCGTCCGCCCGACCCCCCACGACCCCCTCGCCCCCTGAGAAACGCTGGACGCTGAGCCGAAAGCGGGAGTGCGTCGCCATGAGGCCGGACGCCGACATCAGGGGCGCGGGGAACTGCGCGAGCAACCATCCGCGGCCCGCAGGTCGTCACCGGCCCGAAGGGGCTGTTCGGTCCGATCCGGACCACCGGCCCGGTGGTGGGCTTGTCGCGCAGTTCCCCGCGCCCCTGAAAAAACGGGTCGGCGTTCGGCGTCCCCGCACCCCGGAAAAACGGGTCGGCGTTCGGCGTCCCCGCACCCCGGAAAAACGGGCCGGCGCCCAGCGTCCCCGCACCCCGGAAAAACGGGCCGGCGCCCGGCGTCCGCGCGGCGCCGGGGCGCGCGGAAAACCGCGGAAAACGGAGTGGCCGCCGGGAGGTGGACCGTTATTCGCCCTGGGCCACTTCGATGGAGCCGTGGAGGTCGGACGCGGCCTCCAGGGCGCAGCCGGCGGAGAGGGCGAGGCAGGCGAGCAGGACCGCCGCTATGGCCCGCGGCGTCCGGGCCCGCAGGAGGGGGCCGGCGCCCTGCGCGGGCGCGGCGCCGAGGAGGGCGGCGACGCGGCGCGGCACGGGTCCGGCCGTCGCGGAGAGGACCGTCGCGGGCCGGGGCCCGGGCCGCGAGGCGAGCGCGGCCCGGCCGATCGCCCGCGCGGCCAGCCGCCGGTCGCCGACGTGCGCCGCGGCCTCCTCGTCGGCCCAGCGTTCCAGCGCGTACGACAGCGGCGCCCGCAGCCCGCGCAGCACCGGGTGGCAGGCCGCCGCCACCGCGAGCACCACGAGGAACGCATGGTGCCGCCCGGCCAGGTGCGCCCGCTCGTGCGCGAGCAGCGCCTCCCGTTCGCGGGGGTCCAGCGCGGCGAGCATGCCGGAGGTGACGACGATCCGCCCGGGCCGCCCGGGCAGCGCGTACGCGTCGGGGCCGGGGTCGTCCAGCACGGTGAGGTCGCCCGCCGCCTGGCCGGAGCGCGCCGCGGCCCGCCGGGCCCGCGCCGGCAGCAGCAGGTGCCGCCGCCCGGCCCGTACCAGCGCGACCAGCACCGCGGCCAGCAGCACCGAGGCCAGGACCGCGGCCGGCACGGTCTCCTGGTCGCCGACCACCGGCAGCACCAGATGGCCGAGCGCCGCGACCGGCGGCAGCCGCAGCGCGCCCGCGCCGGCCAGCAGCGTGAGGGCCGCGGTGCTGCACGCGGCGAGCACCGCGGCGGACCCGGCCAGCAGCCAGGCGGCGGCGCGCGGCGGCAGCACCTCGGCGAGGCGCCGCGCCGCGGGCACGGCGAGCAGCGGGAGCAGCAGCGGGAGCCACACGGCGATGTTCACGCGCCGCCTCCCCTGCGCACCTCGCGGACCCCGCCGGAGCTCGGGACCGCTCCCCCGCCGGGCGCCGCTGCTCCGGCGGCGCCCGGACGCGCCGCGCCCGCGTCACCGCCGTCGCCGGCACCCCCGGCGTCCTCGCCGCCCGACAGGCCCGGGACGCCCTCGACGCCCCCGGTGTCCTCGGCGTCCGCCGCTCCCGACGCGAGCAGACTGCGCAGCAGCGCCTCGTCGTCCGGGCCCAGCTCGGAGACGAAGCGGGCCAGCACCACCCCGCGGTCGTCGCGCGCGGACTTGTCCAGTTCGGTGCGCATGCGGCGCGCGGCCAGGCCGGGCGAGTCCTGCACCGGCAGGTACGCGTAACCGCGGCCGGAGCGGGTGCGGCTGACCGAGCCCTTCTCGTGCAGGCGGGCCAGGATGGTGGTGACCGTGGTGCGCGCCAGGTTCGCGCCGAGCGCCGCGTCGAGGTCGCGCTGCACGTCGGCGGGGGTGAGCGGGCGGCCGCCCGCGGCCCACAGCGCCGCCAGCACGCTGGCCTCCAGCTCGCCCGCAGGGCGGCGACCCGCAGTGGCGTCCGGCATCGGTCGATCGCCCCTTCCCGCTCGTTCGTCTACAGTTCAGTAGACTGTCTACATGACTGTAGTCAGTCGAGGCGCCGTTCCGCGCCCCCGGACCCATTATGGGAGGGCTCCATCGTCATGCCCCTGCCCGTGCTCGACCAGGCCGTGAACGTGCTGGACGCGACCTCGCTGCTGTCGTCCTTCGGGGCGGTCGGCATCGCGGTGGTGATGTTCGCCGAAACGGGCCTGCTGATCGGCTTCTTCCTGCCCGGCGACTCGCTGCTGTTCACCGCCGGCCTGCTGTGCGTCTCCGGCGGGTCGAAGGTGGTGCACCTCTCACTGTGGCAGGTGCTGATCGCCGCGCTCGCGGGCGCGCTGCTGGGCGCGCAGACCGGCTACCTGCTCGGCCGCCGCGGCGGCCCCGCGCTGCTGGCCAGGACGCGCAGCCGCAAGCTGCACGAGGGCGCGGACAGGGCGGCGGAGCTGCTGGACCGCTACGGGCACGCGAAGGCGGTCGTGCTGGCCCGCTTCGTGCCCGTGGTCCGCACGGTGCTGAACCCGCTGGCCGGCGCGCTCGGCGTGCCCGCGCGGACGTTCACGCTGTGGCAGGTCGCGGGCGGCACGGTCTGGTCGGTCGGGCTGGTGCTCGGCGGGTACGCCCTCGGGTCGTCGATCCCGCACGTGGACACGTATCTGCTGCCGCTGGTCGCGCTCATCGTGGTGCTGTCGCTGCTGCCGCTGGCGCTGGAACTGCGCCGCGGCCGGGCGGCGGCGCGCTCCGGACGGGCGGGGGCGCGGCACGCGGGGACGGGCCGCACCGGGGC
>JAJSZB010000006.1:0-52502 GCA_050613715.1 Streptomyces sp. IBSBF 3018
GAAAAGGCGGGCGCGGCACGGGAGTTGAAGCGGCGCCGCGGGCGGGGGCGGGGCAGCGCGAGGCTTGACCGGCGCGTCGGCGCACTGCGATGCTGCCCGCCGTGGCGTCTGCCGCCACGGATCATGGGGGACCTTCACGATGGCACTCGGCCTCGCCCACGCCGCTCAGGCCGCGCACACCGCTCACGCTGTCCATGTCGCCGCCTTCGCCGGCCGCACCGCACGCGCCGCCGCGGCCGGACCCGTCCCGGGGCTGGGCGGGCACGGCGCCTTCGTGCTGGTCGCCGTCGTCGTGGTGGTCATCGCGGCCGTGGCGATCATCCCGCTGATCATGGACGTACGCCGGGCCACCGCGTGGCGCCAGCAGATCACCGACCGGCTGATCGACCGCGCCGACGACTCTCAGGAGGTCCGCGACCTGCTGCGCGACCTGCGGGAACCACGCGGCGTACGTGGCCTGACCCGCAGCGTCATCGCCATCCTCATCCTCGCGCTGGTCGGCTTCGCGCTCGCCGTCGCGATGCTCTCCTCGGGCGCGGACTCCGGCGACCTGCGCAAGACGATCGTCACCTCGCTGATGACCGTCCTCGCCACCGTCGCGGGCTTCTACTTCGGCACGCTCGGCGCGCAGAACAGCGCGGAGGACGCACGGCACGCCGCGTCGCCGCCCAAGAAGCAGCCCCCGGCGCCGCCCGGCGGCCCGGGCGCGGGCTCCGGCGCGGCCGCGGACGCTCCCGCCACGCCTCCCGCCGGGACGGCCCCGGACGCAGAGGAAGTCCCGGCGGCACCCGAAACCCCGGCCGCTACGGAATTCCCTCCGGCCGCCGGCACCGGCTCCTCGGACGTCCCCGACGAGGCACGGCCCGCCTGACCCCACCCCGCCCGGGCGCACATCCGCCCGCCCGAGGCCCTGCCCGGGTCGGCGGGCGCGGGCGGGCGGACGTCACGCCGAGGCCGTGGGCCTCAGACGCCCTCGACCTTGAACGGATCGTGCTCCGCGAGCAGCTTGTCGAGGCGGGCCTGATCCACCCGGCTCACCACCTGCCCGACCTCCTGGCGGTCCCGCACCACCTTCGCGAGCGTGAACGCGGACGTCACCACGTAGAGCAGCCCGACCGCCAGGAACGCCCGTTCCCAGGCGCCCACCGGCAGATACGCCACCCCCACCACCATCGCCCCGAGTGACAGCGCGAACGACAGCGCCGCCTGGACGGCGAACGCCGCCGTCGTCTGCTGCTGAGGAATCACCTTCGTCATGCCGCCCACTGTCCGCCGGGCCGGCCCCGCGGGCATGAGTACCGGTACTCATGCGCTCCGGCCGCCTTACTCATCCCGCTTCCTCCCGTACTCGGCGCAACCGCTACGACTCCACCGGTCGTCGTTCTGTGTGAGGAGGACCACATGGTGACGGACCGTCAGCTCGTCGACCTGCGCGCCCGGGTCGATCAACTCCAGGCCGTGCACGGCGCGATGGCCCTGGAGACCGCGGCCGCGCGTCACGACCTGGCCGAGGCGCTGCACGAGGCCGGAGAACTCGCCGCAGCCGAGCGGGAGTTCACGCTCGCCTGCGAGGGCTTCGTGCGGCGCTTCGGCTCCTCCCACCCATTCACGCTGACCTGTCTGAACAACCTCGCCCTGGTGCTGCGGGACATGCGCCGTTGGGACCAGGCGCTGAGCATTCTGGCGCGCGTGCACGGCGAACGCTCCGCGCTGTTCGGCGCCGCCCACCCGCTGACCCTGAACGCCGCCAACAACTTCCTCGGCGTGCAGGTCCGCAGGGGCGCGCTGGGTCCGGCCGCGTCCGAGTACCCGGCGCTGCTGGCGGCCTGCGAGCACACCTTCGGCCCCGACGACCCGTCGACGCGCGCGATCCGCCGGGACTACGCCGACGTGCTGACCCGGCTGGGCCGCCACGAGGAGGTGGCCGCGCTCCTCGGCGCGTCCGGCGTGCACGGCATCGGCCCCGTACTGCTCGGCTGCGCCCGGCTGGTGCGCTACACCGGGCTGTTCCCGGTGGCGATGACGGCGAGCCGCTACGGCGCCGAGCTGGAGCTGGCGGTCCACCGAGGCGCCAGGACCGACCTCGGCCGCGGCCGGGAGATGCACGACGACGACCTGGGGATCACCGTCGCCGTGGTGGCCGCCGACGACCTGCCGGGGCGGTACGACCCGCAGGAGAACCTCCTGGAGCCGGCCGACCACGTCGCGGACGCCCTCGGTGCGCTCGGCGAGCATCTGACCGATGCCGACCGGGAGTTGGGCGACGGCAGACTGCGGGTGCGGGTCCATGTGCACCACGACGGGTGGCCGCGGCTCAGCCGGCCGCCCTCGCTGGCCGTCGACCGCCGGCTGATGTCCGCGCGGGACCGGACCCGCCACGACCGCCTGATGGCGGCCACGCCGGTCGTGCCGCGCCGGGCCGGCGACCCGCGGGACAAGCGCCGCGTCCTGCGCGGCGGACGCGAGGGTTTCACGGTCCGCCTGGCCGCCGCGCCGTACGTCATGGTGTCGACGACGGTCGGCGTCGCGGATCTGCCCCTGCCGTCCCCGTCGCAGGTGTGAGGCCCCGGGCCCGTGCGATCGCTCAGGCCGCGTCAACCGCCCTGCGCCGCACCGCCGTTGCCGTCGCGCGGGCCCTCGGCCGCGATGTCCGCCACGTAGGCGGGGTCCTCCTGGTCGCTGCCGTCGTCGAGATCCTTGCGCAGCAGCGACGTCACCGCGCCCCCCGCCTGCCGCGTGAGCCGCCCGGCGCAGTCGATCCCCAACTGACGTGCGAGGTCACGCCCGTAGAGATCGACGGCGGCCTCGACGAGGTCCGCCTGCGCGCCGACGGCGAGCCGCGCCCGGTAGCGCGCGGTGGCCAGCAGGCCGGCGCCGAGGACGGCGGCCGGCCACCATGCCGCCGACAGCGGCAGGCAGAGCAGACCCCAGCCCGCGAGGGCCGCCGCCGCACCGCAGTCGGCGCGTGCCTCGGTGAGCTCCGCGCGGACCTGGTCGGGCGCCAGCAGCCACAACCGCGGCCAGGCCGCGGTCAGATCGAGGTGGTACGCGGAGTGCACCCGCGTGTCGACCGCGTACAGCCGGTCCCCGATCCACGTCGGGCGGGACGCCGGCACCGGGCAGATCGCGTCGCGCCGGACGATCGCCGCCCGCAGCGCGTCCGCCTCCGGCCCCTCGGCGCCGCCGACCGCGAAGAACGCCGACCTCGCGGCGGTCACGTTCTCATCCGCGCGTCGCCAGCGCTCCCCGCGCCGCTCGGCGAACGGCCGCAGCAGGCGCTCCCGGCCGGACGCCCACCAGACCCGTTCGACCAGCCGTGCCGCCGCCGACGCCGCGAGCCCCGCCGCCGCCGAGGCCGCGGTGAAGGCGGCCGCCGCGATCAGCACCGTCCCGGCCCGGCCGCTGGCGGGCGCGTCGGCGACCGAGTCCAGCCAGTCGGTCAGCGGGCGCGGATCGAGCGCGTGCCGCTGGCCGAGCACCACCGCGGCGGTCAGCGCGGACACGTAGAGCGCGCCGGGGAGCAGCAGCAGCGTGGCCCAGCGGCCGGCCAACTGCCGTCCCAGCTCGGCCAGTACGGCGCTCACAGCCGGAACGTCCGGGGCACCAGGCGGGCGTCGGTCAGACCGCACACCGGCGGCGAGGCCCGCACGCCGTCCGGCGCGCGCTCCTGCGGCTCCAGGCGCGGACAGGCGGCCGCCGCAGGGCACCCCCACGCGGTCACCACCGGATGCCCGCCGCCCGCGAACGGCCGGTACGCCCGCGATCCGGTGGTCAGCCCGTCGATACCGTGGCGGGCGAAGGCGTCGTCCAACGCGTCCAGGTCCGCCAGCACCGACACCGACGAGCCGACGGCGCCCGCCCCGGCGGCCCCGCGCAGCCGGCGCAGCACGTCACCGACCCCGTACCGTTCCGCGCGCTCGCGCAGCCCCTCGTCCCCCGCCTGCGCGCACAGCCGCGCCAGCCGCTCCGCCGCCTCGTCCATCACCGGCTCCCCGTCGTGTCCGCGCCGCCCCTTACGTCGTACCCGTTTCGGAGGCAGGATCAAGTTACCGGTCTCGCACAGTCGTTGGGCCTTGCACGGCCGTCTCGCGGTCGCGGTCGCGGTTATGGTCGCGGTCGTCCGGCGGCTACGGCGGCGAGAGCAGGGGAGCGGGTGTCGGCTTCGCCGGGAACGGGAACGGGAACGGGAACGGGGGCGGGACGGATGGGGGACCTGGAGCGCTACCTGCAAACCGGCGACGCGCGGGACCTGCCGCCGCTGCAACCGGCGGTGCTGCCCGCGCGGCCTGGCGAGGACGCGGCGGCCACCGCCCGACTCGCGGTGCTCCGGTGGTACCGCTACACGCACCTGCCGGGCGTCGCCGGCCTCCAGGAGTATCGCGCCGCGGTGCAGCTCGCGGCCCTGCTGGACGGCGTACCGCAGGGCGCGCCCGAACTCCCGGTCGGGCTGCGCCCGTACGCGGGCGGTGGCCGCGGCCGGCGGGCCCGACGTGGCACGGGCGGGCAGCGGCCGGGGGAGGCGCGGAGCGGCGGGTCCGTCGGCGGCAGGTTCCGGCGCGGAGTCCGGCGCGGCGTGGGTGCGGGCGCCGGTGCGGGCGCGAGCGCAGGTGCAGGCGCGGAGGCCGGAGTGCTCGGTCCGGCCCGGATCGACGAACTGCTCTTCCTCATGGAGCGGTTCGAACGGCACGGCGACCTCGCCGCCTTGGAGACCGCCCGAGGGTTGCAGGAGCGCTGGCTGCGCGAGGACGCCACGTCGCCGCGCGAGCGCGCGGCCCTGCTCACCGACCGGGCCCGGCTGCTGCTGGCCGTCGGCGACATGGGCGCCCACGGCTCATGGCTGGGAGAGGCCGAGCGCTGCGCCGGGCTCGCGGCGGAGCACTCCGCCCGGCAACCCGGCGACGACGAACCGCACATGGCCAACCGGCTGTTGCTGCAAGGCCGTTGCGCAGCCGCAAGCCACCCCGCCGACCGCGGCGGGCTCGAACGCGCGGTGTACGCCGTACGCCGCGGTGCCGAGGCGGCTCGGCAGCGCACCCCGGCACACCTGCACCACGCGGCCGAGCTGACGGACCTCCTCACGCGGTGGTACGAGGCGACCGGCGCTCCGGAGGCCCTGAGGGAGGCGCTGACCGCCGCCCGCGATCTGGTCCGGGCCACGCCGCCCGAGCACCGGGGGCTGGCCGACCACCGGGACGCGCTGGAGGCGCTGCGGGCGAAGGCGGCGCCGGTGCTGGGTGCGCACGTGGTGGACACGCTGCTGCGGCCGGCCCTGTCCGATCCGGCCGCCTCCGGCCCCGCCGTGTCCGGCCCGGCTGCCGCTCCCGCGACCACCGCTCTAGCGACCACCGGGGCCGCGACCACCGGGGCCGCGCCCACCCGTACCCCGGCCTCCGCACCCGACCCGCGGTTCGCCGTATGGTGGCGCACCGCCGAGAACACGCACGCGCCGTCCGCGGACCAGCGGGCCGCCGCGCTCGCTCTCGTGGAAGCCGTGCCACCGGGCGACCCCGACCGGCCTGCCGTCCTGCTGCTCGCGGCGGAGACCGAGTTGGAGCACTGGATGCGGGGATCGGACGAGGCGTCGCCGGCCCGGGCACGCGAGTGGGCGCTGCAGGCGGCGGACGCGGCGCGGCCCGGGCACCCGCTGGCCGGCCCCGCGCTGACCGCACTCGCGGAGTCCACGCTGCACACCGCCGCGAACCCGTCGCCCGGCGCCGGCACCACGTCCGTCGAGCAACTCGCCGACGACGCGATCGCCGCGACCAGGCGCGCCGCGGAAGCGCTGCCCGCCGACGACCCGGACACGCCCCGCCGCCTGGAGCGGCTGGCGGACGTCATGATGGGCGCCGCCGACGTGCTGAACGACGCCACCGTGGTGACGGAGTCCATCGATCTGCGCCGGCGGGCCGCCGCGCTGACGCCGGAGGACGACCCGTTCCGCCCGTTCCGGCTGTCCAATCTGGCACACGCCCTCGCCACGGGCGCACGCTCCGAGAGGTCCGCCGCCCTCGCCGAGGAGGGGCTCGCGGTCGCGCGGCAGGCCGCGGACGCGCTGCCGCAGGACCATCCGCGCAAGCACGAACTCCTTCTCAACCTCGCCTCGCACCTCATCGCGACCCGCGGGGAGGGCGACCAGGCCCTGCGGCGGCTGGCCGAGGCCGAGCGGCTCTACCGGTTCGGCCTCACCAGGCTGCCGCCCGGCCACCGCGACCACCCCCGCTTCACCAGCTCCGTGAGCCAGGTCCTGCAACTGCGGTACGACGAGACCGGTGACCGCAGCACCCTCGACGAGGCCGTGGTCCTGGCTCGTGAGGCGGTCGCCGAGACGCACGCCGACGACGAGCACCGCACCTCGCGCCTGATCCTGCTGGCCCGCGCGCTCACCGCCCGTCACGAGCTGAGCACGGCGGACGGCGCCCCCGACGCGGACCTGCGAGCCGAGGCGCTGGACGCCTGGGATGCCGTCGCCGCGGACCCGCGGCTCCCGGACCGCAAGCGTTTCGAGGCCGACGAGCGCCGCGCGGAGCTGGCCGCGGCCGGCGACGATCCGGAACGCGCGCTGGACGCCCTCGCGGCATCCCTCGCGCGGATCCCCCGGCTCTCGCGCCGCTCGCTCACCGGCCCCGTCCGCGTGGCCGCCACCTGGCGGGGAGCGCAACTGGCCGCCGGGGCGGCTGTCGCGGCCATCGACGCGGGACACCCGGACCGAGCGGTCGAACTGCTGGAGGAGGGGCGCGCGATCCTCTACCGCCAGGCCATGGCCGCCGGACGACTGCGCACCCTGCTGCGCGAGACCGACCCGGACGCGGCGCGGCGGCTGGCGGAGATCGACGAGGAGCTGTCCAGCGCCGACGTCTACGGGAACGTCTCCGCGATCGTGACCAGGACCCGCGTCGAGCGCGGCTTCGGCCGGGCGCCGAAGGTCACCGAGCAGAGCGTCGACCCGCGCCCCGGCCACGCCGCGCGCACCCGCCGGCTCGCCGCGGAACGCGAGCGCATCCTCGACGGCCTCGCGCACGATCCGCGCGCCGCCGCTTCGGGCCCGGGCCCGGAGCCGGGCCTGTCGGAGCTGCGCGCCGCCACCGCCGGTTGCACCGTGGTCTTCGTCCTGGCGCACCGGACCCGCGGCGACGCGCTGCTGATCCCCGCCGACCCGGAGCAGCCCGTCGAGCACATCCCGCTCCCGGGCCTGACCGAGGCCGCCGTCGAGCGTCGGACCGCCCTGCTGGAGGCGGCGGTCGGCGACGCCACCGACCCCGAGGTCGGCCCCGACCGCAGGGAGGCGGCCCAGTCGGACCTGCACGAGGTGCTCGCGTGGCTCTGGGACGAGGTGGCCGAGCCGGTGCTGTCCCGGCTCCCGGGCGCGTCGCCCGCACCGGACGCGGTGCAGGGCCACGGGGGCGGCGCGGCGCAGGCGGGCCGCGGGGACGCGGTGCGGGGAGGCTACGGGGACGCGGCGCAGGCGGGCCGCGGGGACGCGGTGGAGGGAGGCTACGGGGACGCGGCGCGCAAGCCGCGTCTGTGGTGGTGCCCGGTGGGACCCGTGGTCCGGCTTCCCCTGCACGCCGCGGGACGCCACCCGCGCGACGCCGACGACGGCCCCCGGCCCCCCTTCGCCTCGGTGATCGACCGGGTGGTTCCCTCCTACACCCCTACGCTCGCGGCGCTGGCCCACTCCCGCAGGCCGGGGGCGACGCCGTCGGCCCGGGGCGGGCGGACAGGCGGCGCGCTGGTCGTGGCGGTACCGGAGAGCGGGGGAGCGCCGCCGCTGCCGCAGGCGCGGCGGGAGGCTCGCGCGGTGGGCGAGGCACTGCCCGGGGCCAGGCTGCTGATCGGCGACGACGCCGACAGCGCCACCGTGGAGGCGGCACTCCCGCACCACGCGGTGGTCCATTTCGCGTGCCACGGGGACCGCGACCCGGCGTTCGGCTTTCTGATGGGCGGCCGCCTGCACCTGGCCGGCGGCGAGACGCTGTCCGCCGCGCGCGTCCAGGAGATCCCGCTGGAGCGCGGCGCCCTCGCCTTCCTCTCCGCGTGCAGTACGGCGGAGGCCGTGCCCGACCTCCCCGACGAGCCGATGCACCTGGCCGCCGCGTTCCAACTCGCCGGCTTCCGCGATGTGATCGGCACCCTCTGGCGTAGCCCCGACACCCCGCGGATGGCCGGCGCGATCTACCGGCTCCTGACCGCCGACGGCGCCCGTCCCCCCGACACCACCGCCTGCGCCCGGGCCCTCAACGACGCCCAGCTCACCGTCCGCGACGCCTTCCCTGCCACGCCCACCCGCTGGGCCGCCTACCTCCACACCGGCGCCTGACCACCACCCCCCGACGCCACGCGCGATCACCCCCCGAAGTGCGGTATTGTTCTCGTGCGCGGTCAGCCCGGGGCCTCCACCCCACCGGCCGACCAGCACCGGGACGTGGCGCAGCTTGGTAGCGCACTTGACTGGGGGTCAAGGGGTCGCAGGTTCAAATCCTGTCGTCCCGACGGTGCACGAAGGGTCCGCTGGACTGGCATTTGGCCAGGTCAGCGGGCCCTTCGGCGTTTTCGGGGACAGTTTTCACCTGACGTTCCATCAGGGTTTTGGGACCACTTGGGGACCACGGCTCTGGGATAGTCGCAGGTCAGAGCGTTTTCACCCGGGACCGAGATCCTTCCGGGTGGGCAGCGGGTTGTGCGGTTCCTACAACCTGCGGAGTGTTGCTGACATCGCGGGTGAGGGCGGGGGAGGGGTGCGTATGCCGGTGAGGTGGGTGCTGAGGGTGTGGCCGGCGCGGGTGACGGTGTGCAGGTCAGGCCGGTGTGGCGCAGGTCGTGGCGGCGCAGGTGGTCGTAGCCGAGGACATGCACGACGTGGTCCCAGTGGGTTGCGTCGCGCAGGACGGCGGTGGTGATGCGTCCTCCGCGGGGTCCGGTGAACAGGCGGGCGTCGGGGCGGTTGCCGAGGGCGAGTACGCGCTGGGCGATCATCGGCCGGATGCCTTCGATGAGCGATCCGGCAGCAACGGCTCGATACGCGCCCACTGGGCATCGGTCAACGACACACCAGACCAACGATCCGATGATCCGAAAGACACGCCCTAGGGCTGCGGCCAGGTCGGCGGGTAGGTGCTGTGCGGAGGCGGTGCCCGGGAGGGCGTCGACATCGCCCTGGCTGGGCGCGGTCGTGGGGCGGTCACGCGGCGCGTCCGGTGAGCAGGAGGGACGTCGGCAGTGGCGGCCGGGCGAAGGTGCGGGCGAACTCGGCGACCATGGCGGCCACGGGAAGGCGGGCTTGCAGCTCGGCGCACTGGCGGCACGCGACGCGGCGGCCGGCGCCGCGGGTGCATACGGGCTGGCCGTTCTCGGGCGCATGGGCGTTGCGGGGGGGCGTTGCGGGGGGCATCGGGCACTCGGCCGGGGTCGCAGGCTGCGGATACGCGAGCCCGCCCTATGCCGTTCATATTCCACAAGGCGCCAGACGCATATGCATCACGCGTCACCGCCACCAGATCAGTGAACCCGTTGTGCAACGCCAATCTCCGGGAGCAATGTGGTCACCCGTTTTCTTGATCGAGATCACGTGGCGAGAGTGCGTGGACACCGCCGGTGAGACTGCAATTCCGATTCGCCGCAACGGAGTTGTGGGCGCTACTGTAGCCCTCCCGACTCGCCTAGGCAGGGGAAGCCGTGGACGTTAACACTGCGATCTTCGCAACGCTGATGAGCTCCCTTGGGTTGGCAATTTTCGGCATCGCGATCTTTATGATGGGTGCCGCTTCTGCACGAAAGGAAGCCAAGATGTCGGCTAGCGCCAACGTGCAAGTCATCACTCCCTTTGGCGCTATCGAGGGCGGCTACAGCCCGACGCCTCACACCGTCGACATAGAGTTCGAGCGCACCACCGCAGTGACGCGTGATTCGTGCACGGCGACGGAACGACTGAAGATCACCGCCACGGGGGATTCGAACATCTTCGATGCCACGGGTGTAGTGAGCGCCATGGCCGCAGCTGTGCGCGGGAACACGGGCGTGCCCCTGCCGATCGAGCCGTCGAGTCCCTACCAGTTGGGGCACTGACAGCTCATCGGTCATCGCCGAACGGTGCCCGCAGCCAGGACGCTCCTGCCGATCGAGCCTGCGCCGTTGGGGCAGCCGCAGCTCAACGGTCATGGCCGAAGGGCGGCAGACCGGCGGGAGAAAGGTCGGGGCGCAGTCCGGCCCATCACCGCGCCGGCGAGCTGGGCGCCGATGAAGCCGGGCAGCGAGCCGGGGGTGATGCCGGCGAAGGTGTCGGTGAAGGTGCGGCCGACGGTCACGGCTGGGTTGGCGAAGGATGTGGAGGAGTTGAACCAGTAGGCGGCGCCGATGTAGTCAACGGCGGTGCCCACGCCGCCAACGACCTGGACTTCCAGGAACTCATGCTCGCGCCCTTGGGCGCCCCCACCTTTGCCGAGGCCGTGCGCGCCGGCGCCGAGGTGTACGGACGGCTCAAGACGCGGCTGGCCGCCGGCGGACATTCCACGGGGCTCGGCGACGAAGGCGGCTTCGCCCCCGCCATCGCTCGCCCCGAGGACGTGCTGCCCCTGCTCGTCGACGCGATCACCGACGCCGGCTACACCCCCGGCCGGGACGGCGTCGCGATCCCCCTCGACCCCGCGGCCGGCGAATTCCGGCAGGGCGACCGCTACATCGTCGGCGGCGACAGCCTCACCACCGATCAGCTCATCGACCGCTACGAGGAGATCGTGGCCCGCTTTCCCGTGTGGAGCATCGAGGACGGTCTCGCCGAGGGCGATTGGCAGGGCTGGACCCGGCTCACCTCGCGCCTGGGGGAGCGGATCCAGCTGATGGGCGACGACATCTTCGTCACTGACCCCGCCCTCATCACCGAAGCGGTAGACCGGGGGGTCGGCAACTCCGCGCTGATCAAGGTCGATCAGATCGGCACCGTCACCGAGACCCTGAAGGCCATCCGTGTCTGCCGCGACGCCGGCTACACCCAGATGATCTCGCACCGCTCCGGCGAGACCCCCGATCCCTTCATCGCGGACCTCGCCATCGGCACCGGAGCGGGCCGGATCAAGTCCGGCGCGCCCGCCTGCGGCGAGCGCGTCGCCAAGTACAACCGCCTCCTCGAACTCGCCGCGAGTGGTGGAGTTGGTCGACGGACAGGTAGCCGCCCTCGACCAGGTGCTCGGCCGGCAGGAGGCTGCGGCGATCGAGCCGGTTGTGGATGCCGGGCAGGGCCTGGGTGTCGCGGACCGGTCCGGTGGTGGCGATGTCCGTGGTCAGGTTGACCGGTCCGTCGTCGCAGGTCTCGGTCACGTGCACGAGGTAGCCGGCCCAGCGGGTGTTGCTTCTGATGACCCGGCGGGCTTCGGTGTCGTAGGGCGAGGCCGGGCGCCGGGCTCCTTTCGGCACCCCGTCTGCCGGGCGCCGGGGCCGCATCCGGCCTGCGGGGTCGATAAGGAGGTTCTGCACGAGGATGCGGCGCAGGACGTCCGCGTGGGCCCGGAGGGGACCAGCCGCAGTGAGGCGTTCGAGGAGGAGGTGGCATCCCGGCCGGCTTCACCCAGCCTGCCCACGGGTCGGCTGGGCTGGGCCGGAAGCCTGACCGGACGACCGGCCGACCGAAACCGGTCAAGCGCCAACGACAGCAGGGCGTCGGCACGATCGTCCTCGCAGAACCGGTCACGGAAATCCGACAGGATGCTGTGGTGGAAACCGGGATCCTCCAACTCCATGGCCATGGCGTACCCGACGTCGATCCTGCACCGCACTGCTTCAGCGGCCTGACGGTATGACAGGTTCAACAGGAACTGCAGCACCGACACCGTCGCCAACCGTGCCGGCGGGAACCCCGGACGACCATCCTTCGGATACCAGTCGGCGAAATCCACGAACGGACATGCCACCACCCGGGGAACGAGACGCTCGACTCGTCCCCTCCTGACGGCCCCTGACCTGCTACGTCACGAGAACATCAAGATCCCCGACAGAGTCGCTCACTGAAAAGAACGCGGCGGCGCAGCAGGTCGCGGGTCGGGCGTGCGAAGACGGCATGAGCTGGAACGTCACCGCGGCAGTTCGCTGCGACGGTGTCGACCTCGGCCAGGTGGCAGGTGGGCTTCACGCTCTACGTCCGACAGGGTCGGGGAAGTCTGTCAGGCCGCTGCGTCACGGCAGCCCGCTGCCGGCGGCCGCCCGCGTTCAAAGGGTCAGTGCGGTCAGTTCGTCCCTCATGGACTGGGGCAGATACGGGTCCGCGAAAAGCTCCTCCCTGCACTCGCGGGCCAGGGCGACCAGCGCGTGGACGGTCTCGGCGTAGTAGGCCGGTTCGGGGTCGACCAGGTAGGGCTTGGGGCCGTGGCGGTGGTCGTTGACGGTGTGGACGAACTCCGCCTTGACCCCGAGCCGGGTCCGATCCAACTCCTCGCGCAGGAGCGCCACCGCGAGTCCGGTCCGCTGGATGCTGGTGAGGCAGTGCGCCATCTCGATGCACGACTGCCAGTCGTACCGCTGGAAGACCTCGGCCACCAGGTCGGCCGCGGTGTCGGAACGGCCGTACCGGGCGAGGATGTCCACGGCCTCGCGGATGGACAGGCAGTTCGCGCCCGAGGTGATCGCCCGCTCGGCCAGCGCGATGGCCTTGTCGTCCTGACCGAGGTCCGCGTAGGTCCTGGCGGCGTAAACGGGGACGCCCGGGTCGTCCTCGTAGGCTGCCATACGTGCCAACTCGCGATCGGCGAAGTCGTGGTGCTCGGAGTTCCAGAGACCGCCCAGCCCGATCGCCGCGGTGTTGGCGTCCCGCGTACCGGCCGTGACCTGCCGCAGGGCGCTCATCAGCCGCGGGTACCGGCGCGCGAGGGGGAGCAGCAGCGTCACGACGTACTGGCCCGGCGAAAGGGGGAACTGCATCCCCCGGCGCATGGCGCCGGACCAGCGGGCGACGAAGAAGTCGTGGAGATGTTCGACCGCCTCCGTATCGAGCGGCACCCCGGCTCCGCCGAGTTGGGCGACGGTCCAGTAGGTGGCGTAGGTGTAGTGGTTGTCCTCGTTGTCGGCCAGCAGCCGCGAGATCACGGGCTGGGGCACCTGTCCCTGCCACAGGCAGCGGAACAGGAGGAAGGACGTGATGGTGTCGCTGTTCTCGTACCAGGCGTGGCCTCCGCCCGAAAAACTGCTGAGCGAGCCGTGCGCGTTGATCAGCCTGGTGAGCGTGGACTCGAAGTCGTCCGGTCCAATGCCGGGCAGCGACGCGGCCAGGTACTCGGCCACACTGCGGTGGACGAACACGACCTCGGCGCCGACCGGCAGCAGCATTCCGGTGTCCACCAGAACGCTCCGCACCACGGCATTCCAGCGTTCGACCGGAGGCAGGTCCGCGCGTTCCTCCTTGATCCACTGCGCCGCGATGTCTGTGAGATCGCGGTTGTCGCCCTCCAGATGCCGCTTCGCGACCTGGGCGCACAGTTCGCGCCGATGGTCGTACAGCCACTCGGCGAGCCGGTCGCCGGGTGTCCCGTACACCTGGAGCAGGGAGGCGATCTGCCGCCGGCTCTCGACGTGCCGGGTCCTGCGGAAGAGCAGGTACTGGACGAAGCTGTCGTACAACTCCAGCAGGGTGACCGGCAGATCAGGGCCTTGTTGATTGCTCACGATCAGACACATCGTGGTGAGCAGGGGCGAGGACAGCATGTATGCGGTGCCGTGCCGAAGCCGCAGCAGGAAGCGGCTTGCGTCGCGTTCCGGTTCGGCCGATCCGGTGGCCGCCATCCAGCGCGGGACGAACCGGTGCAGTTGCTGATCGTCGAAGGGGAGCATGTGGAAGGCGAGTTCGGGTCCGCCGAAGGCGCTGATTTCCTGATCGGAGAAGTACCGACCGGTGATCACCGCTGTGTGTCCGGTGGCATCGAGGTAGCGCGCCAGGTGCGTGGTGTGACGGTCGCGTTCGTCGGGGTCGACCACCTCGTCGATGCCGTCCACCACGATCAGAAGGCGGTGCTTGGCCGCGATTTGGTCGATGTCGACCTCCCGGGACAGCAGGCTGCCGAGATGACGGTCGCACGCTTCGTTGATGCTCTCCCGGATGTTGCGTTCGCTGCTGATCAACCGTGCGGGCACGAACACCGGAACGGTGGTTGCCGGCTGAGTCCCGCGCAGTATCCCGGCGCTCATCCGGCCCACCATCTGCAGACCGGCGGTGGACTTGCCGGAACCGGCCGGTCCCATGACGAGGAGGCGGTTCCGGTCCGACAGCAGTGTCGCCAGGCTCCCTTGCAGGTCGCTGCCGTCCATGGCGATGGCCGACGGCTCGACGTAGACGTCGGAGAGTTTCGGAAGGTCGCGGTGGAACGGCCAGTACGGCAGGGCGGAACAGGCGGCCTCCTGCGCCTCCAGGAGCGCCGACGTCTGGGCGTCGAGGTGCGCGGCGGTACGCACTGGAGAAGGCACGGCGGCGGCGATCCGGTCACGCGCCGTCAGCCACGCTCCTCGCTCCCGTTCGGACACACGGCATACCTCGAGGAATTCGGCGAGGGTGTCCGCACGGGGCAGATGCGTGCCGCTGACGAGGTTGTAGACGGTGCTGCGACTCAGCGGACCCCGCCTGGCCACGCCGTCCGCAGAAAGCCCCCGCGCGGACATGAGCGTGCGGAGCGCGGTGGCCAGCTCTGGTGCCGAGGTGATGGATCGCGGATCCGGGGGGGAGGGTGCCGGGTCGTCTCCCGCTGCTGCCATCGAGCCTCCTGTCCGCCGGGGAAACCAGCGTAGCCATCCCGGGGCGCGACGGGCTGACAATCGGCCCGCTGTCCAACACGTCCAGAAGCGCGAGGACTTGGACGCCTGGACGCGCAGCGTAGGAGGTACCGGATACCCCGATCCCCCTGGGAGGACAGGATCATGGTCGACCGATCGACCCGAGCGCTCTGGCTCGCCGTCTGCCTCGTCTTCAGCTGCGTCACCGGCATCAGTGGCGGTGCCCTGCGGTTCCTCGCCGATCGGGACCTCGCTACGGCCCTCGTCACCGGGGCGAGCACCTTCGCCGGCACCGCGACGCTCGGCGTGGTGCTGCTGAGCTTTCTGTTGCATGACTGAACCGGCCGGCCGTCCTCGGGTATCCCGGCGGAGATACCCGAGGACGGGTGCCGGGCCGGCGGCTCTCGCCTCCTGCTCCACGCCCGAACGGCAGGCTCTCGGGCGATTCGGCGTCGGTGGGCCGGCTGCGGCGGCCGTTCCGCCGAGCGCGACCGGTCGCTGCTGTCCGGCCGCACCGCCCTGGCTTCCCTGACGCGGCAGGGTTACCAGCCGGTGCTCCTCGACCTGTCCGCGCCTGGCTTCACCGAGCGCGTCGCCGGCGTCGACGTCGCTTTCCTCGCCATCGCGGGGCAGTGGGCCGGCTCGGGCGCGGGTGGTGTATGCGATCTCTGCGACCAGGCGTGGCAGGGCCCGGCATGCGCCGGTGATCTGGGGCGTCGGTCGGAAGGGGCACTCCGCCCAGGCGCCAGTCGGCGGGCTTCCTGCCGATACCGCCGTGGACGGCGTTATGCAGGCTGCTGGGGGTGTCGGTCCTACATTGCAGTGTCAGTGCCGGGGATGCTCGGCACCCAACGCGGATGAGGCTGCGGGACCAGTGAAGCGGATCGGGCCGGTGAAGTTGGCGCGGCGGGCAGCGCGGCGGAAAGTGGTGAGGGCGGCGGGGTTTGCCAGCAGGATGGCGACCAAGTTGGTGACGGCGCGGCCGGTGTCCCAGCCGAGTGAGGTGGCCACGTCGAAGGCCAGGTAGCGGTGCCACTGCTGGGTGAAGGGCAGCCCCGGCAGGTAGGCGATCGAACTGCCGGGGTCGGGAGAGAAGGGCCAGAAGGAGAGGTTGCGCAGAAAGCCGAAAAGGTAGCCGGAGGCCGATCCGTAGCCGGCGACCAGCAGGACTCGGCCTTGCCGCGAGCCCTTGGCAGGAGGTCGACGGGCATTCCGACGAAGGCACAGCCGAACTCTGGTACGGCATACCAAGGCGCGCTGCCGGCAGGTTATCGGACTGGACGGGCACGCCGGAAGCGTGCCCTTCCACCGTTGCGGGACAGTTCCGGACGCACACCGGATTCCCCCGCGGCAGCGCCGCCGAGCAGGCATCTGACGCCACCTGGCCAGAACGCCGCCAGATGTTGTGTCGGTGTCGCGTACCTGCCGGGCGCGGCAACCCGCTGGGTGTTCCCGTGCACGGGGCCGACCGCACTCGCGCGGGACCGCGGGCCGGACCGTGGGCGCGATTGACGGACGAGCGCGCAGTCCCTAGTCTCCGCCTTAGTGACGGCACGAGGAAGCTGGTGAAAATCCAGCACGGTCGCGCCACTGTGAAGGCCCCCCGAGGGCCGAAGTCAGATACTCCGCCGCCACGACGCTCCACCGGTTGAGGGACGCACGATCCCCAAGAAGGAGGCACTCCCCGTGAGCAGTCTGTCCGCTCCCACCCCCACCGATGCCGCCACACCGGTGGTCCTGCCTGCCGCCAGGGCCGCCGCGTGGCTGATCGGAACCGCACTGATCGCGCTCGCCGTCTACTACTTCATCGGCGTCGACCAGGGTGCCTATTCCGTGTTCGGCAAGGACATGCACGTCCACGAGTTCGTCCACGACGCGCGCCACTTCCTCGGCTTTCCCTGCCACTGACGACCGGCGACACCGAGGACAACCGGACATGGAAAGAAAGCTCATCCTGCGCGGTGTGCTGGCCGGCGCAGTGGCCGGCCTGCTCGCGTTCGTGTTCGCGCGAATCTTCGCCGAGCCGCAGATCGACGCCGCGATCAGATACGAAAGCGGCAGGGACGCCGCGCAGGCCGCCCTGGACAAGGCGGCCGGACTGCCCGCCGAGGCGCCCGGCCCGGACCTCTTCAGCCGGACGATCCAGGCCAACGTCGGCATCGGCGTGGGCATGATCGCCTTCGGCATGGCCATGGGCGCACTCTTCGCCGTCGCCTACGCCGTGTGCCTGGGCCGGGTCGGCAGGCTCCGCCCCCGCAACCTCGCCCTGCTGGTCGCCGGCGGCGGATTCCTGGGTGTCTACTTCGTCCCCTTCGTCAAATACCCGGCCAACCCGCCGTCCATCGGCCATCCCGAGACCATCCGCGACCGCGGCAACCTCTATCTGGTCATGGTCGCCTGCTCGCTCCTCCTCCTGATCGCGGCTGTCGTGCTGGGCAGGCGTCTGGCTCCCCGGTTCGGCAACTGGAACGCCACCCTGCTGGCGCTCACCGCCTACGTGACCGCCATAGGCGTGGTGATGGCGCTGCTGCCCTCGCTGGGCGAACTGGCCGTCAACGTCACCCAGTACGGCCACCACGCCACTGAGACTCCTCTGCCGCTGAAGGACCCGCAGGGGCACGTCGTCTATCCGGGCTTCCCGGCCGACACCCTGTTCTCTTTCCGCTTCTACTCCATCGCCGCACAGATCCTGCTGTGGGCGGCACTGGCCCTGGTCTTCGGCCCGCTGGCCGAACGACTCCTCAACCCCCGCACCCGGCCAACGGCCTCCGCACCTGCGGCGCCGGTCGCGGCCGTATGACCCGTTCCACGGGGGCCGCAGCCCGGCACGAAGCCGCGGCCCCCGGCCCCTTCTTCGCCTTCGACCTCCACCCGGCGACCGCCGCGCCCGCCCCGCCCTGGCGTCCGGTACGCGAACTGGTGACCGAACCGGCCGTCCTGCGCGAGCGGGTCAGCGCCGTACGCGCACACCTGGCAGCCGCCGGCGGGCGCCCGACCGAGGCCGTCGAGCTGCGGGTTGCCGCTTCGGTGACCCATCTGGGCCTGGCTGCCCGCCTGATGTCCCCGCTGTTCGCCCTCGTCACCGTCCACGGCGCCCTGCCGGCCCCCGTCCTGGACGGCCTCTACTGGCAACCGGCACTCGGCGGCCCCTTCCCGCTGTCCCTGCCCGACGACCGCCTTCACACGGACCCTTCACCCGTGAGCGGAGCGGTCCACCGCACCGGGTGGGCCGCATCGCTGGTGGAGCAAGTACTGACGGAACTGGTCGAAGCCGTAGAGGCGCTCTCGGTCTCCCGGCACGTGCTGTGGGGCAACACCGCATCCGCCGTCAACGGCGCCGCCACCGCCATCGCCCGGGCCGTCCCCGACCGTGCGGCCGGAGCTCGTGAACTGGCGGCGCTCCTGCTGAACCATCCCCGCCTGCGCGACAGCGCCACCCCCGCCCGAGGCACCACGCCCTTCCGGCGCCGCAACTGCTGCCTGATCTACCGCGCGGCCCCCGGGCCCGCCACGGCGGTATGCGGCGACTGCGTCCTCACCCCCCGCCGCTGAGTCCTCTCGCAGCGTTCCCACCCCACCGGCCCCGGCCCGTGAGCGGGAGCCGCAAGCCTCAGCGCACCGCAGGAAGGCAGCAAGTTCTCGCGGCGTCCAGGAGACAGGCAGGAGCGCTGTCCCAACGCCTGCAGATGCTCACCCACGAACTGCGCCAGGTCGCAGCCGTCGTCACCGCCGCCGAGGCAGGCCTCGCCGGTGGACCGCGACAGCTCACCCCGGCCGAGTTACGCGAACAGGTGCGGATCAGGCTCCATGCCGTGCAGAACATTCTGGGACGCGGCACTTCCAGGTGAGGCCGGGGCGCGGCGCCGTACCGCGGACCGCGCCCCGGACGCCGGGAGGGCGGTAGCGCGCTCCCGGCGGTCCCGTCACGTGCGGGCGGTCACCTCGCCGCGCAGGACACGGGCGGCCTCCACCATGTTCCGCAGGGCAGCCCTGGCCTCGGGCCACCCCCGGGTCTTCAGGCCGCAATCGGGGTTGGCCCACAGCCGCTCGGCCGGGATCGCCGCCAGCCCGGCCTTGAGCAGCACCGTGACCTCGTCGGCGCCGGGGACGCGCGGGGAGTGGATGTCCCAGACACCGGGCCCGGCCTCGCGCGGGTAGCCGTGCGCGGCGAGTTCGCCGGCCACCTGCATGTGCGAGCGGGCCGCCTCCAGGCTGATCACGTCGGCATCGAGGTCGTCGATGGCCTGCACGATGTCGCCGAACTCGGCGTAGCACATGTGGGTGTGGACCTGCGTGTCCGGCCGCACGCCGCTCGTCGCGAGCCGGAACGCCTCGGTGGCCCACGACAGATACGCCGCCTGGTCCCCGGCCCGAAGCGGCAGCGTCTCCCGCAGCGCGGGCTCGTCCACCTGGATCACCGCGGTCCCAGCTGCCTCCAGATCGCAGACCTCGTCGCGCAGCGCGAGGGCGACCTGCCGCGCGGTTTCCGCGAGCGGCTGGTCGTCCCGGACGAAGGACCAGGCCAGCATTGTCACCGGCCCGGTGAGCATGCCCTTGACCGGCCGCTCGGTGAGCGACTGGGCGTAGGACGTCCATGGCACGGTCATCGGACCGGGCCGCGAGATGTCGCCGGCCAGGATCGGCGGGCGCACGTAGCGGGATCCGTAGGACTGCACCCAGCCGTGCCGGGTGGCCAGGTAGCCGGTCAGCTGTTCCGCGAAGTACTGGACCATGTCGTTGCGTTCCGGCTCGCCATGGACCAGGACGTCCAGGCCCACCTCCTCCTGGAAGGCGATCACGTCCTTGACCGCCTCCCGCATCCGCTGCTCGTACCCGGCCGGGTCGAGCCGGCCCGCTCGCAGCTCCGCGCGGGCCCTGCGCAGGTCGTCGGTCTGCGGGAACGACCCGATCGTCGTGGTCGGCAGCACGGGCAGCCGCAGGCGCGCCCGCTGTGCGGCCTCGCGCTGCGGATACGGGTGCGACCGCCGGTGGTCGAACGCCGTGATCGCCTGCGTGCGGGCGCGGACCGCGGGATCTCGGGTGACGGGCGAGCCCGCACGGGACGCCAACGCAGCGGCGTTCACCGACAGTTCGCCCTTGATCGCGCCGGCTCCGCGTGCCAGACCCCGGGCGAGGGTGGCGATCTCGTCGGTCTTCTGCCGGGCGAAGGCCAGCCAGCGGGCGATCTGCGGGTCGATGTCCTTCTCCACGCTTACGTCCAGCGGCACGTGCAGCAGCGAGCACGACGCCGCCACGTCCACGCGGTCCGCCAGCCCGAGCAGCGTCCCGAGCGTCTTCAGCGACGCCGACAGGTCGTTGATCCAGACGTTGCGGCCGTCCACGACCCCGGCCACCAGCCTCCGCCCGCGCAGGCCGCCCACTGCGGCGAGGCCCGTGAGGTTGGCCGCTCCCGGGCCGGTGAAGTCCAGCGCCACGCCCTCGACGGGCGTTCCGGCCAGGACCGGCAGGGCCTCGCCGAGCCGCCCGAAGTACGAGGCCACCAGCAGCTTGGGGCGGACGTCGACGTCAGGAGCCGTCAGGGCGCGGTAGGCGCCGGCGACCGCGTCCAGCTCGGCCGCGGTGCGGTCCTGCACGAGCGCGGGTTCGTCCAGCTGCACCCACTCGGCGCCGGCCGCCTTCAACTCGGCCAGGATCTGCGCGTACACCGGCAGCAACCGGTCCAGCAACGTCAGCGGCTCGAAACCGGCGTCCACCCCCGGCGCGGGCTTGGCCAGCAGCAGGTAGGTGACCGGCCCGACCAGCACGGGGCGCGCTTTCAGCCCGAGCGTCAGCGCTTCCTTCAGTTCGGCGACCTGCTGGGAGGCGTCCGCCGTGAACACCGTCTCCGGCCCCAGTTCCGGCACGAGGTAGTGGTAGTTGGTGTCGAACCACTTCGTCATCTCCAACGGCGGGGCGTCCTGTGTGCCGCGCGCCATGGCGAAATAGCCGTCGAGGCGGTCCTTGTCGACCGCCTCACGGTGCCGGGCCGGGATCGCCCCGACCATGACCGTGGCGTCCAGCACGTGGTCGTACAGCGAGAAGTCGCCGCTGGGCACCTCGCCGAGCCCGGCGGCGGCCATCTGCCGCCAGGCCGACCTGCGCAGTTCCGCGCTGATCGCGTCGAGCTCCTCGGCGGTCACCCGGTTCTTCCAGTAGCCCTCGACCGCCTTCTTCAACTCCCGGTCGGGGCCCTGCCGGGGATACCCGTACACCGTCGCCCGGAGCCCGGACTGCGGCTGTGTCTGTGCCATGGAAGCTCTCCTTCGCGAGCATCTGTCCCGAACCGTCCGGTGAACGGACACGGGAGCGCGAAGGAGCAGCGGAACCGGCCCGCACACCCAGGGTGCGGCCGTTCCCGTACGCCGACCCGCCCACGAGGTCACCGGACTTCCGCGCGCGCATCGTGCGCACCCGGGCAGCGGGCAGGTCTTCGGACTCGCGGGCACGCCCTCCTGGCCGGAGGACACCTAATGGCCGTCGCTTCCCAGACCCTCACCGGGCCCAGTGCGTGTGACGGCGGTCGTTCCCGCTCACCGCTGCGGGGCAGTCCCGGACTCCCACCGGGTTCCCTCTTACGACGCGGCCCGCCTGGCGGACGGACGCGAACCAGCTGCACCACCCAGCCTATCGGGCAAGCCGGCTGGCCGAAGCCTCGACGTTCATCCGGACGGATCTGTGAACCGACTGTGTGCGTGGGACGCGTGTGCCACAAGTGATCACCGGATGGTCGCGTCCCGATTGCGTGCGAGAACCGCTGCCTTTCAGCGGAGGCCGACAGTCTCCTCTGCGCTGTGGGGCTCACTCGCGGGCCCTGGGCTTACCGGTGAGGAGAACCTCGTGGCCGAACTGACAGGCCGGCGCGGGCCTGAACAGGTGGTGAACGGACGGCCCATCGCATCTGTTGCTGGCGGACCGGTCTCAGTCGGAGGCCTGGTCGGCGGTGCCCAGGCCCGTGCGTCACTCCCTTGGGGGCAACAGGAGGCTGCCTTGTGACCTGGGGCGGGGAGGAGGCCCGGCGCCGGCACCGTGCGCAACCGCGGGCGCGCGGTGTGCGATGTACCGAGCAGCGCCTGGCGGTCATGAGGGCGCTGGCGGCCGCCGCGGCCATCTGTCGGTCCTCGGCATGCACCGAGGGATCACCCGCGCCGGCGCGCGGGCCGACGTGCCGACCGTCTACCGGACGGTCGAGTGTGTGACGCCTGCGGTCGGATCGCCCGCATCCCTGCCGACGCGTACGCGGCTGCGATCCCCTCCGCGCAGGACCTGACCGGCTATCGGATACGTGCACTGGTGATGCACGGCCGGTGCCCCGCCTGCCGGGACGGAGCGGCAGAGCCGGCCGGCCGGCGGGTTGCCGGGTGAAAGACGATCAGCGAGGAAGGACGTTCCGAAGCTGTCGGGCCGACTCTGCCCGGACACCATAGTGATGCACATTCATCGTTGTTGCAATCTTGTGTTGTTGCGAGAGTGTCGCAATAGGAGGCTAGGGTGGAGCTGACGCGTCACGTCATGGCTTCGATGTCCGCTGAAAGGGGCTGTGCCCGATGGGCACCTACACGCTTCCCGACCTGCCGTACGACTACTCCGCGCTCGCTCCGGCCATCACGCCGGAGATCCTGGAGCTGCACCACTCCAAGCACCACGCCGCCTACGTCAAGGGCGCCAACGACACGCTGGAGCAGCTCGCCGAGGCGCGGGAGAAGGACGCGATCACCCCGACCGGTCTGGTCGGCCTGGAGAAGACGTTCGCGTTCAACCTCTCCGGCCACGTACTGCACTCGATCTTCTGGCAGAACCTGTCGTCCGACGGCGGCGACCGCCCCGAGGGCGCCCTCGCCGACGCGATCGACGAACACCTCGGCGGCTTCGAGGCGTTCAGGAAGCAGCTGACCGTCGCCACCTCCTCCGTGCAGGGCTCGGGGTGGGGCGTGCTGGCCTTCGAGCCGGTGGGCGGGCGCCTGATCGTGGAGCAGGTCTACGACCACCACGGCAACGTCGGCCAGGGCTCCACGCCGCTGCTGGTCTTCGACGCCTGGGAGCACGCGTACTACCTGCAGTACAAGAACGTCCGCCCCGACTACGTCACCAAGCTCTGGGACCTGGTCAACTGGACGGATGTCTCCGCCCGGTTCACCGCCGCCAAGGCCGCCACCGCCGGCTGAGGTGCGGGCTGAGACACCAAAGGGCGGCCGGGAGCGTTGACCACGCCCCGGCCGCCCAGATGGTTCCTTCCGTGCGGCGCGACCACCGATGTGCTCGCGCAGACCGCTGAGGACGGCGGGCAGCGCCGCGGCGTTGGTCCACCCTGGGCGATCTCGTCGAAGCCTCCGCCTCGGCCGCCCAGTGCAGCCTTGACCAGGGATGTTGCCGACAGTCCGGTGCCGCGGCCGGCCGCGTTGACGACCACGACGACGCTCGCTCGCCTGTTCGTGGCGGCTCCGACGGCCACGACCGCCGGAAGGCTGTCGGGCAGCCGGCCGCGGTCCGCGAGTGCCAGGGGGCGCGCCTGGGCGGCGTCTTCGACGGTGGCGGTCACCACGCGAGTGCCGTCCGCGGTGACCGAGGCGGCGGCGGGCAGCTCGGCCGCACGGGCCAGCAGCCTCTCCTTTCGGATGCGGCGGTTCTCCTGGTCCGCGGCTTTCAGCCGGGTCAGCAGTGTCGATGCGGTCGGGCCGAGGACCTGGCGGAGGGCAGCGTGCAGGACATGGGTGCCGGAGTGCGCCTGCCGGGCGCCTCGTCGCCACTGCGGGTCGACGCTCGCAAGGACGGGGTCGCCGACGGCCAGTTCGCCGGCGGTGATGCGGATCTGGTGCACGACCAGGCCGGGCAGCGGGCGCTGCACGTCCATGACCTCGGCCTCCGACGACGTGCCGGACAAGCCGCCGGCATCGCTGTCCTGGCCGCCGGATTCGGCATAGAACGGGGTGCGGTCCAGGACCGCGGTCACGATGTCGCCCTCGCCGGCCGCGGCGACCGGACCGGAGGCGCCGAGCAGTGCGAGCACCCGGGACTCGGAGGTCAGCGCCTTCCAGGCCAGCCACTCGGTCGGTCCGTGCGCGTCGAGCACCGGCCGCAGCGCGGAGGCGGCGGAACCGCCCGCCTTGCGCTCGCGGGCGTCGGCGCGGGCCCGCTCGCGCTGCCCGCGCATGAGGGCGGCGAAGCCGTCGCGGTCCACGTCGACGCCCTGCTCGGCGGCCATCTCCAAGGTCAGGTCGACGGGGAAGCCGTAGGTGTCGTGGGGCAGGAAGACGCGCGCACCGGCCAGGCGGCGGCTTCCGTCGGCCTTCGCCTGGGCGACGGCGGTGTCCAGAACGACGGTGCCTGCCGCAGCGTCGAACGGAAGGCCTCCTCCTCTGCCTCCGCCTGGCCGACGATCCGCTCGTAGGACTGAGCGACCTCCGGGTACGAGAGTGCCATGCAGTCGCGGGCTGCTCCGAGGAGTTCGGCCGTCACGGCGTCCTCGTGGCCGAGCAGACGCATCGAGCGCACGGCGCGGCGCGATACGGCGCAGCACGTAGCCCCTGCCCTCGTTGCCGGGGGGCCGTTCCGTCGGCGAGCAGCATCAGCGCGGTCCGCACGTGGTCGGCGACCACGCGCAGCCGTACGTCCGAAGCCGGATCGGCACCGTAGCGCACTCCGGCCAGCTCGGCGGCCCGGCCGAGGACAGGGCGTGTCTCGTCGATCTCATAGAGGTTGTCGACGTCCTGGAGGAGGGTCGCCATGCGCTCCAGGCCCATTCCGGTGTCGATGTTGCGGCGGGGCAGCTCGCCGAGGATCGGGTACCCCGTCCTGCCCGTGCCCTCGCCGCGCTCGAACTGCATGAAGGCCAGGTTCAGAACTCCATGTAGCGGTCCTCGTCCACCGCCGGGCCGCCCTCGTGGCCGAGCGCCGGGCCGCGGTCGTAGTACAGCTCCGAGCATGGCCTACAGGGGCCGGGCACGCCCATCGACCAGGGGTCTAGTGACCGAAGGTGACGGGCTGGCCATGCCAGTCGGTCTTGCGGAGGAACTGTTCCCAGGTCAGCGTGTTGGGATCGATGCGCCGGCTCCACGTCGTGTCGCGGTCGTCTCGGAAGTATCCGAGGTCGACCGCGTACTGGGCCATGCCGAGGGTCTCGTCGACCACCAGGGGGTTCTCTCCCAGCGCGGGGAAGTAGGTCAGCAGGTCTTCGCGGGAGCAGGCGCTGCGGTATTCGGCTTTGAGTCCGGTGACGCGGGAGAACTGCTCGACCATCTCGGCTGGGGAGATGACGTCTCCCACGACCGGCAGACAGGCGCCGAGGTAGGTGTCGGGGTTGGAGAACACCTCGAGGGCGGCCGGCCCGGTCGCGGTGAGTGGGTCCACGAACGGGGCGCGGAAGTCTTCGGGGAGGTAGAAGGGCATGAGCACCGTGTCACCGTCGATGTGCGGGGTGTAGTACTCCAGTGCGTTGGTGTAGAAGAACGACAGCATGAGGAAGGTGTGCGCGATCGGCAGAGTCCGGATGTGCTCTGCGATGAGCGCCTTGTCTGTGAAGTGCGGGGCGTAGTTGGTGCCCGAGGAGCGCTCGTCGACGTTCTCGAGCGCGCTGAAGACGACGTGGCTGACGCCGGCCTCGACCGCTGCATCGGCGAGTTGGCGCCCGAGAAGGAGCTCTTCGGCGGAGGGTGCGATGGGCGGGGTCATCAGGAAGGCCCCCTCGGCCGATCCGAACGCGTCGGCGAACTCGCGCTGGTGACCCAGTGCGAGGGGAACCTCGGCGATCTCCGCTCCCAGTCCTGCCAGGCTCCGGGCTTGGGCGGAGGCGGCGTCTCGGGTGAGGGCTCGCACGCGGAACCTGCCGCTTTCGAGCAGGGAGGTGGCGACGCTCCTTCCCTGCTTGCTGGTGGCGCCCGTGACGACGATCAACGGTTTGCTGCTCTCAGACATCGTGTACTTCCTCTTGTGTGTCCCCGGTGTTCGCGGCGGACGGCAGTTGCGCGGCGGATACCGGAGGGGTGTGAACGGAACGATCATATCGTGATATCGCGATGTGTCAATATGTGACGGGGCCGGGCTCGGTTCGTCACATCGAGATACGATGGTGTGTGAGAGGCGAGGAGGCGACCGTGGCGACGTCACAGGCAGCGGGCTCAGGAGGCGGCGCGGGGGGCGAGCCCCCTCTGGCTGCGGTCGAGGCATTGAAGGCGCTGGCGAACCCTGCGCGGCTGCAGATCATGGACTGGCTGAGGGACCCTCACCGCGAGTTCGCTCAGTGGGAGCCCATAGCCGACCGGGACGAGGTCGGAGTCTGCGTCAGCCATCTGCAGGCCAAGTCGGGGCTGGCGCAATCGACAGTCTCCTCGTACATGGCAACCCTCGAGCGGGCAGGCCTGGTACAGGCCACACGGGTCGGCAAGTGGATCCACTACAAGCGCAACGAGGGCGCGCTGTCGCGACTCGCGGAGATGCTCCGCGGCACATAGCGACGATCACGGCCCGCCGGTGAGGTGCCGGGCCGATCAGCGCTGATCAACGGCGGGGACTTCGTCAGCGCCCAGACCCTGCACATCCGACTGCTCGTACCAGGGGAAGGCGTCGGCCCGAGCACCGTCCACCGCACCCTGTCCGCGCTCGCCGAGGCCGGCCGGGCCGACGTCGTACGCGACCCGAGCGGCGAGCGCCTGTTCCGCTACCGCCCAGCGCGGAGCACCGCCACTGCCTGCTGTGCCGGTCCTGCGGGCAGGGAATACCGGTCGACGCCGGAGCGGTGGAGGCACGGGCGGCAGCGCTCGCCCGGTCCTGCGGCTACGCCGACGTCGAGCACACCGTCGAACTCACCGGTACGTGTCCGGACTGCCGCGCCAAGAGCGGCGACCGGGGGGCATCTTGACTCCACATCAGCCGCTCGATCATGCTGTAGTGAAATTCGTTTCTAATAACGAGTCGGCTCTGTCGCGGGCAGGTGTCCCGGCGCCCGGTCGTGCGGTCGCGCATGCGGCATGAGCGTGACAGCTGGTGACGCCTTCGTCACGGGACGGGTGAGAGGAGTGTTTCGCCTTGGTCCAGCCGCTGTATCTCAGGCCACGCGTGGAAGAGCCACTGGCGTCCCTGCTCGACGACGCCGCCTTCCTCCACTCACTGGCCGAAGGGCTGGGTTCTCCCCTCAACGTGGTCCTGCCGGACCGGGCGGCGGAGAACGCCGCCCGCTTCCTCGCGGTATATCGACGTCATCATCTCGCCGGGCGGGTGTTCTTCGCCCATAAGGCGAACCGTTCCAGCGCCCTGGTCCGTCGGCTGGCCGCCTCCGAGGACGGCGTCGGAGTGGACGTGGCGTCGGTCGGTGAGCTCCAGCATGTCCTCGGGTGCGGGTTCACAGCGGACCGTGTCATGGCGACAGGGCCCAAGGACGCGGAGTTCCTGTGGCTGGCCGCCCGCGTCGGGGCCACTGTCAACGTGGACTCGCCGGGCGAACTGGAGCTTCTGGCCGTCATGGTGCGCGAGCAGGGTCTGGAGCGGGTGCCGGTCATCCTGCGGTTGACCGGCTTCGAGGAGGAGCGCGACGCCGGCACCGGCGTGCGCGTACGGTCACGGCGCAGCCGGTTCGGCACTCCGCTGAGCGTGGTCGACGACCTGCTGTCCGCGGTGGCGCGCCACCGCGACGCTGTTGAACTGATCGGCGTCGGCTACCACCTGGACACGGTCGGCGTCGAGGAGAAGGTCCGCGCCCTCGAACGATGTGTCATGGTGATGGACGCCTGCCTCGCGCACGGTCTGAACCCACGCGCGGTGGACGTCGGCGGCGGGTTCGGCGTGGGATACGTCGAGGAAGCCGCCGAGTGGGAGCGGTACACCAGCGCGCTCAGCGATGCCGTCCGGGGCGCCCGCCCGCCGCTGGCCTGGCGCGGCCACGGCTACGGGCTGCGCAACGAGCACGGCACGGTGCGCGGTTCGGCCGCGCTGTACCCGGCGCACCGGGCCGTCGCCGGTCCCGCTTATCTCGACGAACTGCTCGGGCAACCCACCCCCGCCCTGGGCCGGTCGGCTGCGACGCTCCTGCTGGAGCACCTCCACGAGCTGTACAGCGAACCCGGCCGGGCGATCGTCGACCAGTGCGGGCTGTCCCTGGCGAGGGTCGCGGACGTCCGCGCCACCCGGGACGACGGTTCGGAGCACATCGTCCGCCTCGCAGCCAACAGCGGGGACATCAGCCTGGAGGAGCACGGGGTCCTGGTCGATCCCGTACTGATACCGCGCGGCCGGCGGGACGAACTGCCGGAGGCGGCTCCGAGTGAGGTCTACCTGGCCGGGAACCTGTGCCTGGAAGCAGACTTCCTGACCCGTCGCAAGGTGTTCCTCCCACGCCTTCCGCGCCCCGGCGATCTGCTCGCTTTCGTCAACACCGCCGGCTACGCCATGGACTTCCGCGCCCATCAGGCGCAGCGCCAGCCCTCGGCACGCACCGTCGCGGTGCAGCGGCGCGACGGTGGGTGGCGATGGTGTCCGGATGAGGACTACTGGCCGGTCACAGTCTCGGGAGGGGATCGGGTATGAGGTACGACAGCATCGTGGACGCCATCGGCGACACGCCGCTGGTGCGGATCGACCCGTCGGTGCACGGTCTGCGGCACATCGACCTGTACGCCAAGCTGGAGATGCTCAACCCCTTCGGCTCGGTCAAGGACCGGCCCGCCTGGCACATGGCGCGCCCGCTGCTGGAAGGGGCGGCGGCACGCGAGGGCACGCTCGTGGAACTGTCCTCCGGCAACACCGCCAAGGCGCTGGCGCTGCTGGCCGGGATGCACGGGCTGCGGTTCAAGAGCGTCACCAACCGCATGCGGGTGCCCGAGGTCAAGGACCTGCTCCTGCTGCTCGGCGCGGAGATCGAGGAGCTGCCCGGCCGCAGCGAGTGCCTCGACCCGACGGACACCGACGACCCGCTGACCCAATTCCACCAGGCGCTGTCCGAGCCGGGCAGCACGTATCTGCACACCGACCAGTACTACAACCCGCGCAACGTCGAGGCGCACGCGACCGGCACCGGCCCCGAGATCGTGGCCGACCTCGGCGGCAGGGCGCCGGACTGGTTCGTCGCCTGCGTCGGCACCGCAGGGTCCTCGACCGGCGTGGCGCAGGTGCTGCGCGCGAGCGACCCCTCGGTGCGGGTGCTCGGCCTGGTCGCCGACAAGTCCGACTTCGTCCCCGGCATCCGCACCATCGACGAGGTGCACCAGGTCGGCCTGTTCGACCCCGGCACCTACGACGCGATCGAGTCCGTCACCTCCCAGGAGGCCATCGACGGCATGCTGACCCTGATCCGCCGCTGCGGCCTGCTCTCCGGACCCACCGGCGGTGCCGCGTACCACGGCGCGGTGCGCCACCTGCGCGGGGTGGACGCCGAACTCACCGGTGACGAACGGCGGGTGGCGGTCTTCATCGTCTGCGACCGCGCCGAGAGCTATCTGAGCTACGTGCGCAGCAGGCGCCCCGACCTGCTGGGGGCGCCCGCCGTGGCCGGCCCCACGGTGTCCGCGCTCGGCGAGGCGGAAGCGCGGGAGACGGCGAAGGTCGTCGAGGCCGACGAGGCGCAGGAGTGGATCACCGGCCCGGAGCCGCGCCCGCTCGTGGTGGACCTGCGCGGCCCGCACGCCTACGCGGCGCTGCACATCGCGGGCTCGGTGAACATCGTCGACGAGCTCTTCGACGAGCTGGTGCGCACCGGGCTGCCGTTCAGCAAGAGCCGCCCGGTCCTGCTGGCCTGCCCGGTCGGCGAGAAGTCGCTGCGGTACGCCGCGCTGCTCACCCGGCTGGGCCACCCGGACGTGCGCAGCCTGGCCGGCGGCATCGTCGGATGGCGCGACGCGGGCGCGCCGCTGGTGCGCGAGTGAGCGCGCAGCCGGCCGGCGCCGGGCGCGAACAGCGGCCCGCAGCCGGGCAGTCGGGCGTGGGGGACACGACCTCCGGCGGGCCGGGCGCCGGGCAGCCGCCGGACCCGGACGGGCAACTGGACGCGTGGCAGCGGGAGTTGCGGCGGCAGTTCCCCATCATCACCGCCAACCACGGAACCGCGTACCTCGACAGTGCCGCCACCGCGCAGAAGCCGCAGGCCGTGCTGGACGCCGTCACCTCCTACCTCACCACGTCCAACGCCAACGCCGGCCGCGGCACGTACCCGTGGGCCAACCGCACCACGCGGCTGTTGGAGCGCACCCGCCGCCGGGTCAAGGAGTTCCTCGGCGACCCGGACCCGGAGCGCTCGGCCGTGCACTTCACCAGCGGGACGACGGAGGGCCTGCGCACCATCGCCCGCGACTGGCTCCCCGAGATCCTGCGCGACGGCGACGAGATCCTGGTGCCCTACGCCGACCACCGCGCCAACCTCGACCCCTGGCTGGAGGCGCAGCGGCAGCTGGCCGCGCGCGGCGTCGCGGTACGGGTGCGGGCGCTGCCGGTCCAGGAGGCGTCCGGGGACTACGACCACCGGGCCCTTCGCGCCATGGCCGGGCCCCGGCTGCGCTTCGTCGCGGCCACTCACGTCCACCACGTCTACGGCAGCGACATGAACGTGGGCCGCATCCGCGAGGCGGTCGGTCCCGACGTGCCGATCTGCCTGGACGCGGCGCAGAGCGTCGGGCACCTGCCGGTACGGGTGGGCTCGGGGGGCTCCGGGGACCTGGGCGGCTCGGGCGGTCCCGGTGTCCGCGGAGGCTCCGAGGAATCCGGCGGCTCCGACCAGTCCGGCGGCTCCGGCGGGCTGGACGTGGACTTCGTGGTCTTCTCCGGCCACAAGGCCCTCGCACTGCCGGGGACGGGCGCGATCTGGGAGCGCGGGACACGCGGGCCCGCGCTGCGGCCCGGCGGCTGGGACGGCACGCCCAACACCGTGGGCATCGCCTCGCTCGAAGCCGCCCTCGACTGGCTGGACGCCGCCGGCACCGAGCGGATCGACCGCTGGACCACGGCCCTGGCCAGTCGGCTGACCGACGCGCTGCGGCGCCTGCCCGCGTACGAGGTCCTGGGGTGCGCCACCAGCCTGGCCGCCGACACGCCGCTGCCGCGCGAACAGCGCCGCCGCGGCATCGTCTCCTTCCGCCACCGCGCGATCCCTTCGGACGACCTGGGCTTCGTGCTGTACAGCCACGGGTTCATGGTGCGCGCGGACAGCCTGTGCCAGGCGGGCGCGGACGAGGCGCACGGCGCGGTCCGGGTGAGCCTGCACGTGTACACCGCACGGGAGGAGGTCGACCGCCTGATCGCGGTTCTCACCACACTGCGCTGAGTGGTGCGGGGGACTGAGTGGTGCGGGGGCCCCGGACACGGCCGCGGCACCCCCGCACCGACCGTCAGAGGGTCAGGCACATGAGGATGTCGTCGCGGTCGTCGCCGGGGGTCACCCGCAGCGCCCGCGGCCACCGGCCGACCTCCTTCCATCCCAGGCGGCCGTAGAAGGACTCCAGCCCGAGGCCCGAGCGGGCGCTGAGGTGCAGCTGTTCGAGGCCCATCTCCTCGCGTGCCACGGTGACCGCGTACCGCATGAGGGCCCCGCCGACGCCCAGGCCGCGGTGGTCCGGGCGGGTCTGGACGTGGTGGGCCACACCGACGTGGGCCACCAGGGGATGCTGTTCGCGCAGCAGCACCAGCCAGCCGGCCAGGGCGCCGTCCACGCGCGCGACCAGCATCCGCAGCCGCTCGGGCGACAGGCTGTCGGCCAGGCGCGCGACCTCCGGTTCGACGTCCGCCCTGTCCAGGGGAGGCATGGGCAGCGCGGAGGCGACGACCGCGCCGCCCGCGTTCAGGACGGCCGTCCAGCAGTCGGTCACCTCGGCGCGAACCGCCGGGGCGGCGTCCTGCGGCGCGGTGATCTGGCTGAGCGCCGGCGAGACCGGGGCCGAGTTCGATGTCATGGCGTCGAGCCTTCCAGACCAGGTGGCGGTGTGCCGCCGACCGGAGCCGGCCGCCGGCCGCCGCGCTGCCGATGGGTCGGGGCGGCCGGGTCCGCCACCGCTGTGCGCTCGGCCGAGAGCCGTTCACCGGTAGTAGTGCCTCCTTGTGGCACACCACTGGCGGACGAGGGACAGCACGGACTCCCGGAAGTCCTGCTTCTGCCACTCCCGGCTCTGCCGCCAGGGCGCGGGCGCCGGCCGTGGCCGGGCCAGGTCCTGCGCCCGCCTGTCGGCCTCGCGGCGGACGTCGTCGGCATACAGGGCGGCGGCGTGCCGCGCGATCTGCAGGGTCACCGGCCATGCTGCCAGGCAGCGACCGTTCCGGTCCTCGAAGACGGCCGGGTCGTGGCGCAGCTGATGGGAGCTCAGGTTCAGCCACGAGGCGACCAGGTCGAGGTCGCTCATTTCGAGTACGCCGGCGTCCGCGATCCGCGTGCGCAGCCGCAACCGTCCCTTGGGGCGCAGGACGGCCAGCACCAGCTGCGCCGCGGCGAACTCGACGGTGCCCCGGGCATCGCGCGACGCGTCGGCAACCGCTGCCTCGCGCTCCTCGTCACGAGCGAACGCCTCGACCTCGTTCCATGGGACCAGCAGGCACGCCTTCCGGACCCACTCCTGGCGCCCTGCCTCTGGGCCGTCGGCGAAGCGGACCCGCGCCGTGCCGGCTCTCGTCCCGTTCTCCGCCGACGTCACCTCCACCTGTTCCACCGGCGCTCCCAGGGCTCCCGGGCGTCCGCGGTAAGCCCATCTCTCACCGACGTTCACGTTCGTCCCTCCGTGCGGGTGTCCGGCCGTCGGCCGCCGGGACCGCCCTGCGTCGCCGTCGGCGCCCACGGTTAGCCAGTCGGCGCCTCCTGCCGTCCCGTACCTCCCACAGGCCGACCAGGAACGGCAGCAGGTCCACATCGCCCGGCAGGGCGAGCACGGCGTCCACACGGCCGCGCCGCTTGACGCCGCCGCCCGCGGAGACGGTCGGCCGGGTTCACCAGCTGGACTTGCGCACTCCGGGCAGTTCTCCGGCGTGGGCATGCCGGCGTACACCGATCCGGGACAGACCGAACGCCCCGAGGTAGCCGCGGGGCCGTCCGTCCACGGAGTCGCGGTTGCGGACCCGGGTGGCGCTGGCGTCCCGGGGCTGGCGCCGCAACTCGCGCTGCGCGTCGGCACGCTGCCCGTCGCTGCTTGCGGGGGAGGCGATGATCCTCTTCAGCTCGGCGCGGCGCTCGGCGTAACGGGCGACGATCACCCGGCGTTGCTCGTTCTTGGCGATCTTGCTCTTCTTGGCCATGACGCCCTCAGATGTTGTGGCCGCGTGCGCGGATCAGCTGCACGGCCTTGTCGATGCCGATGCGGTCGACGGTCTTGATGCCCTTGGTGCTGAGCGTCAGGCGCACGTAGCGCTTCTCGCCGGGCAGCCAGTACCGCTTGGACTGGATGTTGGGGTCGAACCGGCGCGGTGTGCGGCGGTGCGAGTGCGAGATGGAGTTGCCGAAGCCGGGCTCGCGCCCGGTGAGCTGGCAGTGGGCGGACATGCGGGACCTTTCCGATGGGGTACGCACGGGAGCGTATAGAAAAACGTTTTCATTTCCAAGTAGAGTCTCGGCTGTCCGCCCCACCTCTCGAACGGAGTCGTCATGGCCGTCCCCAAGCGGAAGATGTCCCGCAGCAACACCCGTCACCGGCGCGCGCAGTGGAAAGCCGCGGCGCCGCAGCTGGTCCCCGTCACCATCGACGGCGTCGCGTACCTGGTGCCCCGGCGGCTGGCCAGGGCGTACGAACGCGGTCTGCTCCGCCCGGAAGGCTGATCCGCCGATGCCCACCCCACGACGGCTTCCCGTCACCGTGCTGTCCGGCTTCCTCGGGGCCGGCAAGACGACACTGCTGAACCACGTCCTGAGCAACCGCCAGGGGCTGCGCGTCGCGGTCATCGTCAACGACATGAGCGAGGTCAACATCGACGCGGCGCTCGTCCGCGACGGGCGGGCCGCCTTGTCGCGGACCGAGGAGCGGCTGGTGGAGATGACCAACGGGTGCATCTGCTGCACCCTGCGCGACGACCTGCTGGTGGAGGTCGACCGGCTGGCCCGCGAGGGGCGGTTCGACTACCTGCTCATCGAGTCCAGCGGCATCTCCGAACCCATGCCCGTGGCCGCCACCTTCGCCTTTCCCCGCGACGACGGCGCCACGCTGGGCGATCTGGCCCGGCTGGACACCATGGCCACCGTCGTGGACGCAGCCGGCTTCCTCGCCGAACTGGTCGGCGGCGACGGCCTGGCCGAGCGCGGGCTCGACCAGTACGAGGGCGACGAACGCACCGTCAGCGACCTGCTGATGGACCAGGTGGAGTTCGCCGACGTGATCGTCCTGAACAAGCTCGACCTCGTCGGCGAGCAGGAGGGCGTGCGGCTGCGCGCCGCGCTGAGCCGGCTCAACCCCGCGGCCCGCGTCATCCCCTCGCGGTTCGGCCGCGTGCCCCTCGACGATCTCCTCGGCACCGGGCTGTTCGATTTGGAGAAGGCGCAACAGGCGCCCGGCTGGGTACGCGAGCTCAACGGTGATCACGTGCCCGAGACCGAGGAGTACGGCATCTCCAGCACTGTTTTCCGGTCGCCCGAGCCGTTCCACCCGGAACGGTTGTGGTCCTTCGTCACCGAGCGACTCGACAGCGGCGAGTTCGGGCAGGTGCTCCGCTCGAAGGGCTTCTTCTGGCTCGCCAGTCGTCCGCTGGTGACCGGCCTGTGGTCGCAGGCCGGGTCCGTGGCCCGCTTCGAACCCTCGGGCGCCCGCGACGCGCACGCGCTGCAGGGACAGGAACTGGTCTTCATCGGAACGCGGTTGCAGACCGAAGCCCTCCATGAGGCGCTGCGCTCATGCCTCCTGGCCGCCGACGAGTCGCCCGCGGGCGACGATCCGTTCCCCGCGTGGGACGCCTTCGGTCTCGACGACGCCTGCTCACACGACCACGTGCCGGAGGCAGCCGTCGTACGCGAGGGGTGAACAGAGTTTGAAAATGAAAACCGTTACCGTATAGTGGGTGCATGGCACGCAACGACATCCGCCCGATCATCAAGCTCCGCTCGACGGCCGGCTCCGGCTACACCTACGTGACCCGGAAGAACCGCCGGAACAACCCCGATCGGCTGGTGCTGCGCAAGTACGACCCGGTGGTGCGCCGCCACGTCGACTTCCGCGAAGAGCGCTGACCCGAAGACCGCAACCCTGACCGAGACGCCGGCGAAGGCCCGGACCGAGACGACGAAGACGAGGACCATCCCGTGAAGCCCGACATCCACCCCGCCTACGGCCCGGTCGTCTTCCGCGACAAGGCGGCCGACTTCGCCTTCCTCACCCGCTCCACCGCCACCAGCACCCAGACCGTCGAATGGGAGGACGGCGAGACCTATCCCGTCATCGACGTGGAGATCTCCTCGCGCAGCCACCCCTTCTACACCGGCACCGCCCGCGTCCTGGACACCGCGGGACGGGTCGAGCGCTTCGAGCGTCGCTACGGGCACCGAGGGGCACGGTGATGGAAGGCGGCAAGAAGCTTCCGGTCGTCGTCGTGGCCGGCATGCACGGCCACGCCCGCCGCGCGGTCGTCGACCAGCTGCTGTGCATGGTGCCGGGGAGCGTCGCCCTGCACCACGACCTGTCCACGGCGGAGCGGGGCATCGTGCGCCGCACCGTGCACGACGCGGACGGCGGCGTCTCGCACGGGGAGACGCCGCTGGTCAACGACTGCGCCTGCTGCGCCCTGCGCGAAGACCTGGTGCCGGAGCTGGAACGCCTGGCCGCCGGCGGACTGGCGCGGCTCGCGGTGGTGGAGCTGTGGGACTCGGCCGAGCCGCAGGCCATGGCCGAGATCATCGCCGGCCAGGGTGCGGGCTTCCTTGAACTGACCAACGTCATGACCGCGGTCGACCCGGCGCTCGTGCTGCCCTGCCTGGCCAACGGCGACGACCTGCGGGCGGCCGGCATGGCGGTGGCCCAGGAGGACAACCGCACAGTCGCGGACACCTGGGCCCGGCAGGTGGAGTACCCGCCGGTGCTGGTCCTCGTCGAGAGCGGGGAAGCCGAGGAGGCCACCGACGAGGACCGTGCGCTGCTCCGGCAGATCCACCCGACCGCCCGTCAGGTGGCAGCCGGCACCACCGACCTGGCCGCGGAGGCGTTCGCCGGCTTCGACACGGACGCAGCGGCCGCCGCGCAGCATCCGGCGAGTTGCCGGCTGCCTCAGGAGGCGGAGGAGGCCGGGGTCGCGACCTTCGTCTGGCGCAGGCGGCGCCCGTTCCACCCCGGCCGACTCTACGAGGCGCTGGAGGACCTGGTCTGCGCCGCCGCCCGCAGCCGCGGCCGGTTCTGGCTCGCCGACCGGCCCGACACGCTCCTCGCCTGGGACGCGGCCGGCGGCGCGCTGTGCGTCGAGAGCGCCGGCCCCTGGCTCGCGTCGCTGCCCGACGCCGCCTGGGAGATGGAGGCGCCGCTGCGCAGGGCGGCCGCTGCCCTCGACTGGGACGCCGAGCACGGAGACCGCTGCCAGCACCTCGTCTTCACCGCTCCCGGCCTCGACCGCGACGGCCTCGAAGAGCTTCTCGACTCGTGTCTGCTGACCGACGCCGAGTACGCGGCGGGGCGCGACGCGTGGCGATCGCTTCCCCCTGCCTTCGACGAACTGCTCGAACCCGTCACCTGATGTCCGACGACGTAAGGCGACGTCCGAGACATCCGACACAGGCCCTACGGCCGCGCCGCCGCGCGGTCGGCCCCGAACGCACCGAGGAAGAACATCCATGGCCCGCAGGACCGACCCCCGCAAGGCGGCCAAACCCCGCCCCAACCCCCTGGACGCCGCCGGCATCACCTACATCGACTACAAGGACACCGACCTGCTGAGGAGGTTCATCTCCGACCGGGGCAAGATCCGCAGCCGCCGCGTCACACGGATCACCGCCCAGCAGCAGCGGCAGGTCTCCCGGGCGATCAAGAACGCCCGGGAGATGGCCCTGCTCCCCTACACCTCCGCTCCGCAGACCCGCTGACCGCAGGGGCGGAGCTGGGGGGAAGTCCTGGAACACACCCTCCGAAGAACCGGCCCGCCCTGGCCGCCGTCCGAACGGCGTGAGACGAGTTGCAGTGAAAACGATTTCCGTGTCTAGTTTTCCCAGGTGTCCGTGAGGTGACGAACGACGAAGGTGAGGCGCTCCCATGAGCCTCGACGCTGTCGCCGCCCGAGCGTGGGTGGAGCGCTGGGAGAGCCAGCAGCAGCGTTACGCGGTGGACCGAGAGGAACGCTTCACCGTCATCGCTGACGTGGTCGAGCATGTCGCGGGCGGCGGCGAGGCGCCGCTGCTGTTGGACCTCGGCTGCGGGCCGGGATCACTCTCGGTCCGCCTGGCCGCGCGCCTGATCGACGCTGAGATCGTGGCGGTCGACATGGACCCCGTGCTCCTGGGACTCGGCCGTGCCCATCACGGAAGTGCCGCCCGCTACGTCGAGGCTGTCATCGGCGAGGACGGCTGGACCGAGACGCTGGGCCTCGCCCGCCCTCTCGACGCGGCGGTCTCCACCACCGCACTGCACTACCTGTCCGGGCGGGTCCTGCTGCGCACCTACCGACAACTGGCGGACATGCTGCGCCCCGGCGGCGTGGTGGTCAACGGGGACCACTTCCCCCCTCGGTCCGAGTTCTGCTCCCGGCTCACCGCGCACGTGGGGCGGTGCCGTGCCGAGCGGTCGGGCACCGACGTGGCCGAGGACTGGCAGACGTGGTGGCGCGCCGCCGCCCAGGACCCGGACCTCGCCCACCTGTTCGTCCAGCGGGAGCGGCGGCAGAAGGCGCGCCGTGCCCCCGCGTCCACCCAATGGCACCTGACGGCCGACGACCACGTCCGGCTGATGCGCCGGGCCGGCTTCAAGGACGTCACGCCCGTCTGGCAGGTGGGGGACAGTTGCGTCCTGGTCGGTGTCAAGGGCTGAGGCCCCGATCCCGATCCCGATCATCACGCGGACATGGCCCCAGCCCGGGTCCCTCCGGAGTTGCCACCTGCAGCGATGACGTCACGAGCGCCCTGCGGCACGGTGAGGACCGGGAAGTCCTGGTGGAACGTGCCGTTGACCCGGCGGGGCGGGCGCCCCGCCGGACCGGGATCAGGGGTTGGCGTAGAAGCGGTAGGTGACGGAGTCCGACCGGTTGCCGCCCGCGTCAAGGCTGTAGACGGTGAGTGTCCACGGTCCCGACGACGGCGGGGTCAGGGTCACGTCCACCGGGGCGCCCGCGGTGGTCGTGACCGTCCGCACGGTGGAGTCCCACAGGGTGGAATAGGCGTAGGCCACGACATCGGTGACACCGCCGCTCGACAGGGTGAAGGCGCCCGGCGTCCCGGCCTCCCCGGTGTTCGCCGGCCAGCCGTTGGAGCCGTCGGGGAACTGCGGTGACACCACGCTGGGCGGAGTCGGCCGGACGCCGTCGAAGACGAAGTGGCACTCCGCGCTCCAGGCGCTCGCCAGCGATCCGTTCTCGGTCCTGGCCGTCCAGCTGAACGTACCGGTCCCAGTGATGCCGTCCGCTGCGAGCAGTTGCTTGATGACCGAGTTGGGGACCCTGAGCGTGCCGACACCGCCCGAGAGGACCGGGACCGTGGTGTCGGCCACGTCAGCACCTGTGCCGTACCCGGTCGGCCAGAGCTTGAAGTGGGCGGTCAGCGCGCCGCCGGCCGGGTCGGAGAAGGTGCCGCCGAGGGATACGTCGGTGTTGCCGATGGTCGTGTACGGGGCGCTCGTTCCGCAGTCGGCCGCGGAACTGGGACTGGTGAAGAGCGCTGACGGCACGTCGGGTCCGGTGGCTGACGCCGATGTCGTCGGCGCCAGCGCCACGGCGAGCGACCCCACGGCAGAGACCGCGAGTGCAAGCATCCGCATCCGTATCCGCATCGTCGGTGTCCCCCTCCTCGAAATCTGCACCTTCGTTCCTTTCCTCACGGGAATACGGAATGCGTCCATCCACTGTCAGAAGGCTCGCCATTTCGTGCTGAACTCAAGGGGTCGCAGGTCAAGAAGCCGACCCCGCCCTCGCGGATCTGCACGCGGTGGTGTGCGGTGCGGTGTGCACGGTCACTTGCCGCCGGCCCGCGGTGTGTGCACACGAGCAGGGTTGCGGGCCGCCTGCGCGCCCGCAACCCTGCCGAAGACTCACCGGTTTACCAAGCGGCTACCCAGGGAGTGTAGACGTTGAAGTACCCGTAGAAGATGAACCAGAAAGTGACCTTCCCCTGCTGGCGGTACAGCGAGTAGTTCGCGTACTTCGTTTGATATCTACCGTTGTGGTATCGGTAGTACACGCTCACCTTGTACTTGTTCCGGAACCAGATTCCGGAGACATAGGTTCCGCCGAAGTAGATCCCCATGATGGTCTGCACGAATGCCTTTACGTGCTGAGGCAGGTGGTTCTCCGGACTGTTCTGCCACTTGCCGACAGTTGTCGTCCTGTACAGGTACTTCCAGTTGGAGTTCCACGGAAGGTTGCACTGGGAACCCGTCCGGCCGTTTCCGCAGTCGATCATGGCGCCGGAGGGATCGGACGCGTTCACCGGGTCACCGCCGGCGTAGTCGTAGGCATTCGCGCTGCCGCCGGGGACGGGGTCCGTCTGCAGGAATCGGCCCGTGGACGGGTCGTAGAGACGGAAGCCCATCAGGAGTACCCCGGTCAGTGAGTCCGCCGACCGTTCGTCGACTCCGAGCCAGCCGTATCGTGCGGCCGGACTGGCACCCTCGGGCTTTCCGTATTCGTCATAGCTCTGAGCGATGGGGGCCTTCGAGGTGTCCAGCGGGAGCTGGACGGTGATGTCGCCGTGCAGGTCGGTCAGCTGGAGGATCGTGCCGCCGGTGGCGGTGGTGGTGGCATCGAGGCCTCCGCCGACGCCTTGGACGTCTCGGGTGACGGTGCCGTCGGCGTCCTCGGCGGTCCAGTCCGGGTTGTCGGTGTAGTAGCCCGTAGCGGCGCCGCCGGCCTGAGTGGTGGTGCGGCCGAAGGCGTCGTGGACGACGCCGCCGGTTCCGCCCTGCGTCTGCAGGCGGTCGGCGCTGTCGTAGGTGTAGGCGGTGGTCACGGGCGTACCTGCGCTGCCGTCGGAGTTGTCGACGGCGGTGGTCAGGCCGGTGCGGTTGGTGTTGCTGTCGAACGTGTAGGTGCGGTGGGTGGTGATGCCGGCCTGTGTGTCGTCGACGTGGGTCAAGCGGCCCGCAGCGTCGTAGGTGAGAACCTGCCCTCCGGTGTCGGAGGTGTGGACGGCCTGCTGGCCTTGGACAGTATTGGTCGTGCTGTCCTGGGTGACCTCGGTGCCGTCGCTGACGCGGGTATAGGTGCGAGCGGTCGGCGTGCCGGTCTCATTCCGGGTAACCACGCGAACTGGACGTCCCGGCGACAGCCCGCTTGCTGCCGCTCGTCGACGTCCGACGGGGCAGGACAGGCCCCGCACCGCGCTGACATCGGAGTGCGCACAGCCCCGGGGGAGTGCCACAGTCACTGCCGTGACCTTGATGAACGTGCTCGTCGACTTCGCCCGGACCGGCCGGATCGGGCCCCTGACCTGCGGAATGCTCCTGGCCGAGGCTGAGGACCTTCTCGGCCCGGGGCGCCCGCACCCTGCCCACATCATGAAGGGGCCCGATATCGACGGCTACCCCTACTCCTGGAACGGGCTGCAGCTGGTGGTCACGCAGCGCGCCGTCAGCGGAATCTGGATCAACCTCTGGCCTGGTTCGACCGCCAAACTCCCGCCGCTCGTCCTGCCTGATTCCGAGTCATTCGAGGCCACCGTGCTCCGGGAGGAACTGATCACGGCCCTCGACACAGCAGGCTGCCACCACGAGGTCAACCCCGCCCTCACCTTCGACGAGCAGTCGAGCATCCTCACCCAGCCCGCCGAGGTCTGCGCAGTCTTCAGCCTGCCTGGCCGGGACAACCACGTTCCGCACCGCGATCGGCACTACCTCGACGTGCTGCACAAGCACGCAGCCTGACCTCCGGCGGCGCGGAGTCCTCGTCGTTCAGGTCGGTGGAGCCGGGTGCCGTGATCGGGTCAGGCGCCGGGCTGCCTCCACGACGAAGGCGCGCCTTCGGGCCCGCTCGTCCGGGTCGGTGGCCTCGGCGCCGGTCATCATGGTGGCGAGTTGCGGGACGCTGAACCACCACGCCGCGAGTCCGATGATCATGAACATGAGGTGGCCGGCGTCGATGCCGCTGTCGATGGTCCCGTCGCGTTGGGCCTGGGCGGTGGCGGCGACCTTGCGGCTGTAGTGCTCGACGCGGACGGTGGCGTTGACCGGCGGCGCGCCGCGCAGGCCTTCCCACTGCAGCAGGCGCGCCAGCTCGGGGTGCCGACCGTAGTAGTCGAAGGTGCGGCCGGCGACATCGCCCATGTCGCCGAAGCTCAGGCCGTCCGGGGCGACGACGCGGGAGAGTTCCTCCAGGGCCTCGGTGAGCACCTCGTCGAAGAGGGCGTCCTTGTCGCCGAAGTAGGCGTAGAGCCGTTCCTTGTTGACGCCGGCCCGAGCGGCGATGCGGGTCACGGTGGTGCCGTCGGACCCGTGCTCGGCGAACTCGACCAGCGCGGCTTCCCTGAGCAGGCGGCGTGTGTCGTCGACGGTTCGCTTCATGTGCGAAGGCTAGCACCGACGCCAACGTTGCCGTTGGCGGTGGCCGGGTACTACGCTGCGGATGACCAACGCCAACGTTGGCGTTGTGAACGAGTAGGGGACACCTGATGGCTCTGACCGAGACGACGGCATACACCGACCGGGACGGCATTGTGGACGCGGTCACCCGGATCGTCGAGGGAATCGACTTCGGCGACGAGGAACTGCTGCGTTCCGCCTTCACCGAGGACGCGGTGTTCGACCTCGGCGGCATCGACCACAGCATTCACGCGTTCGAGCCCTACGTCGGCCGCGGGCAGATCGTCGAGACGCTGATGCGGACCGTGGGAACGGCGATGGACACCTTCCACGCCCTGTCCAACATCCGAGTGTGGGTGGACGGCGACACCGCCAGACTGACCTGCTACCTGATCGGACAGCACCACCGGACCGGCGAAGGGCCGTCGGTCGAGTTCCAGGACCACCTGCTGCTGGGCAACCGGTTCGAGACCGACCTGGTCCGCGACCACGACCACGTGTGGCTGGTCCGCCGCAACCGGGTCAGCTCGCGCTGGTCGGTGGGCAATCCCGCGGCGGCCAAGCTCCCCGTCGAGCAATGACCGTCGAACCCGTGTCGAGAACACGATCAGGAACGGAGGACCGGGCATGCGCGCGATCGGCCTGACCGAGTTCGGCGGCCCCGACGTGCTGCGGGTGATCGACCTGCCCGATCCCGTCCCAGGCCCCGGCGAGGTGCGCATCCGTGTGCACGCCGCCGCGGTCAACCCCACCGACGCCATGCTGCGCGCCGGCGCCGTGACGGCATGGTTCGAGGGCCGCCCCGGTCCCTACGTGCCAGGTATGGACGCCGCCGGCGTGGTCGACGCGATCGGCCCGGACACCGACACCTCGCTCCGGCCCGGTGATCCGGTGATCGCGATCCTGCAGGCATACGGCCCGCGCGGCGGTGCCTACGCCGAACTCGTGGTGGCGCCGGCGGAATCAGTGGTCTCGATGCCGTCCGGCGCGGACTTCCCCGCCGCGTCGACACTGCTGATGAACGCCCTGGCCGCCCGGCGCGCGCTGGATCTGGTGGCCGTGCCGGCCGGCGGCACCATCGCGGTGACCGGAGCGGCCGGCGCCTTCGGCGGATACGCGGTGCAGCTGGCCAAGTCCGGAGGGCTGCGGGTGTTCGCGGACGCCTCGGAGGCCGACAGTCGGCTGGTGAAGGAACTGGGCGCGGACGAGGTCGTGTCCCGGGGCGACGGCGTCGCCGCGCGGTTGCGCGCGCTCGTGCCGGACGGGGTGGACGCGGTGATCGACGGCGCCGCGCAGCACGGACTGGTCGTTGCGGCGGTCCGGGACGGTGGCGGGCTTGCCGTCGTCCGCTTCTGGGACGGCCCCGTCGACCGCGGTGTCCGACTGCACAAGGTCCTGGTCACCGATGTGGCGACCGACCACGCGCGCCTGCTTCGGCTGCGGGATCAGGCCGCCACGGGCGAGCTGACGCTGCGGGTGGCCGACGTGCTGCCGGCCGGCCAGGCCGCCGACGCCCACCGACGGCTGGCCGGGGGCGGTGTGCGCGGGCGTCTGGTCCTGGATCTCACCGCCTTCTGACGCGCCCACTGCGGAAATGCAGGGTCGTGGAGCAGCGCGGCCCGGTCGCCCGCCGGCACGCTCCCACCCGCGTCACCGAATGCGATCAACGCCACCGGGTCGGAGACTGTGGGGTGGGGGAGTCTTCCTCCGGGGGCGCCATGTCCATGCACGCCTCGAAGGGCGTCGTTCGCGGCACTCGGCCTGGATGCGGACCGTCCGTGCGTCGACGAGGCAAGCGACCGGCATTCGAGGAAAGGACCAGCGATGACCGACCTTCCAGCCCCGACCACGCCGTACCTGGAACCTGAGGCCGAGAAGCTCGTCCAGGACACCGATCCACACCCGCGGATCTACGAGCTTCCGCCCGAGGAGGGGCGCAAGATCCTCAGCGATCTGCAGAGCGGCGAGGGCGTCGAGCGCCCGAACGTCGACGAGGAGTGGGTCGACGTCGATGCCGGCGAGTGGGGCACCGTCCGCACCCGCATCATCAGGCCCGAGGGCGCTACGGGCGCTCTGCCCGTGGTCTTCTACATCCACGGCGCCGGGTGGGTCTTCGGCGACGACAAGACCCACGACCGCCTCTTCCGCGAACTCACCATCGGGGCCGGTGCCGCCGGCGTCTTCCCGGTCTACGACTGGGCGCCCGAGAAGGGGTACCCGACGCAGGTCGAGCAGAACTACGCCGTCGGCCGGTGGCTGCAGGAGAACGGCGCCGACCACGGCCTCGACACCTCCCGCGTCGCCGTCGCCGGCGACTCGGTCGGCGGATGCATGTCCGCGGTCTTCGCGCAGATGAACAAGGACCGCGGCGGGCTCGCGCTCAGGGCGCAGATCCTGCTCTACCCCGTGACCGGGCCGGACTTCGACACGCAGTCCTACCACCAGTTCGCGGAGCACTACTACCTCACCCGCGACGGGATGAAGTGGTTCTGGGACGCGTACACGACCGACGAGACCAAGCGCGAGGAGAAGTACGCCTCGCCGCTGCGGGCGACCCTCGAAGACCTCAAGGGGCTGCCGCCCGCCCTCGTCATCACGGCGGAGGCCGACGTCCTGCGGGACGGTGGCGAGCTTTTCGCCGACAAGCTCCGTGAGGCCGGCGTCGAGGTGACAGCCGTCCGCGTCAGCGGGACCGTCCACGACTTCATGCTGTTGGACAGCCTGCGGGACACCCCGGCCACCAAGGTCGCACGGAAGCTGTCGGTCGACGCGCTGCGAGAGGCTCTCCACCAGCAGTGACCGCAGCCAAGGACACGGGCGGCAGACCCCGCAGGGTCTGCCGCCCGGCGCTGCGCCGACCACGGACTTCGAAGACGGGTGCCGCGGGGGTCAGCTGATGGACTTGATGGCGTCCCAGCCGCCGCTGCCGACCTGGACGCTCGGGCCGTCGATCGGGCCGTGGATCGAGGTCCCGCCCTTGTAGAACTTCAGGGTGCCGTCGCCCGCGGTCGCCCACATGTCCGCGACGCCGTCGAGGTTGGCGTCGGCGGCTCCGGCGATCAGTGGCCGGTTGGTGAGGGTGTACTGGTAGCCGAACTCGTTCAGGTCGCTGAACGATCCGTTGGGCTGTCCGAGGTAGTGGTAGATGATGCCGGTGCTGGTGTTCCGGGCGAGCAGGTCGACGCGGCCGTCATGGTCGGAGTCACCGGGCGCCGTGAGCGTCATGACGCCCCAGCCTCCGTTGCCGATCAGGACGGGTGCGGCCACCGACGGGGTGGGGCCGCTGGTGCCCGCGTAGAGATACAGCTTGTCGTTGTACGAGATGACGAGGTCGGGCTGTCCGTCGTGGTTGTCGTCGCCGACGCACACGACCTGGGCGGTGGTGGGCAGGCCGGTGCCGATCCTGATCGCGGTGCCGAGCCTGCCGTCGCCGAGGTTGGGGTAGACGCGCAGTTCGCTGCCGACGCGGGCGACGACGTCCTCCATGCCGTCGCCGGTCCAGTCACCGCGGTGCGTCACGGAGGCCCCCGACCATCCGCCCGAGCCGATGATGGTCATCGACCCGAGGCCGCCGGTTCCGGTGCCGGGGTAGAGGCGCAGTTTGCCGGTGTCGTCGACCGCGACGAGGTCGGGCTTGTTGTCGCCGTTCATGTCGCCCGGAGTGGCGAACGACGTGGTCGTGATCCAGGTGCGTACGTCGTCCACCCGGGTCGCGACGGCGCCGGTGCGGGTCTCCGTGGACGGCATGCCGAGGCATCCGCCCTGCCATGACCTGCTGGTGACGGCGACGAGTTCCTGGCCGGTGGCCGTACCGCGCAGGACGGGGCCGCCCGCGTCGCCCTGGCAGACGACCGCGTCGCCCGTCGCGGTCAGTGCGACGTCCGCCGAGCCGTCGCCGGCCGCGGTGAAGGTCGCGGTGTGCAGCGTGTCGGGGACCCATGTCGTCCGCGTCCGGCCGAACCCGGCGGCCTGGACGCTCTCGCCGGCCGCCACCGGGGTGGAGGCCAGGGCGACCGGCTTCACACCTGCGACGCCGGTGCTGAGCTTGACCATCATGAGGTCGCGGTCGGTGCGGGGGACGAGCCGGATCGCGGTCCTGGTGGCCCCGGTGGTGGTCTGGGTCAGGTCCGTGCGCCCGACCGTGACCGTGGTCGGCGTGGACGGCTGCCCGGCCGGGACGCTGCCCGTCGCGTCGGCGAAGCAGCTCGCGGACGTCAGGACCCACTGGGGGGCGACGAGGACTCCGGTGCAGGCGCGGTCGGAGTCGCCGATGACGATCTTGGCCGTGTAGCTGTACGAGGCCGTGGCCTCAGATCCCTGCAGAGCCTGTGAGGGCGAGCCGGCCAGGAGGCCGGCCAGTGCGGCGGCGACGGTGGCGCCTCCCAGCCAGGCGGTGCGTGCGGGCAGGTGCGACATGCGGTTCTCTCCAAGTGAGGATGTCAAGGTGCTCGGGCCGGTCGACGCGGTCGAGCGGTTTCTTCCGGAGGGCGCGGTCACGCCTGGGTGGAGATCTCCAGCAGCATGAAGGGACGCTGGCCGGGGTCGGTGGTCTCCCCGACCGGGGTCCACTCGTTCTTGCCCACGGCGAACGAGTGGTCCTCGCCGTCGACGGTCATGTCGACCGTGGTGTCGTAGTCGTTGCCCTTGATCCCGTAGACGGAGGGGATCTCCATGGTCAGGAAGCCGGTGACGCCGGTGACCTGGAAGCAGATCCGGTCCTGGCTGCGGGCCCAGACCTCCAGCAGGCCGGGCGCACTGTCGCAGTCGGCGAGGACGATGTGGCCGTCGCCGCGCTTCAGCGTGATGCCCTTCTGCTGAAGGATCTGGTCGGCGTTCGGGTACCCGAAGTTCTCGACGGCGTAGCCCGGGGTCTCGTCGGCCGTCGAGGCGAAGCCGGACTGGGCACTTCCCCCGTGTCCGCTCGTCCCCAACAGAGCTACGGCGCCGAGCGTGGCGGCGGCTGCGGCCAGCAGGGTGCGGAGTGCGAAACGCATGAGCATCCTCGTGTGAAGAGTCCGCGCCCCCGGCCGTCCGGCCCTCGCACCGGAGACACGAACCACAGGGTCGTGGTGTGTTCCCCGGTTTCACGGGACCGGCGTCCGGGGCGGGCTCACCTTTGCATTCTCTTGGTCGAATGCCCAGAGGAGAAAGGGGAAAATACGGTCAGTCTCCTCGATTGCGCCGTGACGCTTCACACGTTTGACATCGGCCCCGCGCAGGTTGCGCTCATTTTTTGGCATTCAAAGCGAAAAATGACCACGCACCAGGCCGACGTGATGGACCGGCGGGTAACATTTCACCTGGTCGGAACCGGTGACGCCGGTTCCGTATCCAGTATGGACCATCGGTCGAATTCCACGATCGGAACCGGCGCGACCGGTTCCGTATTTTGCGGCGGGAAGCGTTTCCTTATCCTTTTGCGCCGCACCGCGCAACACGCTCACCGCATATGAAAGTTACTTCACACGCCCTGGTCATCCCGGACAGATTCTGTTCTGCTGTCCGGTGATGTGCGGACAGGGGGAAATGTTCCGCGAAAGCGTGGCCGGGGGCGGACAGTCCCGGTCACCGGTCGGGTCGAGGGGTGGGGAGTGAGCATGCAGACGCAGAGGACGTTCTGGAGCCGGCGCAGGTTCATGGAGGCGCTCGCGGTGGCGGCGGCCGCGGCGGCCATGCCGCAGGTCCTGGCGCCACGGGCCAGAGCCGCCGACGGGGACGGCGGGGCGCCCGGCTCGCTGAATCTGCCCGACACCGATCGGGCGAAGGCCGTACGGGCCTGGATGCTGGGCGGCAAGGCGGTGCGCGCCGCGGCCGAGTACGCGTTGAGCGGCACCGACGCCGACATCGTCACCTTCCTCACCACGGAGTTGCCCGTCGCCTCGGCCGAGGACAACCGGGTGGCGGTGTTCGGGTATCTCGCCAACGGCGGGCAGGGCATCCGCGCCGGGGCGAGCGCCGCACTGTCCGGCGGGGACTCGGCGATATCGGCCTTCGTGGCACAGGGCTACGCCCCGGCCGTCTCCGACGATCTGCGGGTGGCCGTGCTGACCGTCATGAACGGCGGCGGCCTGGCCGTGAAACGCGACGGGTCCGCGGCCGTCGGCGGCGGTGCGGACGCGGCGCTGGAGGCGTTCCTGCTCACCGGTCAGTACACCGCGCGACTGGAGGACATGCGGGTCGAGATCACCCGCGGTCTTGCCGACGCCGGGCCCGAGGAGACGGTCTACGCCAACCGGGCCCTGAGCGGCACGGCCGACGACGTCCAGTGGTTCCTGGACACCGGGCAGCACATCGCGCGGGCCCGCGACCAGGAGAGCGCCACCATCGACGCGCTGGTCGCCGTCGTCGAACGCGAGGGCAGGATCGCCCAGCAGAACACCGACGCCGCGGTCGAGGCCTCCGCGCGCGCCCGGACCGCGGCCGACGAGGCCAAGGACGCGGCCGAGAAGGCGGCGGCCGAGGCCGACAAGGTCAAGGACGACGTCCGCAAGTCCGCCGCTGCCGCGCGCAAGGCGGCCGGCGCCGCGCAGGGCGCCGCCGACGCGGCGCGTTCGGCGATCCGGGCCTCCGGGGTCGCCATCACCGCCTCGCGCCGCGCCTCCTACGCCGCGACCGCCGCCTCGCAGGCCGCCGCCGCGGCGGGCGGCGCCGCCTCCCGCGCCTACAACGCCGCCATCGCAGCCTCCAAGGACGCCTCGAAGACCTCCGTGGCCAAGGACGCGGCCGTCGCCGCGCGCAACGCCGCCGCCAAGGCGCGCTCCGCCGCTTCGGCCGCCGACAGCGCGGCGACCGCCTCGGCACAGGCGTCCTCCGCCGGTGCCTCGGCCGCGTCCGCCGCCCGTGACGCCGCCGCGGCGGCGAGCGCCTCGGCCCAGGCCGCGGCCTCCGCCGGGGTCGCGCAGAGCGAGGCGGCCGAAGCGACCCGTCAGGCGGCCATCGCCTCGACCGCCGCGAGCCAGGCGACCAGCGCCGCCGCGAAGGCGCAGACCCTCGCCACGACGGCCGCCACCGCGGCCCGCGCGGCCCGCGACGCCGCGAACTCGGCCGCCACGCATGCCGATGCGGCGGCCGACGCGGCCGACGAGGCGGTGAAGTACGCCGGCCAGGCCCGCGACTACGCCAACAAGTCCAAGGCGCTGGCCGCCGAGGCCGTCAAGGCGGCCGACGTCGCCACCGCGACCGTGGCCGCCGCCGTCGAGGTCGAGAAGGCCGCACGTCAGGCGGAGATCGACAGCCTCCTGCAGGACCGTGACCAGGGCGTCGAGGAGGCGCACAACCTCGCCCTGACCGAGGCGAAGGAGCAGGCGGAGTACGAGGGCAAGCGCCTCCAGCAGCAGCAGACGGCACAGCAGACCCAGGACCTGCTCGACCGGGCCGCCCAGGCCATCGGCGACGAGGACTACGGGCTCGCCGCGACCCTCGGCCGCCAGGCCGCAGTCCGCTTCCTCGGCGCGAGCGGGAACTGGTCCCGCGAGGCGGCGCAGTTCGCCCTCGCCGGAGACGACATGGATGTGCTGAACTGGGTCGACCTCGACCGGTTCGTGGCCCAGGGCCAGGACGACAGAGAAACGGTCCTCTACATCGCGCAGACCTCCGACCCGGCGGTCGCGGCGGCGGCAGCCACCGCGCTCGCCGAGGGCAGCACCACCGCCATCGGGGACTTCGTCACCTCGGGAATGGTCCGGGCCGGCTCGGAGGAGAACCGGGTGCGCATCCTGCGCATCCTGTCCGCCAAGCAGGGCAAGGCCGTCACCAAGGCCGCCAACGACGCGCTCAACGCCAACACGCCCGAAGCGCTGCAGAAGTTCTTCGACCACGACCTCGCCGAGGCGGTCAAGGAGGACGACGCCGTCACCACCGGCACCGTCATCGCCCAGGGCGGCGACTACGCCAAGGCGTACGGCTCCGTGGCGATGGCCGGCCCGACGTGGATGCGGCGCCGTTTCGTGGAGGCGGTGCAATACCGGGCCGCGCAGCTCGACCACGACCTGCTCGCCCACTCCGCCGCGATCCAGGCCGCGATCGCCGCCGCCGCGAAGATCGCCCAGGAGGCCCAGCAGGACGCCGCGACGGCATCCCAGGCCGCGGCGCTGGCGAACAACGCCAAGGACGAGGCCGACGCCTGGGCCAAGAAGGCCGTCGACGCGGCGAACGCGGCGAAGGACTGGGCGACGCAGGCGAAGAACAACGCCGACGCCGCGGACCGGTCCGCCGCCGACGCCCAGGCCTCGGCCGCCTCCGCCGCCGCCGCGGCGGCGACCGCGCGCAGCGCCGCCCGGTCGGCCAACTACTCCGCCAACAAGGCCGTGGACGCCGCCCGCAGCGCCCTGCAGTCCTCGTACAACGCCCGCGCCTCCGCGGCCTCGGCACGCCAGTCCGCACTCGACGCCGGCCACGACGCGCAGACCGCCGCCGCCGCCGCGACCCAGGCCCGCAAGATCGCCGCGGACAAGCGAGCGGCCGAGATGGCAGACGCCGGCCACGACGCCGCCACCGACTCCCAGAACAACCACGACCAGCAGCACAACCCGGCCGACAACGAACACAACGACCAGGTCAACCCGCACGGCACCGGCGACGGCGGGGACGACCCCTGGTACTCGGACGCGGGCTGGTGGGCGGACGCCTTCGAGGTGACCAGCATGGCGACCGGCCTTGTCGCCGCCGGCCTCCTCGTCGGCTCGGCGTTCTTCCCGCCCGCCGCACCCATCCTCGGGTCGATCTCCGCGGCCCTGCTGGGCATCTCGGTGGCCACCTCGGGCCTCAGCGCCCTGTGCAACGGGCTCGAATACGGCTTCAACAGCGGAAAGTTCGCCACCTCGGTGGGCAAGTCCGTCCTTGAGATCGCAGCCATCAGCGGGGGCGTCTCGCGCGTCGTGCCCAAGGTCGCCGGGCCCGTGGCCGAGGGGGTCTCGAAGGTGACGGACGGGGTCTCCTCCGTCGTCAAGGGCATCTTCGGCTAGCTCACTGCCGCACGTCGCCGGGGGCGTCGTCCCCCGGCGACGTGCGTCCCGAACGCAGAAGAAAGGTGACCTGACGAACATGCGCGAAATACGTTCCAGAGGCCCGGCTCGACGACGTGCCCGGTCGACCCTGCTCGCCGTGCTGGCCGCGGCGGCGCTGGGGCTCACCACGACAGCCATGGCCCCGGTGCGGCACGCGGAGGGCGGGCAGCAACGGCAGGTCGGCACGGTGGGCCCAGCGGCCCGGTCCGGTGCTCCGGCCCTCGCCACCGCGACCAGCCCCCTCCCCACCGGGACCGGGGAACACTGCGAACCGACGCAGGCCGCATCCAAGGAGCGCCGGGCAGGGGCCGTCGCCGCCTGTGTGAGCGTCAGCCCCGCCCCGGCCCGGCTCTCCCCGGTACGGCAGCTCGCCGCCGGCAGCTGCGGCGTCACCACGCCCGGCAGCTACTCGTACGAGCGCTTCACGTACTGCGTGACCGGGGTGAACGTCCTCTACATCCTGCGCGGCGACAACGGCGGGGAGATCGGGCGCGGCACCCTGGAGATCTCCACCAGCGCGTCGCTGCCCGCGAAGGGCACGACGTGGAGCGAGCAGGTCACCACGACGATGACCGGTGCCGCCGGGGACGTCACCGCCCTGACCGCCAAGTTCCGCGCCTCCTGTTCGACCGGCTGCACGGCTACGAAGACCGCGCCCTGGCTGGGCGGCAACCTCACCGTGGGACAGTCCCTCACGGGCACCGTCACATACTCCTCGGCCCCCGCGGCGGGCGCCGTCGCACAGTTCACCACCTCGTACAAGATGTACGTGACGGCCCCGGGCGCCACGCCCGTCGACCCGAACGCCTCGTGGGACAACCCGCGCAAGATCCGCTGCGACGACGCCGTCCGTGACCTCGCGGCCGATCCCACTGCGTCACCGGGCTGTGTCATCCCCTCGGTCATGGCCGAGGTGCCGATGAGCACACAGGGCTCCGACCAGGGCGGCGCGGTGGCGGCCTACCTGTGGGCCCAGAAGAACCTCGTCGACCGCTGGGGCCGTGACACTCCGCTGACCCGCGCGAAGGACGGCGTGGCTGACCGTACGAACCGCACCTGCGGCAGCGCCTCGTCCAAGCCGTTCGCCGACGCGACGGACCTCATCCCGACCGACACCTGTGCCGCGTTCCCGTTCGCGGAGACCGCGGAAGGAGGAGCGGACGGCGCTCAGTGCGCCGAACTCATCCCCCACCCCGGGAACAACGGGTGGATCGTCTTCGAACTCGGCGGCGGCTCGTACACCGACCCCTCCAGGCACTGCGTGCGTGCCCACGTCGCGGCCACGGACAAGCAGTTCGCCGACAGCCAGCTCGCCGACGGTTTCGCCGGCCAGCGGGTCATCGACGCCGAGCAGTTCACGCTGGGGCTCACGGCGTCGTTCGACAGCTCGCACGCCGAGTGCCTGGGGGTCTCGCCGCAGGGCGCGCGCCCCTCCGGCAACGGGTGGATCCTGAACACCACGGAACCGGTCGCCCACGTCAACAAGACCACCGTCCCCCCGGGCCCGGCCGGCGCCCGGGCGTCCGCGGCGGAGGCATGCCTGGGCAGGACGCCCGGGCCGGGCAGTGACGCCGGGGGCGACATCACCGGCTGGCAGGACGCACAGCTCTTCGCGCAGGCCAACCAGCTCGCCACCAGCGATCTCTCCCGCTGCCACCTGATGGCCAACATCCTCGGCGGGCGGATCTCGCAGAACCTCGTGCCCTGCTGGCAGGTGGGGATGAACACCGGTGAGGACAGCATGTGGGACTACGAGTCACAGGTACGGGACGCGGTGTCCGAACTCGGGGAGGACGACGCGGTCCACTACCGGGTGACGCCCGACTACCTGGACGCCGCCAGCACCATACCCGTCGGGGTGACGATGAGCGCCGACATCGAATGGGAGGACGGATCGGTGGAGCAGCTGTTCTCCGACGTCTACATCCCCAACACCCGTGCCGACACCGGACTGTATAACCTCGGCAACTGATCCCAGCCCGTCCGTGCCACCGGGAGCAGCATGAGTCCTGTCACCCCGCCGCGACCGCTCGACGTCACCGCGGTGATCCCCCAGCTGGCCCCGCTGGCACGCACGGCGACCCGGCTGCATCCCCGCCCCGGGTCCCCCTCACCCGGGGACAGTTCCGGGGGGGGGGGGGGGGGGGGGGGGGGGGGGGGGGGGGGGGGGGGGGGGGGGGGC
>JAJSZB010000700.1:0-1517 GCA_050613715.1 Streptomyces sp. IBSBF 3018
GCGTGCGGGGGGCGGGCGCCTGGGCGCCGCGGTCGCCCTGCGCGGCCGTCGCGGAGGCCGCGCTCGTACGGTCCCGGGCGCCGCGGTCGGCCCGCGCGGCCGTCGCCGGCGGGGCGGGCGCGTCCTGGGCCCTGCGGTCGCCCTGCGCCGCCGTCGCGAACGGGGTGTCCGTACGGTCACGGGCGCCGCGGTCGGCCCGCGCGGCCGTCGCCGGCGGGGCGGGCGCGTCCTTCGCGGGCGCGGCGGGTCCGGAGTGGCCTGGGTGGCGGGAGGGGTCGGGGACGTCCGTGGCGAGGGGCGCGGCGGAGGCGGCGCGCAGCCGGGCGGCGGCCTCGGACAGGGACATACGCGGCTGGACGGCGAGCCAGGCGGCAAGCATGCGCAGCGCGGTGGGGTGACCGCCGGCCTCCACGACGAGCGTCTCCGCGCCGCGCGGGTCGTTGGTGAGGCGGATGTCGCCGAGGGTCTGCGCGAGCAGCCGCAGGGCGGCCGGGGTGTCCAGGCCGCCGAGCGTGCAGGGCCGTACGTCGGGCACGCCGGGCAGCGGGCCGTCCGAGGTGGCCACGACCAGACTGCCGGGCGAGCGCGGCAGCAGGTCCGCGAGGCCGTCGCCGGGGCGGGAGTCGTCCAGGACCAGCAGCAGCCGCTTGCCGGCGACGGCCGCGCGCAGCGCCTCGACCGGGTCGGCCTCGGACAATTGCCGCACGTCGAGGGCGCGCAGCAGCGTGCGGGCGGACTGCTCGGGCGGTACGGGCCGGCCGCCGTCGCCGGTCAGCCGCAGGAAGAAGGCGCCGTCGGGGTAGTCGCCGCGGACCTGCCGGGCCAGTTCCAGCGCGACGGAGGTCCGGCCGATCCCGGGCCGGCCCACCACCAGCAGCACCCGGCCGCGGTCGGCCTCCCGGCCCCCGGCGACGGCCAGGCCCGGCCGGGCGATCTCGGCGCGCAGCTCCGCGAGCTCCCTGTCCCGTCCCACGAACCCGGCGTCCGGCGCGGGCAGCATCGCGACAGCCTCTGCGACGACGCCCGCTCCCCCGGCCGCCCCGGACCGGCCGGCCTGTCCTGCCTGCCCCGGCTGTCCTGCCTGCCCCGACTGCGGATCGGGGCGCCGGACCCCGGGCGACGGCGGCGTTCCGCGCGAGGGCGCCGCAGTCGGCGCGGGCGGCTCCGCCCGCGCGGGGCGCCGGGCCGCCGGAGCAGACGGCGCGTCAGCGGCGGGCCGCGGGCCGGCCGGCGCGGAAGCCGACTCGTCCGACGACGCTCCGCCCGCCGGGCGCCGCTCGGTCCGCACCGGCCCGGCCGGCGGTGCGGGCGGTTGCGACGCGCCCCGCGAGGGCGGCGGTCCGGCCGGAGACCGGGAGCCGGGCCGCGCAGGAGCGGCGTCGGCGCGGCCGGCGGACTCGGCGGGAACCGAAGGAGGCGAAGGTGACGAAGGCGACGCGGGACCGGTGTGCTGCCGGGGAGCGGCAGGACGCGCGGGCGCGCCGGGCGTCGGCGGTTCGGGGCGGGCGGCGGGCGGC
>JAJSZB010000701.1:0-1479 GCA_050613715.1 Streptomyces sp. IBSBF 3018
GCTCGGCGGGGGGCTCGGGCTCGACCGCCTGCCCGGGGCCGAGGGCCGGCCGGGGTTCGACCGGTGGTGCGGCTTCGGTGACCGCCTCGGGCTCGATCGGCGGCTCGGCCAGCGGTTCGGCGGCCGGCCCGGTCGCGGCGGCCGGTGCGGTGGCGGTGGCCGGTGGCGTGGCGGGCTGCGCGGACCACGCGGCCGGCGGGCGGGCGGTCAGCAGCGGGTCGACGGTGAGGTGGACCGCGCCGAGCGGCTCGGCCATCCGGCGCAGCGCCGCCTCGGACAGCCTGATCCACGGGTGCGTCGGGCCGAGCACCGAGCGCAGCCGGCGGTCGGTGGTGAACGCCACGGCCGTCCGCGTGCCCACCGGCGTCCGCCACAGACGGATCACCGCGCCCGCGGGCCCGCGCCGCACCGGCACGTACAAGGAGCGTCTCGCACCGTCCCCGGCGTCCGGTTCAGGCCCCGTCGACGGCTGGTGCTGGCTCACGTGCATGCACCAACGGTATCCCGTACGCCGCGGCCGTACCGCCCGGCCGCGGGGCACTGTCGGTGCGTGACCGGCGCGCGACCGCGTGCGCGGGGCATGGTCGGTGCGGGGCGGGCGCGGTCGGCGCGCGCGGGGGCGTACCGGGGTCAGAGGGCGCAGCTCCAGCGCGGGGTGGGGCCCGCGGCGCTGCGTGCCGTGCCCGCGTCGGTGTAGCCGACCCGCCAGCTGAAGGCGGGCGCGCGCAGCGTACTCGTGGTGGGGTCGAGCCACACGCACCGGCTCATGTACGCGTGCACCTGCACCGACACGGTCTGCTGCGGGGCCAGCGCGCCCAGCTCGCACCACAGGTCGGCGGGCGAGTACGCGTCGAGCCGGCTCAGGCAGCGGCCGTCGGCGGACCCGACCGGGTTGTCCTCGGTGCCTTCGTCGAGCAGGACGCGGACGGTCCCGGCGGCCGCCGTGCCGGTGTTGGTCACGCTGAGTGTGAACTCGCCGTTCTCGGCCTCGTCGACCTCGGCGGTGAGCGGGGTCACCCGGTTGTCGAGCACGGCGCCGGCGTCGGCAGCGCTGGGTGCGCTGGGTGCGCTGGGCGCGTTGGGGACGGCCGGTGCGGGTTGCGCGGGTTGCGCGGGCTGCACCGCGGAGCTGCCGGTCGAGGCGGCCAGCAGCAGGCCCGAGGCGAGGAGGAGGCAGCCGGGCACGCGGACGAGGGCGCGCAGCAGGCTGCGGGGGCGGATACGGGTGCCTGCGCGGCGGTTCATGGGGGCCTCTCGACGGCGGGGCGCGCTGTGGGAGACAGGGTGCCTCGCGGCGGCGGGAGAGGGCCGCGACGCGGCGGGTGGAGCGGGGCGGATCCACCCGCATGACCCCTCCGGGGTGGGTTCGCGTGCGGGGCCGCGTCCGCCCCGCTGGGGCTCGTTCCCGGCCGTGCCGCCGGTGGGGGCTGGTGGGGGTACCTCCCGGACGGAGTCTGGGGGAGCAGTTCCCCGCGCCCC
>JAJSZB010000702.1:0-1466 GCA_050613715.1 Streptomyces sp. IBSBF 3018
GGGGCGGCCGGGGCGGCCGAGGCGGCGGACGGGCCGGTCCCGCCGGCGAGCCCGGCCACCACGTCGGCGGCGATCCGCTCGGCGAAGACCAGGCCCTCCAGCAGCGAGTTGGACGCCAGCCGGTTGGCGCCGTGCACGCCGGTGCAGGCGGCCTCGCCGCACGCGTACAGGCCGGCCACGGTGGTACGCCCGTGCAGGTCGGTGCGCACGCCCCCGGAGGCGTAGTGCGCGGCGGGCGCGACCGGGATCGGCTCGGTGACCGGGTCGATGCCGTGCGCCCGGCAGGCGGCGAGGATGGTCGGGAACCGCTCGGCCCACATCCGCGCGCCGAAGTGCCGCGCGTCGAGGTACATGTGCGCGGCGCCGGTCTCCTGCATCCGCCGGGTGATCGCCTTGGCGACGATGTCGCGCGGCGCCAGCTCGGCCAGCTCGTGCTGCCCGAGCATGAAGCGCGTCCCCTCGGCGTCGACCAGGTGCGCGCCCTCGCCGCGCACGGCCTCGGACACCAGCGGCTGCTGGCCCTCGGCGTCCGGGCCGAGCCACAGCACGGTCGGGTGGAACTGCACGAACTCCACGTCGCTGGCCTCGGCGCCGGCCCGCAGCGCGAGCGCCACGCCGTCGCCGGTGGAGACCGGGGGGTTGGTGGTGGCGGAGAACACCTGGCCCATGCCGCCGGTGGCCAGCACCACCGCGCGGGCGCGCACCGCGCCGACGCCGTCGCGGGCGCCCTCGCCCATCACGTGCAGGGTGACGCCCGCGGTGCGGCCGGCGGCGTCGGTGAGCAGGTCGAGCACGAGGGCGTTCTCCACCAGCTCGATCCGGGGCCGGCCCCCGGCGGGCGCCGCGCCCGCCTCGCGGACCGCCTGGATCAGCGCGCGGGAGACCTCGGCGCCGGTCGCGTCGCCGCCCGCGTGCGCGATCCGGCTGCGGTGGTGGCCGCCCTCGCGGGTGAGCAGGATCTCGCCGGTGGCGGCGTCGGTGTCGAAGCGGGCGCCGGTGGCGATCAGCCGGCGCACCGCGTCGGGGCCCTCGGTGACCAGGGTGCGCACGGCCGGCTCGTCGCACAGGCCCGCGCCGGCCACCAGGGTGTCGTCCAGATGCTGCTGCGGGGTGTCGCCGTCGCCGAGCGCCGCGGCGATGCCGCCCTGCGCCCAGCGGGTGGAGCCGTCGTCCAGGTGCGCCTTGGTCACCACGGTGACCTTCGCGCCGGCCGCGGCGCAGCGCAGCGCCACGGTGAGCCCGGCGACGCCGGAGCCGACCACGACGACGTCGGCGTCGATCGCCCAGCCGGGCGCGGGCGCGTGCAGGCGTATGCCGGGGCCGGGCTCGGCGGCGGCGCGGCCCGGGTCGTCGGCCGCCGCGGCGGACGCGGCCGGCGCGTCGCCCGCGGCACGGGAGGGCGTACGGGCCGGGGTCTCGGGGCCGCCGGACGCCGGGCGGGTCCCGGTGCCGGAGGGGGTACGGGC
>JAJSZB010000703.1:0-1454 GCA_050613715.1 Streptomyces sp. IBSBF 3018
GGTCACGGGGGCCCCGGGGCGTCCCCGCGGGGCGGCTCAGGCGGGGGTCTCGCCGGTGGCGGTGAGGACCGCGCGGCCGAGGATGTGCCCGGCCATGGTGAAGCCGAGGACGGCCGGGGTGGCGTCGGCCGCGACGCCGATGGACTCGACGTCGAGCGCGTGCACCACCACGACGTAGCGGTGCGGACCGTGCCCGGCCGGCGGGGCGGCGCCGAGGAAACGGGCGGAGCGCGCGTCGTTCGGCAGCTGGAAGGCGCCCGCGGGCAGGCCCGAGCCGGTGTCGTCGCCCGCACCCTCGGGCAGCTCGGTGACGGTCGCCGGGATGTCGGCGACCGCCCAGTGCCAGAAGCCGGAGCCGGTCGGGGCGTCGGGGTCGTACACCGTCACGGCGTAGCTCTTCGTCCCGGCGGGGGCGCCGCTCCAGGACAGCTGCGGCGAGACGTCCTTGCCGCCGGGCACGCCGAACAGGCCGGAGTACTGCTCGGCCGGCAGGGCGCCGCCGTCGCTGACGGTGGTGCTGGTGACGGTGAAGGTCGCCGCTTCGGGAAGGCGGGCGAAGGGGTCGTTGGCGGTCATCGTGGTGATTCCTCTCGAAGGGGTGGGCGGCACCCGGCGGCGAGCGATGCGCGCTGCCGGCGCCGATGCATCGACCATAACACTGATAATCGATTATCTGCATCATCGTCTATGCTGGCTCCATGACAGAGACGGCCACTCCGCGGACGGGTTCAGAGGACGCCGCGGGCCCCGGGGGATTCACGGGCGCCGCGGGTGCCGCGGGCCCCGCGGGCACCCCGAGCCCCGTCCCCGCGGGCAAGCAGATGCTCTCCGAGCAGGTCTACGGCCGGCTGCGGGAGGCGGTGCTGCGCGGCGACTACGCGCCGGGCGAGCCGCTCAAGCCGCAGGATCTGGCCAGGGCGCACGGCGTCAGCCTCGCGGTGGTGCGCGAGGCGCTGGTGCGGGTGGTCGGCGACGGCCTCGCGGACCGGCTGCCCAACCGCGGCTTCGCGGTGCCGGAGTTCTCCGACCGGCGCTGGCAGGAGATCGCCGAGGCGCGCCGCACGATCGAGCCGGTGGTGCTGCGGATGTCCGTCGAGCGCGGCGACCTCGACTGGGAGGCCCGGGTGCGGGCCGCCCACCACCGCCTGGCCCGCACCCCCGCGTACGCGCCGGGGGAGGGCCGCCACTACAGCGCCGCGTGGGCCGAGGCGCACCGCGTGTTCCACCGCACGCTGCTGGAGGGCTGCGGCAACCCCGTGCTGCTGGAGACCTTCGACCGGATGTGGACCGCGAGCGAACTCGCCCGCCGCTGGTCCGCCCGCCGCGCGCCGGGCCGCGACGGCGCGCGGGAGCACCGCCGCCTGGAGACGACCGCCCTGGCCCGCGACCCCGAGGCCGCGGCCGAGGCCCTTACCCACCACCTCACCCTCACCGCCACGGCCCTGACCCCCGAC
>JAJSZB010000704.1:0-1454 GCA_050613715.1 Streptomyces sp. IBSBF 3018
GTCCACCGCCCCCACCCCGCCCCTGACCGACAGCGAGAAGAAGCTGGCGCAGCAATGCGGTACCGGTCAGCAGTAGGAGCGGGAGCAGCAGGAGGAGCCGGCTCTTCATGAGCGCCAGCAACACCACCACCATCACCTCGATCGGCGCGCCCAACCGCCGCAACACCGAGCTGGCCCTGCTCGTCTTCGCCGTGGCCATCCCGGTGTTCGCGTACGCCAACGTCGGCCTGGCCAAGAACGACTCGGTGCCGGCCGGCCTGCTCGGCTACGGCCTGGGCCTGGGCGTGCTCGCGGGCATCGCGCACCTGCTGGTGCGCAAGTTCGCCCCGTACTCCGACCCGCTGATGCTGCCGATCGCCACCCTGCTCAACGGCCTCGGCCTGGTGCTGATCTGGCGGCTGGACCAGGAGCCGGTGCTCGGCTCGGCGATGGCGCCCAAGCAGCTGATGTGGTCCACGCTCGGGGTGGCGCTGTTCGTGTGCGTGCTGGTGTTCCTCAAGGACCACCGCATCCTGCAGCGCTACACCTACATCTCGATGTTCCTGTCGCTGGTGCTGCTGGTGCTGCCGGTGTTCTTCCCCGCGGTCTACGGCGCCCGGATCTGGATCACCCTGCCGGGCATCGGGTCGCTGCAGCCCGGCGAGTTCGCCAAGATCATCATCACCGTCTTCTTCGCCGGCTACCTGATGGTCAAGCGGGACGCGCTGGCGCTGGCCTCGCGCCGCTTCATGGGCCTGTACCTGCCGCGCGGCCGCGACCTCGGCCCGATCCTGGTGATCTGGGCGATGAGCATGCTGATCCTGGTCTTCGAGACCGACCTCGGCACCTCGCTGCTGTTCTTCGGCCTGTTCGTGATCATGCTGTACGTGGCCACCGAGCGGACCAGCTGGATCGTCTTCGGCCTGCTGCTCAGCGCGGGCGGCGCGGCCGTGGTCGGCAGCTCCGAGCCGCATGTGAAGGTGCGCGTCCACGACTGGCTGCACCCGCTGGCGCTGGCCTCCAACGGCGGCGTCACCGAGACCGCGCAGTCGATGTACGCGTTCGGCTCCGGCGGTCTGTTCGGCTCCGGCCTCGGCCAGGGCTACTCCCGGCTGATCGGCGGCATCGCGCCCAAGAGCGACTACATCCTGGCCACCGTCGGCGAGGAGCTGGGGCTGGCCGGGCTGATGGCGATCCTGCTGCTCTACGCGCTGCTCATCGAGCGCGGGGTGCGCACCGCGCTGGCCGCCCGCGACCCGTTCGGCAAGCTGCTGGCGATCGGCCTGTCCGGCGCCTTCGCGCTCCAGGTGTTCGTGGTGGCAGGCGGCGTGACCGGGCTGATCCCGCTGACCGGTATGACGATGCCGTTCCTGGCCCAGGGCGGCTCCTCGGTGATCGCCAACTGGGCCCTGGTCGCGATCCTGCTCAGGATCAGCGACACCGCGCGGCGGCCCGCCCCGGCCCCCGCGCGGTGT
>JAJSZB010000705.1:0-1451 GCA_050613715.1 Streptomyces sp. IBSBF 3018
GGCGCCTCCCGACCGGTCAGCACGTCCCGTGTCTCCCGCCGCCCCGGCCGCCCGCGCCGCACCAGCCGGTCCGTCCACGCCCAGAGCAGGAACGTCAGCCCCACCGCGAAGGTGCTCGGGTACGCCGCGCCGCGGGTCAGCGACCACAGCCCGCAGAAGCCGCTCCACTCCGTCCCGCGCAGCCCCCACAGCAGCGAGAAGGCGGTCAGCGCCCACACCGGCGCCAGCGGCCGCGGGCTCAGCGTCCGCGCGTAGGCGCCGATGCCCGCCACCAGCACCGCGACGTCGAGCACCCCGCACCAGCGCAGCGCCACCCACCCCGCGACGCCCGTCGCCTTCGCGGCGAGCCCGAGCCCCACCACGTACGGCGAGTAGTACGGGCTGCCGGCGCCGTCCGCCGCGAGCAGCGGGTTGGCCGGGTGCCGCCAGTTCTGGCGCACCTGCTCCACGGCCGCCGCGTGCTGCCCGAAGTCCGAGGCGATCGGCGTGTGCCAGACGACCACCGAGACCATCAGCCAGAACCCCGTGCCGAACAGCAGGTACGGCCCTGGCCTGCGCACCCGCAGCCGCACCCGCAGCCGGATGCGCGGCCGGTCCGCGGGCAGCCGGCTCGCACCCGTCGCCCGGCGGGCGCCGGACGGCGCGCCGGCGTCCCGGCGTCGGGTGCCCTGTGTGCCGGTGGTCACCGCGGGCCCGGCGTCGTCAGCGGCGGCACAGGCGGTGCTCGGCCGTGATCGGGTCGGCGGGGTAGCGGAAGGCGGTGCGGGACCAGGCGCCGGTGAGGTTGCGCCAGAAGCGGGAGGGGGTGAGGGGGGCGCGCACGGAGGACTGGAGGGCGGCGAGCGGGCCGCAGGCCAGCGCGGCGCGGGCGGCGGCCACCCGGGCAGGGTCGACGCCGGCCGGCACGGGCGTGCCCGGGTCGGTGAGGTCGGCGACGATCCACGCGGGGTCGACCGGCTTCTCGTGCCCGGAGCGGCCGTCGGTGCGCCGGACCGGCCGCTCCTGGTGGGCGACCAGCGGGTAGGCCAGGCCCAGCGGGTCGACCGAGGCGTCCGCCAGCGGCGTGACGATGCCGTTGTAGCCGAGCAGGTCGTAGGCCCCGGCGACCCGGTCGCCGAGGCGGCGGGCGAGCGGCAGCGACACGAAGCGGCCGTTGCTCGCCGGCGTCTGGAGCAGCAGCACCGGCCGGCCCGCCGCCTCGGCCGCGGCCTCCGCGGCGCGCAGCGGCTTGTCCCGGTCGGCGTGCACGGCCTCGGAGACCGGGTGCGCGGAGTTCGTGTACACCTTGTAGTCGGCCTGCTCGTCGAGGATCAGGTACGGGCTGCCGGTCGAGGCGGGCGGCCGCCACAGCACCGCGCACAGCACGGCCCACACCACCAGCGCCGCGGCGACCGGCGCGAACCACCTGCGCGCCGCGCGTCCCGCCCCGCCCGCGTGCGCCGCGCCACCCG
>JAJSZB010000706.1:0-1450 GCA_050613715.1 Streptomyces sp. IBSBF 3018
GGGTTGCGCCGGTCGCGCTGCGTGAGTTGCGCCGAGCGCGAGGGGGTTGCGCCGGTCGCGCGGGGGGCGCTGCGATGAGTCGCACGGGTCCCGCGGCGCAACGCGCCCGGCGCGGCCGGGGAGGGGCTGAGGCGCGGGGCGCGGCCGCGTTCGCCGCGGTGTGGGGGCGCGCGATTCCCCACGCCGAGTACGTGATCGGCTGAGGCGTGGCGCGGTGTGGCGCTGTCGTGAGTCGGGAGCGGGGGTCATGGCGAGAGTCGCACATGGGGCCAGTGGGGACGTTGATGCCATGGACACGTCATGGAGAGCGGGTTAGCCTGGCGGGACTCCGGCTCGACGACGCGCTTGGGGGGCGGACGCCTCGGACAACGTTGTCGGGTGGGCTGGGGGCGCGCACCTCGCAGGAACGTCCCTTTCCCCCACGCGGACTTGGAGCTGCCGCCATGAAGCACGTACAGCACACGGAGAACGTGAATCGCGTACGCCGCCGTACGAAGCGCACCGCCGCGTCGGTCGGCGCGCTCGTGCTCGCGGCCGCGGCGTGGACCGCGGGCACGGCGGCCACGGCGGGTGCGGCGCAGGCCGCGCCGGCGTCCGCCGCGGCCGGCGCACGGCACGCGAGCGTCAGCGCGGCGCGGCAGAGCGCCGCGCCGAAGTTCTGGACGCCGGAGCGGCTGCGGGCCGCGAAGGATGTGACGAACGAGCCGGTGTCCGTGGGCGCGTCGGCGCCGGGTTCGGCGTCCGGGTCGGCGTCCGCGAAGGCGAACGGGGCCGCGTCGGCGGCGTCCACGGCGTCCGCGGCGAAGCGCTCGGTGAGCGTGCCGCCGGCGGCCGGGCCGGCCTCGAAGAAGGCTGCGGGCGCGGCGCCCGGAGCCGTCACGCCGATGTCCTCGCCGACCGCCTGGACCGGCGGCGGCCTGATCAGCACCACCGCGGGCAAGGTGTTCTTCCAGAACTCCTCGGGCGGCACGTGCGCGTGCTCGGCCACCGTCGCCAACGCCGACAACAAGTCCGTGGTCCTCACGGCCGGCCACTGCGTCGTCAACGCCGGCACCGGCGAGGTCTACCAGAACTGGGTGTTCATCCCCGGCTACGGCAACGGCAACCGCCCGTACGGCACCTTCTCCGCGCGCGTCCTGTACTGGTGGTCCGACTACGTGGCCACCGCCGGCAACGCCAACTACGACTTCGCCTTCGCGGTCGTCAACACGGTGAACAACGCGACGCTCGTGGACACGGTGGGCGCGGAGGGCATCGCGTTCAACTCGGCGACCGGGCAGCACGTTCACTCGTTCGGCTACGGCGGGTCGGACGCCGAGGGCAACGGCGAGCGGCTGAACCACTGCGAGGGCGACGAGTTCGCGGACGCCGGGCGGGCGGGGTCCACGATGTGGGGCATCGACTGCGTGCACTCCGGGGGTTCGAGCGGGGGCGGCTTCCTGTCGAACTT
>JAJSZB010000707.1:0-1445 GCA_050613715.1 Streptomyces sp. IBSBF 3018
GCGCCGCACCCGCGCCGGGCCCCGCGCCCGCCGCCGACCCCGCCGGCGGACCCGCGCCCGCCGACGACCCAGCCGCCGACCCCGGCACCGGACCGGACACCGCCGCCGGACCGGACTCCGCCTCCGGCCACGACCCGCGCGGCGCCGTCCGGGGCCCGGCCACGACGGATGCGGAACCGGACGGGGGACGGGCCCGCGCCGTGCCGACCGGCCCCTCCCGTAAGAACTCCGCGGCGGAGAGTGCGGGCGCGGCGGGCGCCACCGGGGGTGCCACCGCAGGCGCCGGCCGGGGCGTGGCGGCCGCCGCGCGGATCGTCGGGAACCGGCTGCTGAGCCGGCCGGGCGCGGCGAAGGAAGTGCGGCGCTTCACTCTCGACCTGCGCGACAGCCCGGTGCCGGTGCACTGGGGCGTGGGCGACGCGCTCGGCGTGCACCCGGCCAACTCCCCCGCGCTGGTGGCCGAATGGCTCGCGGTGACCGGCGCCGACCCCGGTGCCGAGGTGGAGGTGCCCGACCTCGGCCCGCTGCCGCTCCACGAGGCGCTCCACCGCCACCTCGACATCACCCGGATCACCCCCGACCTGCTGCGTTTCGTCGCCGAGCGCAACCACGACCGCTTCCTGCGCAAGCTGCTGCGCCCGGACAACAAGGACGAGCTGGCCCGCTGGTCGTTCGGCCGGCAGATGGTCGACGTGATCGCGGAGTACCCGGTCGCGGGCTGCGCGTCCGGCTGGGCGCAGGTCCTCAAACCGCTGCGCCCGCGGCTGTACTCGATCTCCTCCAGCCCGCTCACCGACCCGCACCTGGTCGCGCTGACCGTCTCGGTGGTCCGCTACGAGAGCCCCGCGGGCCGGCCGCGCGCCGGGGTCTGCTCGCCGTTCCTCGCCGACGCCGCGCCCGGCACGTCCGTGCCCGTGCACATCCAGCACACCCGGCACTTCCGGCCGCCCGCCGACCCGGCCACGCCGATGGTCATGGTCGGCCCCGGCACCGGCGTCGCCCCCTTCCTCGGCTTCCTGGAGGAGCGCCGCGCCCTCGGCCACACCGGCCCCAACTGGCTCTTCTTCGGCGAGCAGCACCGCGCGACCGACTTCCTCTACGAGCGCGAGCTGACCGCGCTGCGCGAGCAGGGCCTGCTCAGCCGCCTGGACACGGCGTTCTCCCGCGACCAGCGCGCCAAGGTCTACGTGCAGGACCGCATGCGCGAGCACGGCGCCCTGCTCTGGTCCTGGCTGCTGGAGGGCGCCCACTTCTACGTCTGCGGCGACGCCTCCCGGATGGCCAAGGACGTCGACCGCGCGCTGCGGGACATCGCGGTGGCGCACGGCGGGCTCACGCAGGACGCGGCGGCGGCGTATGCCAGGCGCCTGGCGGCGGAGCGGAGGTATGTGCGGGACGTGTACTAGGCGGGGTGTGGGTGTGGGGGCGCGGTGCGTGTGGGGGCG
>JAJSZB010000708.1:0-1426 GCA_050613715.1 Streptomyces sp. IBSBF 3018
GGAGGGGGGAGGGCCCCCGGGGAGTGTGGTCAGCCGGCGACGCCGTGGAGGGTCATGGCGACGGCGGCGGTCACGATGTCCTCGGGGACCTCGGCGGCGCCGAGTTCGATGCGGCGGACGGCGGCGTCGACGACGCCCTGGAGCAGCATGGCGGTGAGCCGGGGGTGGGGGTGGCCGAGGGCGGAGAGCGCGGCGACGACCATGGCGACGAGGCCGCCGTGCGCGGCGCGGATCTTCTCGCGGGCTCCGGCGTCGAGTTCGCCGGCCGAGATGGCGACGACGGCGCGGTGCCTGCGGTCGCCGACCAGGGTCAGCTGGGTGCGCACATAGGCCTCGATCTGCGCCTCGGGGGTGTCCGCTGCCTGCATGGCGGCTTCGACCTCGGCGGCCCAGACGGGGAAGTCGACGGCGCAGAGTTCCTCGACGACGGCGGCGCGGGAGCGGAAGTACTCGTAGACCGAGGAGCGGGCGAGGCCGGTGCGTTCGGCGAGGGCGGGGAAGGTGAGGGCTTCGGTGCCGCCTTCGGAGAGCAGCGCGCGGGCCGCGTCGAGCAGGGCGCGGCGCTGCATGGTGCGGTGCTCGGCCACCGAGGCCGCTCGGATCCTGGGCATGCCTTCCACTGTAGAAGGTGGCGCGGTGGTGTCAGTGGCCCTCGTCGGCCAGCTTTGCCCGGAGTTGGAGTACGGACTTGGTGTGGATCTGGCTGACGCGGCTCTCGGTGACGCCGAGGACCTGGCCGATCTCGGCGAGGGTGAGGCCTTCGTAGTAGTAGAGGGTGACGACGGTCTTCTCGCGTTCGGGGAGTGTGTTGACGGCGCGGGCGAGCAGGCGGCGCAGTTCGCGGTCCTCGGCGACCTCGACGGGGTTGTCGGCGCCGGTGTCCTCCAGGGTGTCGACGAGGCTGAGCCGGTCGCCGCTGTCGGCGCCGACGTGGAGGAGTTCTTCGAGGGCGACGACGTTGGCGAGGGACAGGGCGCTGAAGACGCCGTGGAGTTCTTCGAGGGGGACGCCCATTTCGGCGGCGACCTCGGGTTCGCTCGGGGTGCGGCGGAGGGTGGCTTCGAGGGTGGCGTAGGCGCGTTCGACGGCGCGGGCCTTCTGGCGGATGGAGCGGGGGATCCAGTCGAGTGCGCGCAGTTCGTCGATCATGGCGCCGCGGATGCGGGTGATGGCGTAGGTCTCGAACTTGATGGCCCGGTCGGGGTCGAACTTCTCGATGGCGTCGATGAGGCCGAAGACTCCGGAGGAGACGAAGTCGGCTTGTTCGATGTTGGCGGGCAGGCCGACGCTGACCCGGCCGGCGACGTATTTGACCAGGGGTGAGTAGTGCAGGATGAGCTGTTCTCGCAGGCGGGCGTCCCCCGTGGACTTGTAGGTCCGCGGCGCCCTCGACGCGGTGCGGCCGGCCCAGCACCTCGGCCGCGCC
>JAJSZB010000709.1:0-1418 GCA_050613715.1 Streptomyces sp. IBSBF 3018
GCCCCGCACCAGGCCCGTGCACGCCCGGCTCCCCGGCCCCGACCAGGCGTTCGACCCGGCGCCGCGCGTCCCGACCGGGCATCCGGCCGGACGCCGCCCGTCGCGACCGGGTACGCGGCCGGACACCGCCCCCGGCACTGCCCCCGCGGGGGCGCGGGCCGCGACGTCGAACTCCGGGTGTGCGAGCCGCTGTTCGAGTCCTGGCGGGTGCGCGGACGTCCCGGCGGGCCGGGCGGGCCGGCGGGTGCGCGGACGTGCGGCCGCCGTGTGCGTCGGGCCCGCGGGCTAACCGCGGGCGACCTCGGCGGTGTGCGCGGGGAGGTAGCGCTCGCCCTTCACCTGGTCGCTCAGCGGGTCCAGCGCGGCCAGCGCCTCGGCGTCCAGGGTGAGGTCCAGCGCGGCCGCGTTCTGCTCCAGCCGGGCCGGGCTGCGGGTGCCCGGAATGGCCGCCACCGCCACCCCGAGCCGCTCGGCCTGTGCGTACACCCAGGCCAGCGCCACCTGGGCCGGGGTGGCGCCCAGCCGGTCGGCCACCTCGCGCACGGTCCGCGCGATCTTCTCGTTGGCGTCACCCGCCTCGCCGGTGAAGCGCGGGTTGGTGCGCCGGAAGTCCTTCTCGCCCAGCGCGGAGCGGTCCAGCGCGCCGGTCAGGAACCCCCGCCCCAGCGGCGAGTACGGCACCAGCCCGACCCCCAGCTCGGCCATCACGGGGGTGACCGCCTCGACGTCGCGGGTCCACAGCGAGTACTCGCTCTGCACCGCGGTGATCGGGTGCACCGCGTGCGCCCGGCGCAGCAGTTCGCCGTCGACCTCGGACAGGCCCAGCCTGCGGACCTTGCCCGCCTCGACCAGCTCGGCCATCGCCCCGACGGTCTCCTCGATCTCCACGTCCTGGGGCGGGCGGTGGGCGTAGTAGAGGTCGATCACGTCGACGCCCAGCCGCAGCAGCGAGGCGTCGCAGGAGCGCAGCACGAAGTCCCGGGCGCCGCGGATGCGGCGTGCCCGGTCCCCGCCACTGCGGTCGATGCCGAACTTGGTGGCCAGCTGCACCTGGTCGCGGCGGCCGTGGACGGCCCGGCCCACCAGCACCTCGTTGTGCCCGGCGCCGTAGGCGTCGGCGGTGTCCAGGAACGTGACGCCCAGCTCCAGGGCCCGGTCGATGGTGGCCAGGCCGCCGTCCCAGTCGGCGGCGCCGTAGCTCTCGCTCATCCCCATGCACCCCAGGCCCATCGCGCTGACGGTGAGACCCGGCGAGCCGAGCGTGGTTCGGGTGATCATGCGCGGAAACTCCTCCTGCCCGGCGGACCGGGCGGTACCTCAAGGGCTGACGGACGTTTTCGACGCTAGGACTTGGAGGGCGCTCGAAGGCAAACCGTGTGCGTCGCCCTCGTCGTCGGCGGCGCGGACGGGGGCGGGAG
>JAJSZB010000070.1:0-23325 GCA_050613715.1 Streptomyces sp. IBSBF 3018
CCTGATCCCCCGTCGTTCCCCCGTGGTCGGTGGGCCCCTCCCCGTTGTTCCCCCGGGGTCAGAGCTTGGTGCCGTCCGCGTGGATGTTGGTGGGCTTCACGACCGTGGCGTCGGTCGTGGCGTCCGCGTGGATGTTGGTGGGCTTCACGACCGGCTTGTCGGTCGTGCCGTCCGCGTGGATGTTGTCCGGGTCGTCCGGCGTGCCGTCGGTCGGAGCGGGCTCGGTGCTCATGGTGCTCTCCTGCGCTGTCGAGGACGTGCTGTCATGAAGCCCGCCCAGCGACGACCCCCGTACATCACCAGGCGGGCGGCTCAATGTCAGTGATGGAATCCTGGCAGGCACCGATAATCAACCGATAAACGGCTCTGGTGATGACTTGAGACGCCGTCGGGACACAGCCGTGCCCCGGACCCGCGCGCCCCGGCCCTGACGTCGCCTCAGACCGCGACCGTGGTCTCCGCGTCGCCGCCGAGCAACTGCCGTACCTCCTGGGCCTCGGGCGAGCCCAGCGCGGTGTAGATGCCCAGCGAGTCCTGCCAGCAGGCGTGCGCGCGCACCGGCTGGCCCAGTCCGAACAGCGCGCTGCCCAGCACCGTCAGGGCGTTGGCGACCCGCCACTCGCCGCCGACGTCCCGCAGGATGACCAGCGCCTGCTCCGCGTGCGAGGCCGCCTGCCGCCAACTCCCGCCCGCCAGGTGCACCTTGGCCAGCCGGAACAGCGTCATGCCCTCCCAGAACTGCTGCCGGCCCTCGCGGAAGACGTGCAGCGCCTCGGTGAGCCCCTCCAGCGCCTCGTCCAGCCGGCCGGTCGCGGTCAGCGCGATGCCCAGCGCGTACAGGCCGTTGGCCGGGCGGAAACCCGCGCCCAGGTCCCGGTATATCTCCACCACCTGCCGGGAGGCGTCCAACGCCGCCTCGGTGTCGCCGAGTTCGAGCTGTGCCCGGGACAGGTTGCTGAGCGTCGCCGCCTCGCCGTAGAGGCTGCCGTCGCTGCGGAACGCCTCCAGCGCGGTGGTGAAGTACGCCGCCGACTCCTCGAACCTGCGGGTGTGCAGCGCGATGATGCCGCGCATGTTCGGCGCGTAGCTGCTGGCCATCGGGTCCTCGGCGGCCACGCCCAGCAGGTGCGCGCGGGTGATCTCCTCCTCGGCCTCGGGGAACCGCCCGGACAGGCACAGCAGTTGGCCCAGCCAGATCCGGCCGCGCGCCTCGACGAGTCCCTCGCCGAGGTCGTGCGCGGTGGCCACCACCGCGCGCGCCGCCTGCTGGTACTGCCGGGCGTAGATGCCGGTCTCCATCAGGTCCTGGGTGGCCAGCAGCAGGTCCACGGCCTGCCGCAGCGAGCCGGGGCAGCCGTCGGCCGAGGCCTGCTCGATCGCCGCGAGCAGCGCCTGGGCCTCGGAGAACAGCCACTGGAGCGCCTCGTCGCGCTCGGTGAAGCGCAGCCCGGGGTGGGTGGTCGGCGCCAGATGGCCCAGCGCCCGGTCGCCGGGCCGCTCCAGCGCGTACGCGGAGGCGGCCGAGGCCAGGTAGTAGTCCAGCAGCCGGGTGACGGCGTTGCAGCGCTCCTCGGGCGGTTCGTCGCGCTCGGCGCACTCGCGCGCGTACAGCCGCAGCAGGTCGTGGAAGCGGTAACGGGCCGGCGCCGCGGACTCGATGAGGCTGATGTCGACCAGCGCCTCCAGCAACTCCTCGGTGGTGTACGGGTCCAGGTCCAGCACCGCCGCGGCCGCGCCCAGCGAGATGTCCGGTCCGTCGGGCAGCGACAGCAGCCGGAAGGCCCGCGCCTGCGCGGCCGACAGGTGTCCGTAGCCGAGTGCGAAGGTCGCCTTCACCGCCAGGTCCCCGGCCCGCAGCTCGTCCAGCCGCCGCCGGTGGTCGGCGAGTTTGCGGGCCAGCACCGACACCGTCCAGGTCCGCCGCGCGGCCAGCCGGGCCGCCGCGATCCGGATCGCCAGCGGCAGGAACCCGCACGCCCCCACCACGTCCAGCGCCGCCTGCCGCTCCCCGGACACCCGCTCCTCCCCGACGATCCGGGTGAACAGCTGCAGCGCCTCCTCGGGCGACATCACGTCCAGGTCCACCAGGTGGGCGCCGGCCAGGTCCACCATCCGCACCCGGCTGGTCACCAGTGCCGCACACCCCGGCGTGCCCGGCAGCAACTGCCGGATCTGCGCCGCGTCGTAGGCGTTGTCCAGCAGCGCGAGCACCCGGCGGCCGTCCAGGGTGGAGCGGTAGAGCGCGGCCCGCTCGGCCAGCGAGTCGGGGATCGCCGGGTTGGGCACGCCCAGCGCGCGCAGGAACCCGCCGAGCACCGCCTCCGGTTCGGCCGGGCGCGCGTCGGTGCCCTGGAGGTCGACGTACAACTGCCCGTCGGGGAACGCCTCGCGGGCCTCGTGCGCGACGTGCACCGCGAGCGTGGTCTTGCCGACGCCGCCGATGCCGGCCACCGCCGACACCGCCATCACCCCGCCGCCCAGCGACGCCTGCGCCAACTGCTGGCCCAGCTCCCGCACCACGGCCTCGCGACCGGTGAAGTCCGCCACGGTGGCGGGCAGTTGCGCCGGGCGCACCGGCTCGCCCGCCGCACCCGGATAGGCGCCGGCCGGCGCGGCGAGTCCCGCGTCGGCCTCCAGTATCCGCTGGTGCAGGTCGGCGAGTTCGGCCGACGGGTCGATGCCCAGCTCCTCGGCCAGCAGCCGCCGCGTGTCGGCGTAGACGCCCAGCGCCTCGGCCTGCCGCCCGCTGCGGTACAGCGCCAGCATCAGCAGCGCGCGCACCCGCTCGCGCAGCGGGTGCTCGGCCGACAGCGCGGTCAGCTCGGACACCGCCTCGGCGTGCGCGCCCAGGTCCAGGTCCAGCTCCAGGCGCGTCTCCACCAGGCCGAGCCGCCACTCGGCCAGCCGGGCGCGCTGCGTCTCCGCGTACGGTCCGGGCAGCCCGGCCAGCGGCTCGCCGTGCCACAACCCCAGTGCCTCGCCCAGCAGTTCGCGCGCCCGCACCGGCTCGCTGTGCCGGATCTTCTCCGCCTCGGCCGCCAGCTGCTCGACCACCGAGGAGTCCAGGGCGCCGGGGGCCACCCGCAGGACGTAGCCGCCGGAGTCGGTGACCAGCGCCGTGGGACCGATCGCCTTGCGCAGCCGGGAGGCGTACGAACGCAGCGCGGCAAGGGCGGTGTTGGGCGGACTCTCGCCCCACACCGCGTCCAGCAGTTCCGACGCGGTGGCCGTGCGGCCACCGCGCAGCAGCAACGCGGCCAGCAGGGCGCGCTGTTGAGGCGCGCCGGTCGCGATCGGCTCGCCGTCGCGCCAGGCACGTACCGGACCGAGGACCGCGAACCGCAGGCCCGATGCCGGCTCCGTCCTGGTTTCCATCTCTGCCCCCTGAACCGCCCGCGAGAGCCCGGCGCCTCCCCCCGAAGGCCCGCCTCTCCGCGCGTATATCGATCGTTCATCGCCGGACGGAACAGTTGTCCGCATGACACGCGGGGCCGGGAGTTCGGCCCCCGTCCGTGCCAGTTTGCCGTGTCAGGACGCCGCGGTCACCCCGTCCATGGTCCCGATCCGGCCTCCTGGCAAAAGTTGGGCTGAATTTGAGGTTCCGTCTGTGCGTGCGCGGAGGTTGTGCTGTGTGGGGATCGTCCATGCCGGTGTGCGTTCTGCGACAGGGCTGGTGAACGGGCCCTCATGTGTGTCTGGTGCGCGTCCGCCCCATCCGGTGCTGAGGTTCAGGTCCGACCGTTCCGGACCGTCCGCGCGGACGGGGAATCTCGTCTTCCACGGGGATCGGCGGCGGCGGTCCGCCCGTACGCCGGGCCGTCCGGGACCCTCCTGCGGCCCGGCCGGCGGCTCCGGCCGGCCCCGGCCGAGGCGGCCGCGGTGAGCGGCGAGGGGCCGCACCGCGAGCCGCGGCGGGCCCGCGGCGGGCGCGGCGGCGGCAAGCGCGGCGGCGACGTGCTCCGGCTGCCCGGCCCGCTGCTGCGCCACCGCGCCGCCCGCCGCCCGCAGACGGTGCCGCTGCTGCCCTACCCCAGCTCCGCGGTCCTGGGCACCGCCGGCTGCAGCCACGCCGAACTCGACCGCCGGGCGCGGGCGGTGGCCGCGCGGCTCGGCGCGCTGCTGCAGCCCGGCAGCCGCGTCATGCTGGTCTACCCGCAGGGGCCGGACCTGGCCGGCGCGTTCTTCGGCTGCCTCTACGCGGGCATGACCGCGATCCCGCTGGTGCTGCCCGCGCCCGGCGCCACCGAGGCGGTGCCGGCCGCGGTCCGGCGCTGCGCGCCCGACCTGGTGCTCACCGGCGGCGACACCTGGACGCCGCTGGCGGTCGACCGCAACCGCACCGAGGTCGTCGAGGCGGACGGCGTACGCGTCGGCGGCGAGCCCGTCTGGCGGCTCGCGCAGAGCTGGCGCACGGTCGGGGTGCTGCGCAGCGCCCCCGCGTACCAGCGCCACCACGACGAAGGGGCGGTCGGCGGACGCCTGGAGGCGGCGATGGGGCACGGCGACCTGTCCGACGTCATGGGCGAGCTGGCGCAGGCGGTGCGGCTGGGCACGGACGAGGAGAACGTGGGCTGGATCGCCGCGGTGCACGGCGTGGAGGACGCGGTCTGGCGCATCCTCCTGCCGGTCCACCTCGACGCGGGACGCTGAGCCGGAACCGGCCGCCCTCCCGCCGGGGCCCGAGCCGGTCGGGGCGCGTCCCGTCGGGGCGCCGAGCCGGCCCGGGCGCGGCCGGTACGCCCGGCGCCGGAAGCCGGTCCCGGCGGGAGCGCAGCGCATAGAGTCACGTCATGCGACTTGCCGTGATGATCTTCCTGACGGATCAGACGATCACGCCCACCCACCTCGCCCGCGAGCTGGAGCAACGGGGCTTCGCGGGCCTCTACGTGCCCGAGCACACGCACATCCCCGCCTCGCGGGCCACGCCCTACCCGGCGGGCGGCCCGCTGCCCGAGGAGTACGGCAGGACGCTGGACGCGTTCGGCGCGCTGACCGCCGCCGCGTCGGTCACCGAGCGGCTGCACGTCGGCACCGCCATCACCCTCCTCGCGCAGCACGACCCGATCGTGCTGGCCAAGCAGATCGCCACGCTCGACCACCTGTCCGGCGGCCGCTTCACCCTCGGCGTCGGCTTCGGCTGGAACGTCGAGGAGGCCGCCGCCCACGGCGTGGAGTGGGCCACCCGGCGGGACAGGGTGCGCGACAGCGTCGCCCTGATGCGCGCGCTGTGGGCGCCCGAACCCACCGCGCACACCGGGGAGTTCGTCGCCGTCGAGGCCAGCCTCGCCTGGCCCAAGCCGCGCGGCGGCAGCGTCCGCACGCTCATCGGCGGCGGCGCGGGACCCAAGACGCTGGGCGCGGTCGTGGAGTACGCCGACGGGTGGATGCCGATCGGCGGCGGGGGCCTGACCCAGGCGCTGCCGAGGCTGCGCGCCGCGTGGGAGGAGGCCGGCCGCGGCCCCGAGGGCCCGGTCGTGCTGCCCACCTCGGTCGTCCCCGACCCCGGCAAGCTCGCGCACCTGCGCGACCTCGGCGTCGAGGAGGTCGCCCTGCACCTGCCCGCCGCCGGCCCCGACGAGGTCCTGCGCACCCTCGACACGTACGCGCAGTACCTCTGACGCACGGGACCCACGGCGCGAGCCACCGCTGCCCGGCCCAACCTGCCCGGTCGCCCCCCCCGGCGCGATGCGCTCCCCGGCCGGACCCCGACGCACGCGGGCGCCCGTATTCCCGTCGCGGCGCCCGCACCGGGGTGAGATTGCCGACAGGCCCGTTCGCCGAACCGCCCGCGGTGACCCGCGACCGCCGGGCGGCAGCCGCATATCCTCGAAGGATGACCTCGCAAGCGCACCCCGCCAGTGCCCCTGCCGTCGGCGCGATGCGTCGCGCCCTGCACCGCGCGGAGACGGGGGTGGCGCTGGACGTGGGCGAGGCCGCGGTGCTGTTGCAGGCCCGCGGCGAGGATCTGGAGAGACTCTCGCGGACCGCGGCGCGGCTGCGGGACGCCGGGCTCGAAGCCGCCGGGCGTCCGGGCGTGGTGACGTACTCCCGGAAGGTGTTCATCCCGCTGACCCGGCTGTGCCGGGACAAGTGCCACTACTGCACCTTCGTGACCGTGCCGGGCAAGCTGCGCCGCGAGGGCCACGGGATGTTCCTGTCGCCCGACGAGGTGCTGGACATCGCCCGGCGCGGCGCCGAGATGGGCTGCAAGGAGGCGCTGTTCACGCTCGGCGACCGCCCGGAGGACCGCTGGCCCGAGGCGCGCGAGTGGCTGGACGCGCACGGCTACGACGACACGCTGGCGTACGTACGGGCGATGTCGGTGCGGGTGCTGGAGGAGACCGGGCTGCTGCCGCACCTCAACCCCGGCGTGCTGACCTGGACGGACTTCCAGCGGCTGAAGCCGGTCGCGCCGTCGATGGGCATGATGCTGGAGACCACCGCGACCCGGCTGTGGTCCGAGCCGGGCGGCCCGCACTTCGGCTCGCCGGACAAGGAGCCCGCGGTCCGGCTGCGGGTGCTGGAGGACGCAGGGCGGTCCAACGTGCCGTTCACCACCGGCATCCTGATCGGCATCGGCGAGAGCCACGAGGAGCGCGCCGAGTCGCTGTTCGCGATCCGCCGCACCGCGCGGGCGTACCACGGCGTCCAGGAGGTCATCGTCCAGAACTTCCGCGCCAAGCCGGACACCGCGATGCGCGGCATGCCGGACGCGGAGCTGGAGGAGCTGGCCGCGGCGATCGCGGTGGCGCGGATCGTGCTGGGCCCCTCGGCGCGCATCCAGGCGCCGCCGAACCTGGTCGACGGCGAGTACGACCGGTTCATCGCCGCCGGCATCGACGACTGGGGCGGGGTGTCGCCGCTCACCCCGGACCACGTCAATCCCGAACGCCCCTGGCCGCAGATCGAGGAACTGGCCGCGCGCACCGCGCAGGCCGGCTTCACACTGCGCGAACGCCTCACCGTCTACCCGGAGTTCGTCCGCCGCGGCGAGCCGTGGCTGGACCCGCGGCTGCTGCCGCACGTGACCGCGCTGGCCGACCCGGAGACGGGCCTGGCCCGCGAGGACGCGGTGGTGGAGGGCCGCCCCTGGCAGGAGCCCGACGAGGGCTTCACCGCGACCGCCTCCGGCCGTACGGACCTGCACGCCACCATCGACACCGACGGCCGCACCGGCGACCGCCGCGAGGACTTCGAGGACGTGTACGGGGACTGGGAGGCGCTGCGCGAACAGGCCGCGCCCGGCCTGGTGCCCGACCGCGTCGAGGCCGACGTCAAGCAGGCACTGAGCACCGCCGCCGACGACCCCACCCGGCTGACCGACGCGCAGGCGCTGGCGCTGCTGCACGCCGACGGCCCGGCCCTGGACGCGCTGTGCCGGATCGCCGACGACCTGCGCCGCGACACCGTCGGCGACGACGTGACGTACATCGTCACCCGCAACATCAACTTCACCAACGTCTGCTACACCGGCTGCCGGTTCTGCGCGTTCGCGCAGCGCCGCACCGACGCCGACGCGTACACCCTGTCCCTGGACCAGGTCGCCGACCGCGCGGAGCAGGCGTGGCAGGTCGGCGCGACCGAGGTGTGCATGCAGGGCGGCATCCACCCGGACCTGCCCGGCACCGCCTACTTCGACATCGCCCGCGCGGTCAAGGAGCGGGTGCCGGGCATGCACGTGCACGCGTTCTCGCCGATGGAGATCGTCAACGGCGCGGCCCGCACCGGCATGTCGGTGCGCGACTGGCTGACCGCCGCGAAGGAGGCCGGGCTCGACTCGATCCCCGGCACCGCCGCCGAGATCCTCGACGACGAGGTCCGCTGGGTGCTGACGAAGGGTAAACTGCCCGCCGCCACCTGGGTGGAGGTCGTCGGCACCGCCCACGAACTGGGCATCCGCTCCTCCTCCACGATGATGTACGGGCACGTCGACCAGCCGCACCACTGGCTCGGGCACCTGCGGCTGCTGGCCGAACTCCAGCAGCGCACCGGCGGGTTCACCGAGTTCGTCACGCTGCCGTTCATCCACACCAACGCGCCGGTCTACCTGGCCGGCATCGCCCGCCCCGGCCCCACCGCCCGCGACAACCGCGCGGTGACCGCGATGGCCCGCCTGCTGCTGCACCCGCACATCACCAACATCCAGACCAGCTGGGTCAAGCTCGGCGCGGACGGCGCCGCGCAGATGCTCCGCTCCGGCGCCAACGACCTCGGCGGCACGCTGATGGAGGAGACCATCTCCCGGATGGCCGGCTCCTCCTACGGCTCCTACCGCTCCATCCGCGACCTGGAGGCCATCGCCGCCGCGGCCGGCCGCCCCTCCCGCCAGCGCACCACCCTCTACGGCCCGGTGCCCGCCGAGCGCGTCGAGGCCGGCCGCGCCTCCGACGGCCACCTGCCGGCCCTGCTGCCCGTGCTCCCGGCCTCGTCGTAACAGCGGCGGGGACCGCGGGGGCGTGCGTGGCGCCCGCGGACCCCGGGGAGGCCGGGAGAAGGACCGGCGTCGGGGTACGTCCCACCCGTCCCGTTGTGTCCATCGCTCCCCTTCCGCTCCTGGCCGGGTCGGATATCGTGCTGGCGCAGAACGGGTTCGGACCGGGAGCTGACCGAAGGGGACCGCTTTGACCGCAGTCTGGGGCCGCGCACAGCAGCAGGACTTCCGCAGCCGAGTCCGCGGCTGCCTGCTCGGCGGTGCGATCGGCGACGCCCTCGGCGCGGGCGTGGAGTTCGAGTCGCTGGACGCGATCAGGACGAACCACGGCGCGGACGGCGTCACCGACTACGTGCCCGCGTACGGCAGACGCGGCGCGATCACCGACGACACCCAGATGACCCTGTTCACCGTCGAGGGCCTGATCCGCGCCCAGGTGCGCCGCGACACCGGCGCCTGGCACCCGCCGACCGACGTGCACCGCGCCTACCGCCGCTGGTCGGCCACCCAGACCGAGTGGGGACCGGACGAGCGCCGCAAGGACACCGGCTGGCTGGCCAAGGAGGAGTGGCTGTACGCGCGCCGCGCCCCCGGCGGCGCGTGCCTGAGCGGCCTGGCCGACGACACCATGGGCACCCTGGAGGCGCCGAAGAACCCCGGCTCCAAGGGCTGCGGCACGGTGATGCGCTCCGCGCCGTTCGGGCTGCTGGTCGGCTGGGAGCCGCAGCTGGTCTTCCAGCTCGCGGTGGAGTGCGCCGCGCAGACCCACGGCCACCCCACCGGACAGCTCGCGGCCGGCGCCTTCGCCGTCATCGTGCACGGCCTGGCCCGCGGCGAGGCGCTGGACGGCTCGGTGCAGCACGCCCTGGCGCTGCTCGGCGCCCGCCCGGGCCACCAGGAGACCACGGACGCGCTGCAGAGCGCGCTGGGCGCGGTGCGCCAGGGCCTGCCCTCGCCGCAGCGCGTGGAGGCGCTGGGCGAGGGCTGGACCGCGGAGGAGGCGCTCGCCATCGGGGTGTACTGCGCGCTGGTCGCCGAGGACGTGCGGCACGGCCTGCTGCTGGCGGTCAACCACTCGGGCGACAGCGACTCCACCGGCTCGGTCTGCGGCAACCTGCTGGGCGTGCAGCACGGCGAGACCGCGCTGCCGCCGGCCTGGATCGCCGAGCTGGAGGGCCGCGCCACGATCCTCCAGCTCGCCGACGACTTCGCCATGGAGATGACCCAGGCGCCCGCGCTGCACGGCCCGGCCGGCGCGAGCCCGGCCTGGCTCGACCGCTACCCGGCGGCGTAGCCGCGCTCGGGCTCCGGGAGCACCGCGGCCGCCGTCCCGTCGCCGTCGGAGTTGATCTTCGCGATCAGCGCGTCGCGCTCCGGGGTGTCCTCGGGCTTGATCCAGCCGATGGCGATGTACAGCACCAGCGAGATCGCGACCGGCACGGAGATCTGGTACTCCAGGTTGACCCCGCCCGAAACCGCGTCGTTGATCGGGTAGTTGACCAGGTAGAACGCCAGCAGCCCGAGCGCCCAGCTGACCAGCGCCGCGGTCGGCCCGGACTTCCGGAACCGCGGCATCAGCCCGAGCAGGAACGGGATCGCGATCGGTCCGACCAGCCCGGCCACCCACTTGATGACGATCGTAATGATGTCCTTGAACGTGGGCGAGTTGACCTGCGTGGCGATGGCCATGGACAGGCCGAGGAAGAGCAGCGTGGTGGCGCGGGCCGCGATCAGCCCGATCCGGCTGCTCCACTCCCGCGCGGTGCGCGAGACGGCCGGCGCGATGTCGCGGGTGACGACGGCGGCGATCGCGTTGGCGTCGGAGGAGCACATGGCCATGGTGTGCGAGAAGAAGCCGACCACGACCAGGCCCAACAGGCCGTGCGGCAGCAGCTGTTCGGTGAGCAGCGCATAGGAGTCGGAGGCGTCCGGCTTCTTCGCGTGCACCAGCAGCGGCGCGATCCACATCGGGAAGAACAGCACCAGCGGCCAGACGAACCACAGCGCGGAGGAGAGCATCGCGCCGCGGGTGGCCTTGCGGGCCGAGCCGGTCGCCATGTAGCGCTGGGCCTGGTTCCACATCCCGCCGTTGTACTCGAAGGTCTTGATGAACAGGTACGCCAGCAGGAACACCGCGGTGTACGGGCCGGCGGTGGGGTGGCCGTGGTGGTGCAGCGCCGGCTCGTCCCACACGTTCCAGACGCTGTCGACGCCGCCGAGCTTGGACAGCGCCGCGACCAGCATCGCCAGCCCCGCGACCAACTGGATGACGAACTGGCCGAGTTCGGTGAGCGCGTCCGCCCACAGGCCGCCGACCGTGCAGTAGACCGCGGTGATCGCACCGGTGATCACGATGCCCTGGGTGATGGTGATGCCGGTGAAGACCGACAGCAGCGTGGCGATCGCCGCCCACTTGGCGCCCACGTCCACGATCTTCAGCAGCACGCCGGACCAGGCGAGCGCCTGTTGCGTGGGCAGGTTGTAGCGGTCCTTGAGGTACTCCAGCGGCGAGGCCACGTGCAGCCGCGAGCGCATCCGGTTCAGCCGGGGCGCGAACCACTTGGCGCCCAGCCCGACGCCGATCGCGATCGGGAACGCCCAGGTGAAGTAGGACGTGACGCCGTACTGGTAGGAGATGCCGGCGTAGCCGGTGAACATCACCGCGCTGTAGCCCGACATGTGGTGCGAGATGCCGGACAGCCACCACGGCATCCGGCCGCCCGCGGTGAAGTAGTCGCCGACGTCGTCGACCCGGCTGTGGGACCAGAAGCCGATCGCGACCATCACGGCGAAGTACGCGATCAGCACGGTCCAGTCGAGACCATTCATGTCCCCTCCAGGGGGTCCGCCTTGTGAACGTGAGCGCACTTCGCTGTGACGCTGCGTCGGGCGGTCGCCCCCGCACGGGAGTTGGGGACTTCCCGGGATTGAACCTCCGCGGGAGGGGCCGGTCAAGACCTCCGTCGTTCAAGAGTCTGAACTCAGATCAGAGCGCAGAACGATTTTACTGTCCCTTTACGTGTTTTGGCATTGTGATGACCCTCGCGCCGCACCCACCATGAGCGGGCACTTCGCTGGACCCCGCCCGCATCACGCGGCGCACGGCGAACGGCCGTACGGGACACGGGAGTTCCGTACGGCCGTGAGGAAGGAGGCGGATCGCAGGACAGCAGGGAGCGCCGGGCGAGGACGCCGGCAGGCGGCTTCAGACGGCTTCAGACGGCTTCAGACGGAGAGGCCGGCCGGAGGCTTCAGGCGGAGAGGCCGGCCGGGAGGCTCAGGCGAAGACGCCGGCCAGCCGGGACAGGCCGCGCGTGATCTCCTCGGGCGTGTGCGTGGTGAACGACAGCCGCAGCGCGCCCGGATCGGGGTCGGCCGCGAAGAACGGCGCGCCCGGCACGTACGCCACGTCACGGCGGACCGCCTCGCGCAACAGCGCGGTCGCGTCGTACCCCCGCGGCAGCCGGGCCCACACGAACATGCCGCCCTGCGGCCGGTTCCACGAACTGCCCGGCGGCAGCGCCGAGTCGAGGCCGGCCAGCAGCGCGTCCCGGCGCGCCCGGTAGGCGCCGCGCACCCGCTCCAGATGCGCGTCCAGGTCGCTGTCGGCCAGGTAGCGCGCCGCCGCGGCCTGATCCACCGTCGAGGTGTGCAGGTCCGCCGCCTGCTTGGCGATCACGCAGGCCCGCAGCAGCGCCGCCGGCGCGCGCAGCCAGCCGAGCCGCATCCCCGGCGCCATCACCTTCGAGAAGCTGCCCAGCAGCGCCGTACGGTCCGCCGCCGGCGCCAGCCCGGCGATCCACGGCTGCCGCTCGCCCTCGAACCGCAGCTCCCCGTACGGGTCGTCCTCGGCGATCCACAGGCCGTGCCGGCCGGCCACCTCGGCCACCGCCGCGCGCCGCTCGCCCGGCAGCGTGCGCCCGGTCGGGTTCTGGAAGTCCGGGATCAGATACAGCAGTTTGGGCCGCTCGCGCAGCACCGCCTGCTCCAGCGCCTCCGGGACCACCCCGTCCGCGTCGGTCGGCACCGGGACCACCCGCGCGCCCGCGAAGCCGAAGCACTGGAGGGCCGCCAGATACGTGGGATTCTCCACCAGCACGGTGTCGCCCGGCTCCAGCAGCGCGGTCGCCAGCAGCGAGAGCCCCTGCTGCGAACCGCCGGTCACCAGCAGGTCCGCCGCCGCGGTGGCGAGCCCCCGCGCGGACAGCCGCGCGGCCACCGCGCCGCGCAGCGCCGGGTCGCCCTCGGTGGTCGAGTACTGGAGCGCGGTGCGCGGCGCCTCGGCCAGCACCGCGTCGTACGCGGCCCGCAGCCCCGCCGCGTCGAACAGCTCCGGCGCCGGCAGCCCGCCGGCGAACGAGATCACCTCGGGCCGCGCGGTCAGCGCCAGGATCTCCCGCACCGGCGAGGCGCCGACATCGCGGGCGCGGGCGGCGAGCGACGGGAGCGGGGCGGGAGCGGTCGTCATGCCCGCAGCCTACGGGGAATCGATGTACTGTCCAGCTACTTTCCACGATGCGGGCGCCGGGCGCTCGGCACTGGGCGCCCGGCGTCGATGCGGGCGCCGGGCGCCGGTGCCAGCCGTCGATGCGGCCGCCGGCGCCGCGCCATGACAGCGGTGAGCCCCCTCGGCCAGGACGGCGGCCAGTCGAGAGGGCTCCAGCCGAGACGCGCTCAGCTACCGGTGTGCACGCGGGCTCAGCGCAGGTCGAACGCGCCGCCGTCCACGTCGGTGACGAAGGAGGACCAGGCCTCCGGGGAAAAGGTCAGGACCGGCCCCTGCGGGTCCTTGGAGTCGCGTACGACCACCGACTCGGTGGCGGGGGACTTCACTTCCACGCAGGCGCCGTTCCCGGTGGACCGCGTGGACTTCTGCCACGCGAGGGTGTTGCCCAGCTTGATAGCCATCTCTAGCTCCGGTCTGTGCTGGTGGCGGTTGTGACTGAACGTCTCGACGCTACCGGCCACCCTCCGGGCCCGGTGGGGGACTTCACCCAACCGGATGGCATATTCCTTGTAAACCTTCCCAGTTGGCCGAGGAGAGGTGTACCTTACCGCCCGCACAGCCTTCCGCCGGCGCTCCGCCGGCGCTCCGCCGGCGCTCCGCCGGCGCTTCACCGGGCCTGTGCCGGGCCTGCACCGGCTCCGCGCCGGGCCTGTGCCCGCACCCGTTCCGCGCCCCCTCGGCGCGCCCCTCACTCGTAGCGGCGCGCCGCGTCCTCGATGAACTGCCGGCTCTGCTCCGCGCTCAGCGCCTGGGCCCGCAGGTGCTCGTACATCACGCTGTACGCCTGCACGTCGGTGTCCTTCTCCAGGTACAGGTCGCTGTTCACACCCTCCAGGTAGACCACCGTGGCGTCGGTCGCGTCGGTGAACTCCAGCACCGCGAACTGCCCGCTCAGGCCCGGGTGCGCGCCCGCCTCGAACGGCAGCACCTGCACCGTGACGTGCGGCAGGTGGCTCAACTCCACCAGGTGCAGGAGCTGTTCGCGCATGATCTGGTTGTCGCCGACCTTGCGGCACAGCGCGGCCTCGTCGATCACCGCCCACATCCGCAGCGGCGTGTCCTCGTCGGTGATCCGGTCCTGCCGGCGCAGCCGTACGCTCACCCGCTTCTCGACCTGCTCGGGCGTCGCCTCCGGGAGATTGCCCGCGATGACCGCGGCGGCGTACCCCGGCGTCTGCAACAGGCCGGGCACCACCTGCGGTTCGAACACCCGCAGGCTCGCCGCCTCGGTCTCCAGGCCGATGTACACGCTGTACGGGATGTCGCCGAAGGCGTGCCACCAGCCCTGCTGCCGCGACTCCTTGGCCATCTGCATCAGGGAGTCGACGATCCGCATGTCCTCGACGCCGTAGACCCCGCACAGGTCCCGCACGTCGCGCTGGCTGATGCTGCGCCGCCCGTTCTCCAGCCGGCTGATCTTCGACTGCGAGACCAGCAGCCGGGCCGCGACCTCCTCGGCCGTCATGCCCTTCTGCTCGCGGAGTTTGCGCAACTCCGAGCCGAGCCGCCGGCGCCTGACGGTGGGGTTGACGTTGGCGACCACAGGGACTGCACCTCCACGCTGATCCGTACCGATGGTCAGCAGCCTGCCACTACCGGTCATCACCGCGCTGGCGAATGGGCGGAACAAGCTTGCCCGGACCACGGACCGCAGACCCCGGGGGAGCCCGGTTCGGGACCCGGCGGTGCCCGGTGCGCGGCCGGCGGCGCCCAGGTGACCGGCCCGGAGCGCCCGGACCGGACGGCACGACGTTCCGGATCGGGCGGCCTGACGCCCGGGATCGAGCGCCGCGACGCCCGGGACCGGACAGCGAGGCCGGCACCGGACAGCGAGGCCGGGACCGGACAGCGCGACGCCCGGGACCGGACAGCGCGACGCGCGGGGTGCCGGTGCGCGAGAGGGTCCTCGCGCACCGCCGCCCCGCGCGTCGCAGCGGCTCCCGGAAAGCTCTGCTCGACCGCCGCTCGGTACGTCGGTACGGGTGCTGCCTGGTGGTGCCGAGTGGTGCCGAGTGGTGCCGGGTGGTGCCGGTGCTGCTGAACTGCTCCTGTGCGGTGCCGTTCTCCGTGCTCAGCGCACGCCGGCGCGGGCCATCGTTCCATGGACCGCCGGAGCGGAACGCTGCGCCTGGGCCGGTGGGCGCTTGGGCTGCGCGGCCACCCCGTTCTGCACGTCCATCACGGCGTGCGCCACGAGGCCGCCCATCGGGTCGTACCTGATCAGGTCGCGCAGGCGCGATCGCGAGGACCGGCCCTCGTTGCCCGGGTAGAGGTGCTTGCCGAGTCCCACGGCGTGGGCGAGCGCGGCGAGCGCCGCGGTCCGCGGGTCCGGCGGCACGCCGGTGCGGATCGCGCTGTCCAACCGGGCCCGAATCTCCCGGCTGACCGCGCTGTCGGTCGCCTGATACCGAGTCGTCGGCAGCACCCCGCACATCTGTCCCGGCACGGCGTGCACCATGCCGCACCGCTCCAGGTGCGCGAGATACGTCTGGCGCAGCCCCAGCCGGGGCCCGCCGATCCAGTGGACGGCGCGCACCGGGCTGCCACGGCGGCGCAGCAGTTCGAGCGCGGAGTCCAGTGTCGGATCTCCAGTCGGCCGTGGGTGCACCACGGCGATACGATCCCCGTCAGGGGCTATCCGTCCGGCCAGGGCCAGCTCGACGAGCTGCGCCCCGGCGAGGCCGAGGTCGAGCGACTGCGGTTGCGCCGTGGTCCCGGTCGTCGGGTCCAGGGCGAGCAGCAACAGCTCTTCCGGAATTGTTCTGCGGCTCTTGCCCATCCATGCCTCCCCGCGTGGATGAATGACAGGGTGACGCCTCTCACACCGGCCTGTCGAGAGCGCCTTTTCCATATCGGCGGGAACCGGGTGGTATGTCGTTCTCGTCTACGGGGTGGGTGGGGTGTCGCAGACGGGCTGCGCGCCTGTCGCGGGACACTTGCCAGTGTCCGTCAGGACGGGTAGAGGCGCCATCCGGCCTTGCCCATCACCATGTGTGCACGACCGTTGACGATATGTGGAGGAGGTCTGCGTGGCGGGCGATTCCCCCGGCAGGGAGAAGCGGCACGAGACGTCGGGGGAGGTGGTCGACCGAGTGGCCCCGGACCCGAGGCTGGTGGTGTTCGGATCGACTTCTGTGACGCGTGAGGCGACTGAGGTACGCCTGACGTCGGATGTGCGGAGCGAGCGGGCCGTCGCGGTCCGCGGCGTCTCCGACCCCCTGCCGGTGACCGCCTCGGCGGCGGAACCGCTGGTCGAGGACCCTGTGGACGCTCCCGACGGCCCCGCCGACCACCCGCGACCGGCCGCCCACGGAGGTGACTCCTCCGAAGTGTCTACGCCGAATGACGTAGACGCAGGAGACGCCGAGATCGATTCTGCTACGCCCGAGGGCGGGTCGAAGCCGCCCGAGGACTCCTCCGGCCGCCGGAAAACGGAACCGAATCGTGACCAGGAAGAAGAGGCCGAGGAGGGGTCGGAGACCGCCGCGGACCCCTCGGACGCGGAGCCCGCGAAGGGCGCGGCGCAGGCCCCGGCCGCGGTGCCGGAGGGGGCTTCCGGCAACCTCCAGGATGCCGAGGAGGACGCCGAGGCGGTCGGCGCGACCGTCCCGAGCGCGTCCCCCGGGGGCGGTGCGGGCGCTGCGGACGCCCGTGACGCCGCCACTCGTACGGCCGAGTCGGGCACTCGTACGGCCGACGGCCAGGACGGTACGGCCGCAGCGGCGCCGGAGAGCGCGGAGAATCCCGAGGACGCCGGCGAGGAGGCCGGGGCGGACGAGGTCCCGGCCGGGGAGCGCTCCGGCGCGGGGACGGACGGCGCCGCGGATGTGGCGTCGGACGCCGAGCCGGAAGCGGAGCCGGGCACCGAGTCGGAGCCGGGGCCGGAGCCGGAGTCGGAGCCGGACGCCGAAGTAGTGGACGCGGCGCCCGCGAAGCCCTCCGCGCCCGCGAAGTCCTCCGCGCCGGAGAAGTCCTCCGCGCCCGCGAAGCCGGGGGAGTCGGAGAAGGCGGACGGCGGGGAGCCGCCCGCGCGCAAGCCCGTGCTGCGCCCGCTCGTCTCGGACATCCCCGAGTCGCGGGTGACGTACGGGACGCCCGGGACGCCCACGCGGGCCGCGAAGGGCCCCCAGACGGCCTCCGGCGCCGCGGACGCGCCCGCGCGTCCCGCCACGCCCTCGAAGCCCGCGCAGACCCCGTCCGGGCCCGTGGGCGCCCCCGAGCCGCTGCCCCCGCGGGCCGCCGCGAAGCCCGCCGCCGGAGCGGCAGGCGCCGCCGGCGTCACCGGAGCCGGCGCGGACGCCGACGAGGACGAGGCGGTCGGCCCCAGCGGCACGCGCAGCATGCCCGCGCCGCAACTGCCCGACAAGGAACCGCTGAAGCTCCTCGCCGAGCTGACCAACACCCCGCCCCCGCCGCAGACGTTCCTGCGCAGCGCGATCCGCAGGTTCAAGATCTGGACGCCGCTGGTCGTCCTGCTCGCGATCGTCTTCGTGCTGGTGCAGGCGCTGCGCCCGCTGCCGTCGGCCGCGCTGGAGTCGACCGGCGCGACCTCGTACACCTTCCAGGGCGCGCCGCTGCCGCAGAGCATGCCGTGGCCGGCCGAGGGCCAGACCGCGGCCGAGGTCGAGGGCCTCGGCTCGCTCGGCGTGCACGGCGCGCAGACCCCCGTGCCGATCGCGAGCGTCACCAAGGTGATGACCGCGTACGTGATCCTGCGCGACCATCCGCTGAGCGGGAAGCAGAACGGCCCGGTGATCACCGTCGACAAGCAGGCCGCCCAGGAGGCCGGCTCCGAGGACGAGTCGACCGCGCCGGTCAAGGAGGGCCAGAAGTTCACCGAACGGCAGATGCTCCAGCTGCTGCTCATCCCGTCCGGCAACAACATCGCCCGCCTGCTGGCCCGTTGGGACGCCGGTACGCAGGAGGCGTTCGTCGCCAAGATGCAGCGGACCGCGGCCGGGCTCGGCATGACGCACACCACGTACACCGGTGCGAGCGGCTTCGAGTCGACCACCAGGAGCACCGCGGTCGACCTGCTCAAGCTGGAACGCCAGGTCATGCGGAACGACGTGTTCCGCTGGGTCGTGGCCCAGCCGAACGTCACGCTGCCCGGCGTCGGCCGCATCTTCAACAACAACAACGACCTGGTCCACCCGGGCGTCATCGGCGTCAAGACCGGTTCGAGCACCCCGGCCGGCGGCGCCCTGATGTGGGCGGCGCAGAAGCGGATCGGCGGCAAGGAGCAGCTGATCCTCGGCGTCACCCTCCAGCAGCACGGCGGCACCACCGTCAACGACAGCCTGCAGACGGCCCTCGACCGCAGCCTCGCGCTGATGCAGTCCGTGCAGAAGGGCCTGACCACGGCGACGATAGTGAAGAAGGGCGAGGTCGTCGGACACGTCTCCGACGGACTGGGCGGCAGCACCCCGGTGGTGGCCGCCAAGGACCTGACCGCGATCGGCTGGCCGGGCATGCGCACCGGCCTGTCGCTGGACCCGGTCGCCTCCGGCGTGCCGCACAGCGCCAAGGCCGGCGCCCAGGTGGGCACGCTCAGCTTCGGCTCGGGCCCGGCCCGCACGTCCGTGCCGGTGGTGCTCCAGTCCGACCTGAGCAAGCCGTCGTTCGGCACCAAGCTCACCCGGCTGGGCTGAGCCCGGCGGCCCGCAAGCTGTCGGCAGACTGTCGTACGGCAACGAAGCGCCCGCGGCCGGGAGTCGTCCCGGCGGCGGGCGCTTCGTCCGTACGGCGCCGGGCCGTCGGCAATCCGCGGGCCGTCGGCCTTCTGCCACCCGCAGCCGGGCCGGCAGCCGAGGTCGACCGCGACCCGGGCCGCCCGGAGCCCGGGCCGCCCGGAGCCCGGGCCGCCCGCGGCCCGGAGCCGTCAGCGCGTGAGCGGCGTGAAGCCGCGCAGCCGCAGGCTGTTGGCGACGACGAAGACGGACGAGAAGGCCATCGCGGCGCCCGCGATCATCGGGTCGAGCAGGCCGGCCGCGGCCAGCGGGATCGCGGCGACGTTGTAGGCGAACGCCCAGAAGAGGTTCGCCTTGATCGTGCCGAGGGTGCGCCGGGCCAGCCGGATCGCGTCCGCCGAGGCCCTCAGGTCGCCCCGCACCAGCGTGAGGTCGCCCGCCTCGATGGCCGCGTCCGCGCCCGCCCCCATCGCCAGGCCCAGATCGGCCGCGGCGAGCGCCGCCGCGTCGTTGACCCCGTCGCCGACCATCGCGACGACCCGCCCGCGCGCCTGCAACTCCCGTACCACCGCGACCTTCTCCTCCGGCAGCACCTCGGCGTGCACGTCCTGCGGCGCGATGCCGACCTCGTCGGCGACGGCGGCGGCCACCGCGGCGTTGTCGCCGGTGAGCAGCACCGGCCGCAACCCCAGCGCGCGCAGCCGCCGTACGGCCTCGGCGCTGGTGTCCTTCACCGCGTCGGCGACCACCAGGACCGCGCGGACCGCGCCGTCCCAGCCGACCGCGACGGCCGTGCCGCCGCGCGCCTCGGCCGCGGCCTTCGCCTCTGCCAGGTCCGCGGGCAGCGGCATCCCGGCCTCGCGCAGCAGCCGTTCGCGGCCGGCGACCACCATGCGGCCGTCGACCGTGCCGCGCACACCGAGCCCGGGCACGGCGGTGAAGTCGGCGCCGACCGGCGGGAGTTCGCCGGGGCCGTCAGGGCTGCCGGGGCTGCTGGGGCCCGTGGAGCCCGTGGAGCCCGTGGAGCCGGTGGCGCCGTTGGGGCCACGGCCGCCGAGGCGCTGCGCCGCGGCGTCGGCGATGGCGCGGGCGACCGGGTGCTCGGAGGCGTGCTCCAGAGCGCCGGCCAGACGCAGGACCTCGTCCTCGGCGGCCCGGCGCGCCTGGGTGTCGGGAGCCGCGCCGGGGGTTGTGGCAGGAACGTCGAGCGGTGCCGCGCCGGCCGTCGCGTGGGCCGGGAGCAGGATCTCGGTGAGCGTCATGACGCCCGTGGTGACCGTGCCGGTCTTGTCCAGCACGACCGTGTCGACCGCCCGCGTGGACTCCAGCACCTCGGGTCCCTTGATGAGGATGCCGAGTTGGGCGCCGCGGCCGGTGCCGACCATGAGCGCGGTCGGCGTCGCGAGCCCGAGCGCGCACGGGCAGGCGATGATCAGCACCGCGACCGCCGCGCTGAACGCCGCGCTCGCCCCCTCGCCGAGCGCCAGCCAGACGCCGAGCGTGCCCAGGGCGATCGCGATGACAGCCGGCACGAACACCGCCGAGACACGGTCGGCGAGCCGCTGCGCCGCGGCCTTGCCGTTCTGCGCGTCCTCCACCAGCCGGGCGATCCGGGCCAGTTGGGTGTCGGCGCCGACCCGCAGCGCCTCGACCACGATCCGGCCGCCCGCGTTGACCGTCGCGCCGGCGACCTGCGAGCCGGGTCCGACCTCCACCGGCGCGGACTCCCCGGTCAGCAGCGACGCGTCGACCGCCGAGCCGCCCTCACGCACCACCCCGTCGGTGGCGATCTTCTCCCCGGGTCGTACGACGAAGCGGTCGCCGACCGCCAACTGCCCGACCGGCACCCGCACTTCGCGCCCGTCGGGGCCGAGCACGGCGACGTCCTTGGCGCCCAGTTCCAGCAGCGCCCGCAGCGCCGCGCCGGCCCGCCGCTTGGCGCGCGCCTCCGCGTACCGCCCGGCCAGGATGAACGCGGTGACGCCGGCCGCCGCCTCCAGGTAGATGTCGCCGCTCGCGTCCCCGCGTGAGACCGCGAGGGAGAACGGGTGCTTCATCCCCGCCGTGCCCGCGGTCCCGAAGAACAGCGCCCACACCGACCAGCCGTAGGCGGCGAGCGTGCCGACCGAGATCAGCGTGTCCATCGTCGCCGCGCCGTGCCGCGCGTTCTTCCACGCCGCGCGGTGGAACGGCCACGCCGCGTAGGCCACCACGGGCGAGGCCAGCGTCAGCGACAGCCACTGCCAGTTCGTGAACTGCAGGGCCGGGACCATCGACATCGCGACGACGGGCACGGCGAGCACGACGGCGGTGATCAACCGCTGCCGCAGCGAGAGGAGTTCGGGCTGGGCGTCGCCATCGATCGCGGCGGCGGGTGCAGTTGAGGGCGCGGATACGGCCGCGGGGCCGGGCGAGGTCCGGGGCGCCGCGGCGGACCCGGTCGTTGCGGACCCGGGCGCGGTGGACGTGTGAGCGTCGGTGGCGGTCGCGGTGGCCGCGGGCGTGGCGGGAAGCGGGGGCGCGGGCAGGGCGGCGGTGTAGCCGGTGGCCTCGACGGTCGCGATGAGGTCGCGCACCGCCGTGCCGTCGCCGAAGGACACCCGCGCCTTCTCCGTCGCGTAGTTGACGGTCGCGGTCACGCCCTCCATGCGGTTGAGCTTCTTCTCGACGCGGGCCGCGCAGGACGCGCACGTCATGCCGCCGATGAGCAACTCGACCCGGTCCGCCCGCTGTTCGGCGTCCTGCCCGCTGCGTATCGTCATCGTCCCTCCACGTCCCGCCACCCGCTCGCGTGCCCCTTCGTTCGCCGCGCCGCCGTTCCCCGGCGCGTCCCGCGTGCGCGCCCGCGACGCCCCGCGGGGACACCGCCGCGGCGCGGGCACGCCGGCTCGGATCAGGCCGGGCCGACCAGCTCGTAGCCGGCCTCGTCCACGGCCGCGCGCACCGCGGCCTCGTCGAGCGGCTGCTCGGAGGCGACGGTCACCAGTCCGCTCTTCGCGACGGCGGTCACCGAGGTCACCCCCGGGATCGCGGTCACCTCGCGGCTCACGGCGGCCTCGCAGTGGCCACAGCTCATGCCGGTAACGGAGTAGACGGCCTCGGTCATGGTGGCTCTCCTCGACTCGGTCGGTCCTGTCCTGCGCGGACCACGCTGCACGAAGGGGCGGCTTCCCCTTCCCTCTCCCTCAACCTTATACCCCTAGGGGGTATTACGGACGGCCCGGGCGCGGGTGTGCCGCGTCACGCGTCCGTGGGCGGAGGCGCGGGCCGCGGGGGGCTGCGGGAACGTCGACGGCCGGCGCATGCGACGGCCGGGCGCGGCGTATGGGGTGCGGCGCACCGCCTGCGCGGGGGCGCGGCAGGCGGGCGGGACCCGGGCGGGCCCGCGGGTCTCAGTCGTCCGCGGCGAGCCGGTCGAGCAGGCCGGCGGCCAGCCGTAGCACCTCGCGCTCGGTCTCGTTCAGCTCCGCGTCCATGCGTGCGCGCAGCCACGCGTCACGGTGGTCGACGTCGCGGCTCAGCGCCTCGAACCCGCTCTGCGTCAGCTCCACCCGCTGCTGCCGCCCGTCCGCGGCGTCCCGCACCCGGGTCACCAGCCCCTCCTGCTCCAGCGCGGCGAGCGTGCGGGTGAGCGACTGCGGCTGCACGTGCAACGCCGCCGCGATCGCCCCGGGCGAGCCGGGACCCTCCCGGTACAGATGCGCGAGCGTGCCCAGCCGCCCGCTGGGCAGTCCGCCGGGCGGCCGCTCGGCACGCATCCGGCGGCCGAGCCGATTGACCGCTCGTCGGATCGTCGCCGCGGGGTCGGTGGGAGGAGGGGGAAACATGGCTGCCATTTCCTAAGCAAGGCGTACTATCTGAGGGGCGCTGACCGCGCGCTCAAGGGTGAGTGCGCGACCGTTGAGCTGATAGTCATACGCAAGGCGTATGAGTGACAGTGCAGTACGACAAGCCGACCGCGTGGTGTGACGTGTGCCGCGACGGGAGCCGCGGCAGGTGACACGACCGGTGACACGACCGGTGACGTGACGAGGGACGGGGAGGGCGTGACCGTGACCGTGGCCGACACGGTGACCGCGACGACCGGGGACGACGGCGACCGTACGGGTGACCGGCGGACGAGAAGCAGCTGGTGGGTCCGTGCGACGATCCGACTGCGGCTGCTCGACCCCGGACGGGTGACCCTGCACACCGCCGTCCGTACGATCATCGCCGCGCTGACGGCGCTGCTCATCACCGACGCGATATGCCGATCCGCCGATCTGCCCGGCGGCATGGTGGTCGTGGCGACCGTCGTCGCCGTGCTCGTCTCGCGCTCGCTGCACGCCACCACCCTCGCCCATCGCCTCACCGCACTCGTCTACGTGCCCGTGGTCGGCGTCGCCGCCGCGTTCACCGGGCGCTTCATGCTGCACCACACCTGGCTCGGCGCGGCACTCTTCGTCTCCGCGGTCTGGGCCTCCCGCTACCTGGTCCGCTTCGGCGGCCGGACCCGCCGCTTCGGCCGGCTCGCCCTCACCCCGCTGATCGCGATCCTGGTGACGCCCATCCCGCCCAACGCGGCCAAGGCGACCGGTCCGCTCTGGGGCGGCGTCGCGGGCCTGATCGCGGTCGCCTCCGTCCTCGCCGTCCAGACCGCCCTGCCCACCCGCCCCACTCGCGAGGCCGCAGCCGCCGCCCGCGACTTCCTCCACACC